>NZ_FXUY01000001.1:2714464-3016071 GCF_900182985.1 Pseudomonas helmanticensis | reverse complement strand
GAACCGCTTGCCGACGCCGCTGATGCATATCTTGCAGGGCGAAGCGTTGATGAACGACGCCTCGGGTCTGGTGACCTTCAAGTTCGCACTGGCCGCGGCGATCACCGGCGTGTTCTCGCTGACCAACGCCAGCCTGACCTTTGTCGTGGTGGCCCTCGGTGGGCTGGCCGTCGGCGTGGCCTTGAGCTGGCTGGTCGGGCGCCTGCGCGCCTGGATGATCGCGCGAGGCTGGGACGATCCCGCCACGCACGTGGTGTTCATGTTGCTGCTGCCGTTCGCTGCTTATGTATTGGCTGAACGCCTCGGGGTCTCGGGCATTCTCTCGGCAGTGGCGGCGGGCATGATGCAGAGCTGGCTCGATCTGCTGCCTCGGCAAACCAGCACCCGCTTGCTTAATCGCAGCGTCTGGTCGCTGCTGGAGTTTGCCTTCAACGGGTTGATCTTCCTGCTGCTCGGTCTGCAGTTGCCGGACATCATCAAAGCGGTGGTCAGCCACGAACCGACGTTATGGCCGACCCTGTTCTATCGCTGTCTCGACGTGGTGGCGATCTTTCTCGCCTTGGTGCTGCTGCGGTTTATCTGGGTGCAGAGCATCTGGCGCTTGTCGGTGTTGCTGCGGCGTTTGCGTGGCAAGAACGAGTTGACTCAGGTGCCGACGGCGCGCTCCTGCTGGCTGCTGACGGTGGGTGGCGTACGCGGTGCGGTGACGCTGGCGGGTGTGATGTCGGTGCCGATGTTGATGGGCGCGGAGGCGTTTCCCGAGCGTGATCTGCTGATCTTTATCGCTGCCGGGGTGATTCTGCTGTCGTTGATTTCGGCGTGTATCGCTCTGCCTCTGTTGTTGCGCGGCATCGAAAAAAGCCCGGACGACAAACGTCGCCAGGAAGTGCGCGACGCCTGGCGCAAGACCGCCGAGGCAGCGATTCATGCGCTGGAAACCGAGGAGGTCGGCCCGCAGGATGCAGCGCAGGCCGCTCTCGCGGCAGAACTCAAGGCGCGGATCATGTCCGAGTACCGCCATCAGCTCGATGTCTTCAACGACTCGGCCGAAGCACAGGCCCTGGCGTTTCAGATGGATCTGCTCGAGCGTCGTTTACGCCTCAAGGCACTTCGCGCGCAACGTCTGGAACTCTACAGCCTCAGCCGTCATCACCAGATCGGTGATGACGTATTGCGCGAGGTATTAGGTGAGCTTGATTTGAGTGAGGCCAATCTGGGGGTGTTGAAGTAGTCCCGCATGGGTGTTGATCGGATTGCTGGTTTTATCGGGGATAAACGGTTCGCGCCATGTGTATATCCAATCTACTTAGTTCGGTGTTTTCAGTGACCTCAAATACTCCGTCGGTGAAGGTTTTTTCTATCGGGTAGTGCATGATCGACTTTTGATCATAAGCGGTCACAGACATCTTTTGATTGATCTTGGTGAAGAAGTTTTCGTCAATAGCGGCTCTGCTCATACCGAGTCGCGTGAAGTGGTCGTAAACCTTTTGCTTGTTCCAAGGGATGTTGGCGTACGGGTGCAAATGCTCGTGTTCGAAGCCCAAGGCGTGGCCGAACTCGTGCAGTAATACCGTTCTGAATCTGCTGCTGCCTGGCTTTTCGGCAATGTACATCGTTGGATTCTGCACATCGACGGTGAGTGCGTCTGTGCCAACGGCAGAGCTGTTGTCACTGGTTTTGGTCTTGATGCGAATGTCGGCATCGCGCTCGCTCGTGAACGCGATATCCAGATTGATATGGTTGCCCCATTCCCGAATGACTTCCCGATACTGCCTTTGCTCGTCGTTCGTCAGGTTATCGAGAAACGTGACGCTAAGCGTCCTGAACGCTTTCCATACCTTTCCATCAAGGGCCACGCCCAGTAAGGAAATGCCCTGTCTGCTGACGTTGGCAGGGTTTTCGGCAAGCGCGGCCTGATAGGAAGGACTTTGGCTTTTCGGCGGCAGTGTCGTACAGATTTTGCAGTCTGGCATTCTTGAAATCCTTTTTAAGTGATGCATGAAGTGAGTGGTTTTGATGAAACCTGACGTCCTGTCAGGCATCGGGCTGTGGATAAGCTGCGGATATGAAAGCCTTGTCTTTGTCGCTGAGCTGCAGATTCAGGTGAATCTGGAAGTCACCCTGAGTCCAGCTCTGGCGGATGGCGTAGTGCATGATGGACTTTGGGTCGTAAGCCGAGTTGTCGACTTCACTGGCATCGAGAAGATTGAAATAACGCTCGTCGATGCTGCTGCGGGCCAGATCATCTTCTGCGCCAAAGTGCTCGTAGACGGCTTGCTTGTCCCAGGGAATGGTCATCTGTGGATGCAGATGTTCATGTTCGGCACCCAGTACATGACCGAACTCATGTATGGCATTGGCCATGAAGAACTTGAGCGACAAGTTGTGATCAGGCGAAAGATTCATAGTGGCTTCGCTTTGATCATCAATGGTTAATGCGTCAGTGCCGATCAGCGACCAGTAGGCTCCGCCGTCATCGGATATACGAATCTCGGCATCACCGTCATCGACAAAGTCGAAGTTGAGATTGATAAAAGCAGTCCATGTCTCTGCGGCCGCGCGAATGGCTTGCTTGTAGGCCGCGTCACCGGCCAGCACGCGAATGCGCAGGGTTCGGCCGGGTGTCCAGAGTTTGCGATGCTTGAACACGGCTCTTTTCTGCCGACCGCTGGGCGCACCGCGATTGGCGGGATTCTCCTCAATGGCCGTTTGGTAAGACGCGTTAATGTCTTTGGGCGCTTTAACAAAACAATCTTTAATATCATCCATGAATAACTTTCCGTAATAGACGCTTTGTTGTTTTTTTGGGGGGGCGTGGAATTTGTTTTTTTAAATAACCGGGTTCGGCCTGACGGACAGAGTAAGTGTCGGGGCTGAAGATAGGAAGACGATGCGGGGAGTTGATATGTTGCGTGGTGTTTGTTCCCGCACGACATTGCATCGTGCGGGAATATATAAACGTTAGTTAGCGGCGCTTGATGAAGTCGCGGATACGTTCCGCAGCCTCGACACATTCTGCCAGCGGCGCAACCAGTGCCATCCGCACGCGACCTGCACCCGGGTTGACTCCGTCGACATCGCGGGACAGGTAAGAACCCGGGACTACGGTCACGTGTTCCTGTTCGAACAGGTCCCGGCAGAACGCAGTATCGTCACCCTGCACATTCGGCCACAGGTAGAAACTGCCATCAGGACGCTGAACGTCCATCACCGGGCTGAGGATTGCCAGTACCGCGTCGAACTTCTCGCGGTACAGCGCACGGTTGGCGCGCACGTGTTCTTCGTCGTTCCAGGCGGCGACGGAGGCCAGTTGGGTTTGGACCGGCATCGCGCAGCCGTGGTAGGTGCGATAGAGCAGGAAACCCTTGAGGATATCGGCGTCGCCGGCGACGAAACCGGAACGCAGGCCCGGCAGGTTGGAGCGCTTGGACAAACTGTGGAACACCACGCAGCGCTTGAAATCCTTGCGACCCAATTCAACGCAGGCCGTCAGCAGGCCCGGCGGCGGGGTCTGTTCTTCGAAATACAGCTCGCTGTAGCACTCGTCGGCGGCGATCACGAAGTCGTATTCGTCAGCCAGGGCGATGAGTTTTTTCAGCACATCGACCGGAATCAGCGCGCCGGTCGGGTTGCCTGGCGAGCACAGGAAGAGGATCTGGCAGCGCTTCCAGATGTCGGGAGAAACGGCATCGAAATCCGGGTTGAAGCCGTTCTCGTCGAGGCACGGCAGATAGTGCGGCTTGGCCCCGGCGAGGAACGCGGCGCCTTCGTAGATCTGATAGAACGGGTTCGGGCTGACGACCAGCGCATCATCGCCACGGTTGATCACGGTCTGGGTGAAGGCGAACAACGCTTCGCGGGTGCCGTTGACCGGCAGCACATTGCGCGCCGGATCGATCCAGCCGCTCGGCACGCCAAAACGCCGCTCGCACCAGCCAGCGATGGCTTCGCGCAGGGCCGGGATGCCCAACGTGGTCGGATAAACCGCCATCTGATCCAGATTGTTCGCCAGCGCTTCGGCGACAAAGCTTGGCGAGCGATGTTTCGGCTCGCCGATCGACAGGGCGATCGGACGTTTGTCCGGGTTCGGCGTCACGGTGCCGAGCAGGGCGCGGAGCTTTTCGAACGGGTAAGGCTGGAGCTGGTTCAGAGCGTTGTTCATTGGGGCCTCGTTCAATGTGGGAGTGGCCATGCTCCAACTTTCAGGCTGGATGAGAAACCTGTGGGAGCGAGCCTGCTCGCGATGAGGGCGGCAGATTCAGCATTTATGTGTGCTGAAGCACCGCTATCGCGAGCAGGCTCGCTCCCACATGGGGTCATTGCCAGGCTTGCAGTGGAGCTTGCCGGTTCCAACAGGGGAAATTCATTGATTCAAATACTGATACGCGAAAGCTTGATATCCGGTTCCTGATTGACGCTCAACTGCTCAACAATCGCATCCTGCAAACGGCTGCACAGCAGCGGGTCGGACAGCGGCTGGTTGTGCGCGTCGGTGATGAAGAACACGTCTTCCACGCGCTCGCCCAGGGTCGCAATCTTGGCGTTTTGCAGCGACAGGTCGAACTCGAGAAAAATCCCGCCAATCCGTGCCAACAGGCCCGGCCGGTCCGGCGCGGTCAGTTCCAGCACGGTCACCGGACGCTGCGCGTCGTTGTGGATGGTCACCTGCGGCGCAAACGCGAAATGCTTGAGCTGGCGTGGCACCCGACGCTGGATGATCGTCGGGTAGTCGTCCGGATTGCGCAGCGCTTCGGTCAAACCGTCGCGGATCTGTTTGACCCGCGCCGGGTTGTCGCCGATGGATTCGCCTTCGTTGTCGAGCACGATGTAGGTGTCGAGGGTGAACTGGCTGCTCGAGGTGATGACCCGGGCGTCATGAATGTTCAGGTTGAGCTGATCCATCGCCGCCACGGTCACGGCGAAGAAGTCATGCTGGTCCGGTGCATAAATGAAGATCTGCGTGCCGCCCTCGAATTCGCGTTGGGTGGTTTCCTTGATCAGCACCAGCGGACCGCCATCGACCGGCTGCTGGAGGATCGCGTCGCTGTGCCAGGCCACGTCGCCCGCCGTGTGCCGCAGGAAGTAGTCATCGCCCAACTGCGCCCACAACTGCTCGACGTCGTCCGGATCGGTACCGCCACGCACCAGAATATCCAGTGCCGCGCTCTGGGTCTGACGGATCTGCTCTTCGCGATCCACCGGGTTTTCCAGGCCACGGCGCAAGGCGCGTTTGGTTTCGGTGTAGAGCTGGCGCAGCAGGCTGGCGCGCCATGAGTTCCACAGCGTCGGGTTGGTCGCGTTGATGTCGGCCACGGTCAGCACGTAGAGGTAGTCGAGACGGGTTTCATCGCCGACCGCCAGGGCGAAATCGTGAATCACTTGCGGATCGGACAAGTCCTTGCGTTGGGCGGTGGTCGACATCACCAGGTGGTTTTGCACCAGCCAGACAATCAGGCGACTGTCCCACACCGGCAACTGGTGGCGCTGGCAGAACGCCTCGGCATCGACCGCGCCGATCTCCGAGTGATCGCCGTGCCGACCCTTGCCGATGTCGTGGTACAGACCGGCCATGTAGATCAGCTCGGGCTTGGGCAGCTTGGCCATCAGCTTGGCGGCCAGCGGGAATTTCTCCGAGACCTGGGTGTACTGCAATTTGCGCAGGTGCTTGATCAGGTTCAGCGTGTGCGCATCGACCGTATAGATGTGGAACAGGTCGTGCTGCATTTGCCCGACGATAAAGCCGAACTCCGGCAGATAACGCCCGAGAATCCCGTAACGGTTCATTCGGCGCAGGTTGCGGTGGATGCCGATCTTGCACTTGAACAGCTCGATGAACAGGCTGGTGTTGCGAATATCGTTACGGAAGTTGTCGTCGATCAGGTGACGATGCTCGCGCAGCAGACGAATGGTGTCGGCGCGCACGCCTTTGATATCTGGCTGCTGGGCCATCAGCACGAAGATTTCCAGCATGGCAAATGGCGTGCGGCGGAACACGTTGTCGTTGCGCGCTTCGATGTAGCCGTCGTGCAGCTGGAAGCGCGAATTGATCGGTTGCGGCGGCGCTTCGTCTTCTGGTGCGAGGATGACTTCCTCGAAGTGCTGGATGATCAGGTCGCTGAGCTGGGCAATGCTCATCACCACGCGGAAATACTGCTGCATGAAGTTTTCGACCGCCTGTTTGGCGTCGTCACCTTCAAAACCGAGCAGGCCGGCGATGGTGCGTTGATGATCGAACAGCAGGCGATCTTCTGAACGCCCGGCAAGCATGTGCAGGGCGTAACGCACTTTCCAGAGGAATTCCTGGGAGGAGGCGAGCAGGGCGTTTTCGCTCTCGACCAAAAAGCCTTCGCCGGCGAGGGCGCGCAGGTTAAGCGTGCCGTACTGACGTCGGGCCACCCAGAGGATCGTCTGAATATCCCGCAGTCCGCCGGGCGAGCCTTTGACGTTGGGTTCCAGGTTGTATTCGGTGTCGTTGTACTTGTGATGGCGGGCCTTCTGTTCGGCGCGCTTGGCCAGGAAAAACTCCTTGGCCGGCCACATGTGTGCAGTGCTGGTGACATCGAGCATGCGCTGGCGCAGACGCTCGGGGCCGCAAATGGTGCGGCTTTCCATCAGGTTGGTGACCACCGTCAGGTCGGCGCGGGCTTCTTCGGCGCATTCGTCGACCGAGCGCACGCTCTGGCCGACTTCCAGGCCGATGTCCCACAGCAGCGTCAGAAAGCGCTCGATCGAGTCGCGAAAAATTTCGTGATCGGCGCTGTCCAGCAGGATCAGCAGGTCGATGTCGGAATAGGGGTGCAGCTCGCCGCGACCATAACCGCCGACCGCGACCAGCGCGATGTCGGCGTCTTCGCTCCAGTTGAACTGGTCCCAGGCCTTTTGCAGGATATTGTCGACGAACCAGGCACGGTCTTCGATCAGCCGACGGATGTCGCGGCCATTGCGAAAACGCGCGTCGAGCACTTCGCGAGCCTGGCGGATCGCCTTCTTGAACGCCGCGATAGGACTCGCTTTGAGAGCCAGTTCAGCCTGGAACTGGCCGCGGTCGAAGAGTTCGGGATCCACCTGCGGCATCGATTGGCTTTCCTTCTATAAGGCTGGGAGCGTTGTGTGGATCAGGCCGAGATGCGCGCGATGGTGTCGTCGGCGCGCAGGGTGAAGATCTCGTAGCCGGTATCGGTCACCAGCAGGGTGTGTTCCCACTGTGCCGAGAGCTTGCGGTCCTTGGTGATCGCGGTCCAGCCGTCGCCCAATACTTTGGTGTCGGCCTTGCCCTGGTTGATCATCGGCTCGATGGTGAAGGTCATGCCGGCCTTCAGTTCCATGCCGGTGCCAGCGCGGCCGTAGTGCAAAATCTGCGGCTCTTCGTGGAACACCTTGCCGATGCCGTGACCGCAGAACTCGCGGACCACCGAGAAACCGTTCTTTTCCGCGTGCTTCTGGATCACTTCGCCGATGTCGCCAAGGCGGCAGCCGGGTTTGACGATCTCGATCGCCTTGTACATGCATTCCTGAGTGATCTGCGACAGGCGCTCGGCCCACACCGGTACTTCGCCGACGTGGAACATGCGGCTGGTGTCGCCGTGGTAACCGTCTTTGATCACGGTGACGTCGATGTTCAGGGTGTCGCCGTTTTTCAGCGGCTTGTCGTTCGGGATGCCGTGGCAGACCACATGGTTGATCGAAGTGCAGATCGACTTCGGGTAGCCCTTGTAGTTGAGCGGGGCAGGGATGGCTTGCTGCACGTTGACGATGTAGTCGTGGCAGATCTGGTTCAGCTCATCGGTGGTGATGCCCGGTTTGACGTGTTCGGCAATCATTTCCAGCACATCGGCGGCCAGTTTGCCGGCGACACGCATGCCAGCGATGTCCTCGGGGGTTTTGAGGTTGACGGTCATACAGGCTCTCTCTGCGCTCGGCGGCGCTTGCTGATACGAATAGGGTGGCAGGTGTGCGTTTTGCGACCCTGAAAAACGCGATTCTAACAGACGCACGGCGCAATTCAGTGCCTGCGTGCATCGCTTCTCTCTATACAGTGGTGCGTTCGGAGCCGATTCCAAGGGGGCTGCGCCCATGTCCTTGGTGCGAATACAGATTTCGGGTTCCGTTTCTGCGCACCCTGTGGTATAAAATGCGCCGCTTTCCGGGGATACCCCGAAAGGCTTAAATCCACACACGTGTCGACACGATGACCTGGGTGCTTTTGGCTTTATGCCACTGGTTGGTCATTGGGATACGTGGAGGCCAAACCCGACTTATTAAGGAACTATCATGTCCCAAGTCAATATGCGCGATATGCTGAAGGCCGGTGTGCACTTCGGTCACCAAACCCGTTACTGGAATCCGAAAATGGGTAAGTACATTTTCGGCGCGCGTAACAAGATTCACATCATCAACCTTGAAAAAACCCTGCCAATGTTCAACGAAGCTCTGACTTTCGTAGAGCGTCTGGCCCAGGGCAAAAACAAGATTCTGTTCGTCGGCACCAAGCGTTCCGCTGGCAAGATCGTTGCTGAAGAAGCAGCACGTTGCGGTTCGCCGTACGTCGATCACCGCTGGTTGGGCGGCATGCTGACCAACTTCAAAACCATTCGTGCTTCCATCAAGCGTCTGCGTGACCTTGAAGTTCAAGCCGAAGACGGTACTTTCGCCAAGCTGACCAAGAAAGAAGCGCTGATGCGCACTCGTGATCTTGAGAAGCTGGATCGTTCGCTGGGCGGCATCAAGGACATGGGCGGTCTGCCAGACGCACTGTTCGTGATCGACGTTGACCACGAGCGCATCGCGATCACCGAAGCCAACAAGCTGGGCATCCCGGTAATCGGCGTTGTCGATACCAACAGCAGCCCGGAAGGCGTTGACTACATCATCCCAGGCAACGATGACGCAATCCGCGCTATCCAGCTGTACATGGGTTCGATGGCTGACGCAGTTATCCGTGGTCGCAACAATGTTGCCGGCGGCACTGTAGAATTCGCAGCTGAAGAAACTCAGGCTGCAGCTGAGTAATTGACGCCCTGGCGTTGACTCAGTAAGCAAAAAGGGGGCTTGGCCCCCTTTTTGCCACCTCGAAAACCACTTGTCGGCGGCGCAGCTACAGCTTCTGTAACGTGCAGCAGCTACAAGATGGGGTTCGGGACGAATTGAACGCCCGTTCGATCGGGTGGAATGGTTGAAAACCTATCCAAGAGGAATTTGAAAATGGCAGCAATTACTGCAGCGTTGGTTAAAGAACTGCGCGAGCGTACCGGCGAAGGCATGATGGATTGCAAGAAAGCCCTGGAAAAGGCTGACGGCGACATCGAAAAAGCCATTGATGATATGCGTGCTTCGGGCGCAATCAAGGCTGCCAAAAAAGCTGGCAACGTTGCCGCTGAAGGCGCCATCGCTCTGAAAGAAGACGGCAAATCTGCTGTTCTGCTGGAAGTGAACTCGCAGACCGACTTCCTGGCTCTGCAGGACGACTTCAAGGCATTCGTTGCTGAAAGCATCGAAAAAGCCTTCGCTGACAAGCTGACTGATGTTGCTCCACTGATCGAAGCTCAAGAAGCTGCTCGCCTGGTACTGGTCGGCAAGGTTGGCGAAAACGTCAACATCCGTCGTCTGGTTCGCGTAGAAGGCGACGTTGTTGGTGGCTACCTGCACGGCAACAAGATCGGTGTTGCAGTTGTTCTGAAAGGCGGCAACGTTGAACTGGCCAAAGACATCGCTATGCACGTAGCGGCCAGCAACCCTGAGTTCCTGCTGCCATCGGAAGTTTCGGCTGAAGCTATCGAGCGCGAAAAAGCTGTGTTCCTGCAGCTGAACGAAGAAAAAATCAAAGGCAAGCCAGAAAACATTGTTGAAAATATGGTCAAAGGCCGTATCAGCAAGTTCCTGGCTGAAGCAAGCCTGGTTGAGCAGGCGTTCGTCAAGAACCCTGAAATCAAGGTTGGCGAACTGGCCAAGAAAGCCGGTGCTGAAATCGTTTCCTTCACCTACTTCAAAGTAGGCGAAGGCATCGAGAAGCCGGTCGACAACTTCGCCGAAGAAGTTGCTGCCCAGCTGGCTGCCGCCAAGCAATAAGACGGTTTTTCAACTGTCGCCCGAAAGAGGCTGCCCGCTTACGCGCGCAGCCTCTTTTCAAATGGGGTTGCCAATTTTTTATTGGTTTCCACTTGGAACTGACTTACAAAGCCATGTTCCGATGGCGCTGAAGCAGCGCCAAGCTAGAGTGAACGCCAGCTGTAAACAGCTCGCAAAGAATTTTAAATACGCCGCAGGAGAGATTCGCAATGGCTCAGCAGGGCAGTGGTTATCAGGCTCGCTATAAACGCATTCTACTCAAGCTTAGCGGCGAGGCCCTGATGGGCTCGGAAGAGTTCGGGATCGATCCAAAGGTATTGGATCGCATGGCGCTGGAAGTCGGCCAATTGGTCGGCATCGGCGTTCAGGTCGGTCTGGTGATCGGCGGCGGCAACCTGTTCCGTGGCGAAGCCCTGAGCAAAGCCGGTATGGATCGGGTTACGGGCGACCACATGGGCATGCTGGCCACTGTGATGAACGCCCTGGCCATGCGCGACGCGCTGGAACGTGCCAATATCTCGGCCATCGTCATGTCGGCGATTTCCATGGTTGGCGTGACCGATCACTATGATCGCCGCAAAGCCATGCGCCACCTGAACTCCAAGGACGTGGTGATTTTCGCGGCCGGTACCGGTAATCCGTTCTTCACCACGGATTCGGCAGCCTGTCTGCGTGCAATCGAAATCGATGCCGATGTCGTGCTCAAAGCGACCAAGGTCGATGGCGTCTACACCGCTGACCCGTTCAAAGATCCGCATGCCGAGAAGTTCGATCATCTGACTTATGATGAAGTACTGGATCGCAAGCTGGGTGTAATGGACCTGACAGCTATCTGCCTGTGCCGCGACCACAAGATGCCGCTGCGCGTATTCAACATGAACAAGCCTGGTGCCCTGCTGAACATCGTCCATGGCGGCGCTGAAGGCACCCTGATCGAGGAAGGTCAACAATGATCAACGAAATCAAAAAAGACGCTCAAGAGCGCATGCAAAAATCCCTGGACTCTCTGGCCCATGCATTCGGCCAGATTCGTACCGGCAAGGCTCACCCAAGCATCCTGGGCAGCGTGATGGTGCCGTACTACGGCGCAGACACCTCCATCACCCAAGTGGCCAACATCACTGTAAAAGACTCGCGCACCCTGCAAGTCGTAGCTTTCGAGCGCAACATGCTCGCGGCGGTCGACAAGGCAATCCAGAGCGCTGGCCTGAACCTCAATCCGACCAACCTGGGCGAATTGCTGCTGATCTCCATGCCTGCCCTGACTGAGGAAACCCGCAAGGGCTTCACCAAGCAGGCGCGCAGTGCTGCTGAAGACGCTCGTGTTGCCGTGCGCAATATTCGTCGTGATGCCCTGGGCGAGCTGAAGAAGCTGGTCAAGGACAAAGAAATCAGCGAAGACGAAGAGCGTCGTGCTGCTGCCGATATCCAGAAACTGACCGACAAGGCAGAGGCTGATATCGACACGGCTACCAAGCAAAAAGAAGCGGATCTGATGGCCGTTTAAGGGTCGAGTTTTTAATGGACAAGACCAAGCAGACTGCGCCGTCCGCGGTGCCGCGCCATGTCGCGATCATCATGGATGGTAACAATCGCTGGGCTAAAAAACGCTTTATGCCAGGTGTCGCCGGGCATAAAGCGGGCGTGGATGCCGTGCGTGCGGTAATCGAGGTCTGCGCTGAGGCCAAGGTCGAAGTGTTGACCCTGTTCGCCTTTTCCAGTGAAAACTGGCAGCGCCCGGCCGATGAGGTCAGCGCCTTGATGGATCTGTTCTTCAAGGCGTTGCGTCGTGAGGCCAAGCGCCTCAACGACAACAACATCAGCCTGCGCATCATCGGTGATCGCTCGCGCTTCCATCCTGAGCTACAGGCAGCGATGCGCGAAGCCGAGGCGATGACCGTCGGTGCCAATCGCTTTGTCCTGCAGATCGCTGCCAATTACGGCGGTCAGTGGGATATTGCCCAGGCTGCGCAGCGCTTGGCGCGCGAAGTTCAGGCCGGGCATCTGCGTCCGGAGGACATCACGCCGGACCTGTTGCAAACCTGTCTGGCGACCGGTGATCTGCCGCTGCCTGACCTGTGCATTCGCACGGGCGGCGAGCATCGCATCAGCAATTTCCTGTTGTGGCAGCTGGCTTACGCCGAGTTGTACTTCTCCGACCTGTTCTGGCCGGACTTCAAACACGATGCCATGCGCAATGCGCTGGCCGATTACGCTTCGCGTCAACGTCGCTTCGGTAAAACGAGCGAGCAGATCGAAGCTGGAGCCCGGGTTTAATGCTTAAACAACGAATCATTACTGCACTGATCTTGCTGCCGATCGCCTTGTGCGGGTTTTTCCTGCTCGAAGGCTCGGGCTTTGCGCTTTTCATCGGTCTGGTCGTGAGTCTGGGTGCCTGGGAATGGGCGCGCCTGGCAGGTTTTACCGCGCAAACCTTCCGTGTCGGCTTTGCTGCCGTGGTCGCCCTGATGCTGTTCGTCATGTACATCCTGCCCGGTCTTGCGCCATGGGTATTGGGTGCGTCCGTGTTGTGGTGGGCGGTGGCGACATGGCTGGTGCTGACCTATCCGCGCTCGAGCGAGCACTGGTCCAGTGCCGCGACCAAACTGGTCATTGGTCTGTTGATTCTGCTGCCGGCCTGGCAAGGTCTGGTGCAGATCAAGCAGTATCCACTGGGTAACTGGCTGATCATGGCGGTGATGGTGCTGGTCTGGGGCGCAGACATCGGTGCGTACTTTTCCGGCCGGGCCTTCGGCAAGCGCAAGCTGGCGCCACACGTCAGTCCCGGTAAAAGCTGGGAAGGTGTCTATGGTGGCCTGGCTCTGAGTCTGGTGATTACCGCGATTGTCGGCCTGGTGCGCGACTGGACGGTGGCCGAGTTGCTCAAGGGGCTGATCGGCGCGGCACTGATCGTGTTCATTTCGGTGGTAGGCGACCTCACTGAAAGCATGTTCAAGCGTCAGTCCGGCATCAAGGACAGCAGTAACCTGCTGCCCGGCCATGGCGGCGTGCTCGATCGTATCGACAGCCTGACGGCAGCCATTCCGGTATTCGCAGTATTGCTGTGGATGGCTGCACCTTGAGCCGCCCACAGCAGATCACTGTTCTGGGGGCAACCGGTTCGATCGGCTTGAGCACCCTTGATGTCATCGCGCGTCACCCTGAGCGTTATCAGGTTTTTGCGCTGAGCGGGTTCACTCGACTGAGTGAGTTGTTCGCTTTGTGCGTGCGTCATGTGCCGCAGTACGCGGTGGTCCCGCAAGCAGGCGCGGCGCGCAGCCTGCAGGATGACTTGCGGGCGGCCGGGTTGCCGACCCGCGTGCTGGTCGGGGAAGAGGGTTTGTGTCAGGTCGCAGCGGCCCCTGAGGTCGATGCAGTCATGGCAGCCATCGTCGGTGCCGCTGGTTTGCGTCCAACGCTGGCGGCGGTCGAGGCGGGCAAGAAGATTCTTCTCGCCAACAAGGAAGCGCTGGTGATGTCCGGCGCCTTGTTCATGCAGGCCGTGCGTAAAAGCGGTTCGGTGCTGCTGCCGATCGACAGCGAGCACAACGCGATTTTCCAGTGCATGCCGCAGGATTTTGCGCGCGGATTGAGTTCGGTAGGTGTGCGGCGGATTTTGCTGACAGCTTCCGGCGGCCCTTTCCGGCAGACGCCGATGGCCGAGTTGGAGCATGTTTCACCTGATCAGGCCTGCGCGCATCCGAACTGGTCCATGGGGCGCAAGATCTCCGTGGATTCGGCGAGCATGATGAACAAAGGGCTTGAGCTGATCGAGGCCTGCTGGTTGTTCGATGCCAAGCCTGCGCAGGTCGAAGTGGTGATTCACCCGCAGAGCGTGATTCATTCGCTGGTCGATTACGTGGACGGTTCGGTGTTGGCGCAATTGGGTAACCCCGATATGCGCACGCCGATTGCCAATGCTCTGGCGTGGCCGGAGCGCATCGACTCCGGTGTTGCGCCGCTGGATCTGTTTGCGATTGCCCGGCTGGATTTCGAAGCGCCGGATGAAGAGCGCTTTCCATGTCTGCGTCTGGCTCGTCAAGCTGCTGAAGCAGGCGACAGCGCACCGGCCATGTTGAATGCGGCCAACGAAGTCGCTGTGGCAGCGTTTCTCGACGGACGGGTTCGTTACCTGGAAATCGCGAGTATCATCGAGGAAGTCTTGAATCTCGAGCCGGTGGTTGCACTGGATGATCTCGATGCGGTGTTCACGGCGGACGCGAAAGCGCGAGTGCTGGCTGAACAGTGGTTGAGTCGTCACGACCGATAAGTTTTGCAACACAATGGCTACACGCGGCACTGAACAGGATTGCGGAGAAAGTAGATGAGCGCGCTCTATATGATTGCCGGCACCCTGATCGCCTTGGGAGTGCTGGTCACTTTTCACGAATTCGGCCACTTCTGGGTCGCGCGTCGCTGTGGCGTCAAGGTTCTGCGTTTTTCCGTAGGCTTCGGCATGCCGCTGCTACGCTGGCGCGACAAGCAAGGCACCGAGTTCGTCGTTGCCGCGATCCCGTTGGGCGGCTACGTCAAGATGCTCGATGAGCGCGAGGGCGAAGTGCCGGCCGATCAGCTTGATCAGTCGTTCAACCGCAAATCCGTACGTCAGCGTATCGCCATTGTTGCCGCAGGTCCCATCGCCAACTTTCTGTTGGCCCTGGTGTTCTTCTGGGTGCTGGCCATGCTCGGTAGCGAGCAGATCCGCCCGGTCATCGGTGCAGTCGAGTCCGGCAGCATCGCCGCCAAGGCCGGTCTGACTTCCGGCCAGGAAATCGTCGCCATCGATGGTGAGCCGACTACCGGTTGGGCTGCCGTGAATTTGCAGCTGGTACGCCGGCTGGGCGAGAGCGGCTCGCTGCAACTGGTCGTGCGTGAACAAGGTTCCACCGCGGATTCGCCGCGCGAGCTGGCGCTGGATCACTGGCTCAAAGGTGCCGATGAGCCGGATCCGATTCGCTCGCTGGGGATTCGGCCATGGCGTCCAGCCCTGCCGCCGGTACTTGCCGAGCTTGATCCGAAAGGCCCGGCGCAAGCGGCCGGTCTGAAAACCGGTGATCGCCTGCTCGCCCTTGATGGTCAGGCGCTGAATGACTGGCAGCAGGTGGTCGATACCGTTCGTACGCGTCCTGATACCAAAATCATGCTGCGCATCGAGCGCGACGGTGCTCAAATCGACGTCCCGGTAACCCTGGCGGCGCGCGGTGAAAGCAAGTCGCCAAGCGGATATCTGGGCGCCGGTGTAAAAGCTGTCGACTGGCCACCGGAGATGATCCGCGAGGTCAGTTACGGGCCTTTGGCCGCAATTGGCGAGGGTGCCCGTCGCACTTGGACCATGAGCATCCTGACGCTGGATTCACTGAAGAAAATGCTCTTCGGCGAGCTCTCGGTAAAAAACTTGAGTGGACCGATAACCATTGCTAAAGTGGCGGGCGCTTCTGCCCAGTCGGGCGTCGCTGATTTCCTGAATTTCCTTGCTTATCTGAGTATTAGCCTGGGCGTTCTGAATTTGCTGCCCATTCCTGTACTGGATGGGGGGCATTTGTTGTTTTATCTGATCGAGTGGGCGCGTGGTCGTCCCTTGTCGGATCGGGTGCAAGGTTGGGGGATACAGATCGGTATCAGTTTGGTGGTCGGGGTGATGTTGCTTGCTCTGGTCAACGATCTGGGTCGACTGTAACGCTTCGCTGAATTGCGAATCTGCCGCATTTTGCGGCAGTTTGTTTATTGCCAGTTGGAATAAGAAAGGACTTCATGAAACGTCTGCTGCTAACTGCGGTTCTCACCGTATTGATGATCGCCGAAGTTCACGCCGAGTCCTTCACTATCTCTGATATTCGCGTCAATGGCCTCCAGCGGGTCTCCGCGGGTAGCGTCTTTGGTGCCTTGCCGTTGAACGTCGGTGAGCAGGCGGATGATCGTCGCCTGGTGGAATCCACTCGTGCGTTGTTCAAAACCGGTTTCTTTCAAGATATCCAGCTGGGCCGCGAAGGCAACGTTCTGGTAATCACGGTTGTCGAGCGTCCATCCGTCGCCAGTATCGAGATCGAAGGTAACAAGGCGATCTCAACTGAAGACCTGATGAAGGGCCTCAAGCAATCCGGTCTCTCCGAAGGCGAGATCTTCCAGCGTGCCACCCTCGAAGGCGTGCGTAACGAACTGCAACGTCAGTACGTCGCGCAAGGCCGCTATTCGGCTACCGTCGATACCGAAGTGGTATCGCAGCCGCGTAATCGCGTTGGTCTGAAAGTGAAGATCAACGAAGGCACCGTTGCGGCCATTCAGCACATCAACGTGGTGGGCAACACGGTTTTCCCCGAGGAAGACCTGACCGACCTGTTCGAACTGAAAACCACCAACTGGCTGTCGTTCTTCAAGAACGATGACAAGTACGCCCGTGAAAAACTGTCTGGTGACCTGGAGCGTCTGCGTTCCTACTACCTGGACCGTGGCTATATCAACATGGATATCGCTTCGACCCAGGTGTCCATCACCCCGGACAAGAAGCACGTCTACATCACCGTCAACGTGACCGAAGGCGAGAAGTACACCGTTCGTGACGTCAAACTCAGCGGTGATCTGAAAGTCCCTGAAGATCAGGTCAAATCGTTGTTGCTGGTGCAGAAAGGCCAGGTGTTCTCGCGCAAGCTGATGACTACCACGTCCGAACTGATCACCCGTCGTCTGGGTAACGAGGGTTACACCTTCGCCAACGTCAACGGCGTGCCTCAGCCACACGATGACGACCACACCGTCGACATCCTGTTTGCTGTCGATCCGGGCAAGCGCGCCTACGTCAACCGTATCAACTTCCGTGGCAACACCAAGTCGGAAGACGAAGTGCTGCGTCGTGAAATGCGTCAGATGGAGGGCGGCTGGGCTTCGACCTACCTGATCGACCAATCCAAGACCCGTCTTGAGCGTCTGGGCTTCTTTAAGGAAGTCAACGTCGAAACCCCGGCTGTGCCAGGTGTCGACGACCAGGTGGACGTGAACTACGCCGTTGAAGAGCAGGCTTCCGGTTCGATTACCGCCAGTGTCGGTTTCGCCCAGAGTGCCGGTCTGATCCTCGGTGGTTCGATCACCCAGAACAACTTCCTCGGTACCGGTAACCGCGTCAGCGTCGGTCTGACCCGAAGCGAATACCAGAGCCGCTACAACTTCGGCTACGTTGACCCGTACTGGACCGCCGATGGCGTGAGCCTGGGCTACAACGCGTTCTATCGCACCACCGACTACAAAGACCTCGACGTCGACGTAGCAAGCTATGCGGTAGACAGCCTGGGTGCCGGCGTCAACATCGGCTACCCGATCAGCGAGACTTCGCGCCTGACCTTCGGTCTGTCCGCGCAACAGGACGAGATCAAGACCGGTACTTACACCGTTGACGAGATTTTCGACTTCGTTAACAAGGAAGGCGACAAGTACCTGAACTTCAAGGCTTCGGCCGGCTGGTCCGAGTCGACCCTGAACAAAGGTGTATTGCCGACCCGTGGTCGTTCCCAGAGCCTGACCCTGGAAACCACCATTCCGGGCAGCGACCTGTCGTTCTACAAACTTGATTACCGCGGTCAGCTGTTCCAGCCGATCACCGAGAACTACACCCTGCGTCTGCACACCGAGCTGGGTTATGGCGACGGTTACGGTTCGACTGACGGCTTGCCGTTCTATGAAAACTACTATGCTGGTGGTTTCAACTCGGTTCGTGGCTTCAAGGACAGCACCCTCGGCCCGCGTAGTACACCAAGCCGAGGCACCAACCCGGGTACGCTGGCTGACCCGGACCAGGATCCACTGCCGTTCGGCGGTAACGTCCTGATCCAGGGTGGTGTCGAGGTTCTGTTCCCGCTGCCATTCGTCAAGGATCAGCGTTCCCTGCGTACTTCGGTATTCTGGGATGTGGGTAACGTATTTGACTCGCAGTGCAAGGACACTACCAATGCCAACGGCTCGACGTCGAACACCAAGTGCAACGACATCAGCCTGAGCAACATGGCAAGTTCCGTGGGTGTGGGTGTGACCTGGGTCACCGCACTGGGTCCTCTGAGCTTCGCGTTGGCCATGCCGATCAAGAAACCGGATGACGCTGAAACTCAAGTGTTCCAATTCTCCCTCGGCCAGACGTTCTAAGCGTCTGACCCAAGATAACGACAATGGATTTTGTAGGAGTGCATCGTGCGTAAGTTGACTCAATTGGTTCTCCTGGCCTCCTTGATGGTGGCAGGCCCGGCATTTGCCGACATGAAAATCGCCGTTCTGAACTATCAGATGGCTTTGCTGGAATCTGACGCGGCGAAGAAATACGCCGTCGATGCCGAGAAAAAATTCGGCCCGCAACTGACCAAACTGAAGACCCTGGAAAGCAGCGCCAAAGGCATTCAGGACCGTCTGATGGCCGGTGGCGACAAGATGCAGCAAGGCGAGCGTGAGCGTCTGGAGCTGGAATTCAAGCAAAAGGCCCGTGACTTTCAGTTCCAGTCCAAAGAGCTGAACGAAGCCAAAGCCGTTGCCGACCGCGAAATGCTCAAGCAACTGAAGCCGAAACTGGATAGCGCAGTGGAAGAAGTCATCAAGAAAGGTGGTTTTGACCTGGTGTTCGAGCGTGGCGCAGTGATTGATGTCAAACCTCAGTACGACATCACGCGCCAGGTTATCGAGCGCATGAATCAGCTGAAGTAACCCATGACCGTGACTATCAAACTCGGCCAATTGGCCGAGTTCCTCGGCGCCACCCTGCGTGGCGACCCGGAGAAGCAAATTACTGGGCTAGCCACTTTGCAAGAGGCTGGCCCAGCTCAGTTGAGCTTTCTGGCAAACCCTCAATATCGCAAATACCTGGCGGGCTCGCAGGCAGCTGCATTGCTGCTCAAAGAGGCCGATGCCGAAGGTTTTGCCGGTAATGCATTGGTGGTGCCTGATCCTTACCTGGCTTACGCGCGTATCTCCCACCTGTTCGATCCAAAGCCAAAAGCAGCGGCGGGTATCCACTCGTCTGCGGTGATTGCGCCTGATGCCGTGGTTGATCCAACCGCCAGTATCGGCCCATTCGTGGTGATCGAGGCCGGAGCGCGGATTGCGGCAAACGTGACATTGGGGGCGCATTGCTTCATCGGCGCGCGCAGTGAAATCGGCGAAGGCGGCTGGCTCGCGCCGCGCGTTACGCTGTATCACGACGTGCGCATCGGCAAGCGTGTGGTTATCCAGTCCGGTGCAGTGCTCGGCGGCGAAGGTTTCGGTTTCGCCAACGAAAAAGGCATTTGGCAGAAAATCGCCCAGATCGGTGGCGTGACCATCGGCGACGATGTCGAGATTGGCGTGAATACCGCGATCGACCGCGGTGCGCTCGCCGATACCGTGATCGGCAATGGCGTGAAGCTCGACAATCAGATCCAGATTGCGCACAACGTCCAGGTCGGTGATCACACCGCCATGGCCGCGTGTGTCGGCATTTCCGGCAGCACCAAAATCGGCAAGCATTGCATGCTCGCCGGTGGTGTAGGGCTGGTTGGCCACATTGATATTTGCGACAACGTTTTCCTCACCGGGATGACCATGGTGACGCACTCGATTACCGAGCCAGGCGCCTACTCTTCCGGTACAGCCATGCAACCAGCGGCCGAATGGCGCAAAAGCGCGGCCCGTATTCGTCAGCTCGATGACATCGCGCGACGTTTGAAACAGCTGGAAAAGCGCGTAGGGGAAGTGACCCCTGACGGCAATGCTTCATCAGATGGCTGATACCATTTCCATATCAAGTGTGCACAGCCTCTAGACTGCCTCCTTGATTTGCTAGAGGAGTGCGCGTCAGTCGCGCTCCCAATCTTTACATAGGCTTCCCCCCGAAATGATGGACATCAACGAGATTCGCGAATACCTGCCTCACCGTTACCCGTTCCTGCTGGTGGACCGGGTGGTGGAACTGGACACTGAAGGCAAGCGCATTCGCGCCTACAAGAATGTCAGCATCAATGAACCGTTCTTCAATGGTCACTTCCCGGCGCATCCAATCATGCCGGGCGTACTGATCATCGAAGCGATGGCTCAGGCTGCCGGGATCCTCGGTTTCAAAATGCTTGATGTGAAGCCTGCCGACGGCACGCTTTACTACTTCGTCGGTTCCGACAAATTGCGCTTCCGCCAGCCTGTGTTGCCGGGCGACCAGTTGATCCTGGAAGCCAAGTTCATCAGCTGCAAGCGTCAGATCTGGAAGTTCGAATGCCAGGCTTCGGTCGACGGCAAGCCGGTCTGCTCGGCTGAAATCATCTGTGCGGAACGCAAGCTATGAGTTTGATTGACCCTCGCGCAATCATCGATCCGTCGGCCGTACTGGCTGACGGCGTCGAGGTCGGCCCGTGGTCGATCATCGGCGCAGGTGTGGAAATCGGCGAGGGGACCGTGATCGGGCCGCATGTAATCCTCAAAGGCCCGACGCGTATCGGCAAGCACAATCGCATCTACCAGTTTTCCTCGGTAGGCGAAGACACGCCCGATCTGAAATACAAAGGTGAAGAAACCCGTCTGGTCATCGGTGATCACAATGTCATCCGCGAAGGCGTGACGATTCACCGTGGCACCGTGCAGGACCGCTCGGAAACCACCCTGGGTGATCGCAACCTGATCATGGCCTATGCCCACATCGGCCACGACAGCGTCATCGGCAACAACTGCATTCTGGTCAACAACACGGCGTTGGCTGGCCATGTGCACGTTGATGACTGGGCGATCCTCTCCGGTTTTACCCTGGTTCACCAGTATTGCCACATCGGCGCGCACAGCTTTTCCGGGATGGGCACCGCCATCGGCAAGGACGTTCCGGCGTTCGTTACCGTGTTTGGCAACCCGGCAGAAGCGCGCAGCATGAACTTCGAAGGCATGCGTCGTCGCGGTTTCAGCGAAGACGCCATCCATACCCTGCGTCGCGCCTACAAAACCGTCTACCGTCAGGGTCTGACGGTCGAGCAGGCACTCGCAGAGCTGGTTGAGCCGGCGGCACAGTTCCCCGAAGTCGCGATATTCCGTGACTCGATCCAGTCGTCGACTCGCGGCATCACTCGCTGATCATGGCCAATCTGCGTATTGCGCTGGTGGCGGGTGAGGCTTCCGGTGACATTCTCGGCGCCGGTCTCATGCGCGCCCTCAAGGCGCAGCATCCGGCGGTCGAGTTCATCGGCGTCGGCGGTCCGTTGATGCAGGCTGAAGGCCTGACTTCTTACTTTCCCATGGAGCGCTTGTCGGTCATGGGCCTGGTGGAAGTTCTTGGTCGCCTGCGTGAGTTGCTCAAGCGCCGCAAAGACCTGATCGCCATGCTGATCGCCGAGAAACCGGATGTGTTCATCGGTATCGACGCACCGGATTTCAATCTCAACATCGAACTGAAGCTGCGTCAGGCCGGGATCAAGACCGTGCATTACGTCAGCCCGTCGGTGTGGGCGTGGCGCCAGAAGCGGGTGCTGAAGATCCGCGAAGGCTGCGATCTGATGCTGACGCTGCTGCCGTTCGAAGCGAAATTCTACGAAGAGAAAGGCGTGCCAGTCCGGTTCGTTGGCCACACGCTGGCCGATACCATTCCACTGGAAGCCGATCGCGCTGCGGCGCGCTCTGAGTTGGGCCTGCCCGACGGGCCGCTGGTAGCGTTGATGCCCGGCAGCCGTGGCGGCGAAGTGTCTCGGTTGGGTGGGCTGTTCCTCGACACCGCCGAACGTCTGCGCGCCATGCGCCCAGGTGTGCGCTTTGTCATTCCGTGCGCCAACCCGGAACGTCGCGTGCAACTGGAAGAGCTGCTCGCCGGCCGCGATCTACCGGTGACCCTGCTCGACGGCAAGTCGCATCTGGCCCTGGCCGCGTGCAATGCGGTGTTGATCGCCTCCGGCACCGCCACCCTCGAAGCATTGCTGTACAAGCGGCCAATGGTGGTGGCTTACCGCCTGGCGCCGCTGACATTCTGGATTCTCAAGCGCATGGTCAAGAGCCCGTATGTGTCGCTGCCGAACCTGCTCGCTCAGCGTTTGCTGGTGCCAGAATTGTTGCAGGATGATGCGACAGTCGAAGCACTGGCGCAGACCCTGTCGCCGCTGATCGAAGGTGGCGAAGAGCAGACTCGCGGTTTCGACGAGATCCACCGCACGCTGCGCCGGGATGCCTCCAATCAGGCGGCGGACGCCGTCCTTAACCTGATCGGTCAAAAATAATGAGCAAGACAAGCATGCAGATGGGCCTGGACTTTACTCTGGTCGCCGAAGTCGAGGAGTTGGTCGCCGGTGTCGATGAAGTCGGTCGTGGCCCGTTGTGCGGTGCCGTGGTGACAGCAGCGGTGATCCTCGACCCGAACCGGCCGATTCTTGGTCTCAACGACTCGAAAAAACTCACCGAAGCCAAGCGCGAAAAGCTCTACGACGAAATCATCGAAAAATCCCTGAGCTGGTGCATTGCCCGCGCCGAAGTCGAAGAAATCGACGAGCTGAATATTTTGCACGCGACCATGCTCGCCATGCAGCGCGCGGTAGCTGGCCTGCACATCCAGCCGAAACTGGCGATGATCGACGGTAACCGCTGCCCGCAACTGCCGATGCGCGCTGAAGCCGTGATTCAGGGTGACGGCAAGGTGCCGGCCATCGCCGCCGCGTCGATTCTGGCCAAGGTCAGCCGTGACCGAGAAATGGCCGCATTCGAATTGATCTACCCGGGTTACGGTATCGGTGGCCATAAAGGCTACCCGACGCCCGTTCATCTGGAAGCGTTGGTGCGGCTTGGCCCGACGCCGATTCACCGGCGCTCGTTCGCCCCGGTACGTCAGGCTTATGAAGCGCTGGAAGGCCTCACGCAGGTTTAGTCGCAAGGCTGATGTTTTGTTCGAGGCCCGGTACAATCCGGGCCTTGTTGTCTCTATGTAACTGGACAGGATCACTATGCCGGCTTCATTCGTTCATCTACGCCTGCACACTGAATACTCGCTGGTCGACGGGCTGGTACGGATCAAGCCGCTGGTCAAGGCGCTGACCGCCATGAACATGCCGGCGGTCGCGGTCACCGACCAGAACAACATGTGTTCCCTGGTCAAATTCTATAAAAACACCATGGGCGCCGGGATCAAGCCGATCTGCGGCGCCGACCTGTGGCTATCGAACAAAGACCCGGACGCGCCGCTGAGCCGTCTCAGTCTGTTGGTGATGAACGCCAAGGGCTATCGCAACCTCACCGAGTTGATCTCGCGCGGCTTCATCGAAGGCCAGCGCAACGGCATGATCATCATCGAGCGCCAGTGGGTTGCCGAAGCCAATGAAGGCCTGATCATGCTGTCCGCCGCCAAAGAAGGCGAGATCGGCATGGCGCTGATCGGCGGCAACCCGGCTGAAGCCGAAACCTTGGCGCGCGAGTGGATGACGGTGTTCCCGGATCGTTTCTATCTGGAAATCCAGCGCACCAACCGCCCCAACGATGAAGAGCAACTGCACGGTGCCGTGGCCCTTGCCGACAAGCTCGGCGCGCCGCTGGTGGCGAGCAACGATGTGCGGTTCATCAAGCAGGAAGACTTCGCCGCCCACGAAACCCGCGTGTGCATCGGTGAGGGCCGCGCCCTCGACGATCCGCGCCGGTCGAAGAATTACAGCGATCAGCAATACCTGAAAAGCGCCGAGGAAATGATCGAGCTGTTCAGCGATATTCCCGACGCGATTGAAAACACCGTCGAAATCGCCAAACGCTGCAACATCGAAGTGAAACTGGGCACGCACTTCCTGCCCAACTTCCCGATTCCCGATGGCATGACCATCGACGAGTATTTCCGCAAAGTCTCCTTCGACGGCCTCGAAGAACGCTTGGCGGTGCTGCTGCCCAAGGACACCACCGAAGACTACGAAGCCAAGCGTCAGGTCTACGTCGATCGCTTGAATTTCGAGCTGGATATCATCATCCAGATGGGCTTCCCCGGTTACTTCCTGATCGTTATGGACTTTATCCAGTGGGCCAAGAGCAACGGGGTACCGGTAGGCCCGGGCCGTGGTTCGGGTGCGGGATCGCTGGTGGCCTACGTGCAGAAGATCACCGACCTCGACCCGCTGGAATACGACCTGCTGTTCGAACGTTTCCTTAACCCGGAACGGGTATCGATGCCCGACTTCGACGTCGACTTCTGCATGGACGGTCGTGACCGCGTGATCGACTACGTGGCCGAGAAATACGGGCGCAACGCGGTAAGCCAGATCATCACTTTCGGTTCCATGGCCGCTAAGGCTGTGGTGCGCGACGTGGCGCGGGTGCAGGGCAAGTCCTACGGCCTGGCGGATCGTCTGTCGAAGATGATTCCGTTCGAAGTCGGCATGACCCTGGAAAAAGCCTACGAGCAGGAAGAAATCCTCCGTGACTTCATCAAGGTCGATGAAGAAGCCGCAGAAATCTGGGAGATGGCGCGCAAGCTCGAAGGCGTCGTGCGTAACGTTGGTAAACACGCCGGTGGTGTGGTGATCGCCCCGACCAAACTGACCGACTTCTCGCCGATCTATTGCGACGAGGCCGGTGACGGTCTGGTAACCCAGTTCGACAAGGACGATGTTGAAGCGGCCGGTCTGGTGAAGTTCGACTTCCTCGGTCTGCGGACGCTGACGGTGATCGACTGGGCACTGAAGACCATCAACCGCGACCGCGCCAAGGTCGACGAGCCGCCGCTGGATATTGCGTTCATCCCGCTCGACGACAAACCGACGTACACGCTGCTGCAAAAAGCGGAAACCACGGCGGTGTTCCAGCTTGAATCCCGGGGCATGAAAGAGCTGATCAAAAAGCTCAAGCCCGACTGTCTGGAAGACTTGATCGCACTGGTCGCCCTGTTCCGTCCGGGTCCGCTGCAATCGGGCATGGTTGATGACTTTATCAACCGTAAGCATGGTCGCGCCGAACTGGCGTACCCGCACTCCGACTATCAATACGAAGGCCTCAAGCCGGTATTGGCGCCGACGTACGGCATCATCCTGTATCAGGAACAGGTGATGCAGATTGCCCAGGTCATGGCCGGTTACACCCTCGGTGGTGCGGACATGCTGCGCCGGGCGATGGGTAAGAAAAAGCCCGAAGAGATGGCCAAGCAGCGCGGCGGTTTCATTGAAGGTTGCAAGACCAACAATATCGAAGCCGACCTCGCCGGTAACATTTTCGACCTGGTGGAAAAATTCGCCGGTTACGGTTTCAACAAGTCTCACTCTGCCGCTTACGGCTTGGTCTCTTACCAGACCGCCTGGCTGAAAACCCACTACCCGGCGCCGTTCATGGCCGCGGTACTGTCGGCGGACATGCACAACACCGACAAGGTCGTGACCTTGATCGAAGAAATTCGCACCATGAAGCTGCGTCTCGACGCGCCGGATGTGAATACTTCGGAATTCAAGTTCACGGTGAACGACGAAGGCCGCATCATTTATGGTCTCGGCGCGATCAAGGGTGTGGGCGAAGGGCCAGTCGAGGCGATCACTGAGGCGCGCGAGAACGGGCCGTTCAAGGATCTGTTCGATTTCTGCGCCCGGGTCGACCTCAAACGCATCAACAAGCGCACTCTGGACGGTTTGATCCGCAGCGGTGCGCTGGATCGTCTCGGCCCGTACTTCCATGAAGAGCAAAAGGCTTATCAGGCCAACATCGACCGCAATCGCGCGGTGCTGTTGGCGGCAATGGAAGAGGCGATCAAATCCGCCGAACAGACCGCGCGCACTCACGACAGCGGCCACGCCGACCTGTTTGGCGGGCTGTTCGTCGAGGAAGATGCCGACGTTTACGCTGTGCATCGCAAGGCCAAGGAGTTGACCCTCAAAGAACGCCTCAAGGGTGAGAAAGATACCCTGGGCCTGTACCTGACCGGTCACCCGATCGACGAATACGAAGGCGAGATCCGCCGTTTCGCCCGTCAGCGCATCATTGACCTGAAACCGGCCCGCGATACCCAGACCATCGCGGGGATGATCATTGCCCTGCGGGTGATGAAGAACAAGAAGGGCGACAAGATGGGCTTCATCACCCTCGACGACCGCTCGGGGCGCATCGAGGCGTCGCTGTTTGCCGATGCGTTCCATTCGGCGCAATCGCTGTTGCAGACCGATGCGATGGTGGTGGTCGAAGGCGAAGTCAGCAACGACGACTTCTCCGGCGGCCTGCGCCTGCGGGTCAAGCGTGTGATGAGTATGGAAGATGCGCGTACCAACCTTGCCGAGAGCCTGCGCCTGAAGCTGCAAACCCAGGATCTGAAAGGCGATCAGCTACGCTGGTTGGGGGATTTGCTCAAGCGTCACCGCGGCGCGTGCCCGGTGACCATGGAGTACACCAGCCCGGATGCGAAGACCTTGCTGCAGTTTGGGGAGACCTGGCGAATCGATCCGGCAGATGCGTTGATTCAAGCACTGCGTGACCAGTTCGGGCGAGACAACGTCTTCCTCCAATACCGTTGACCGGCGAGTGCCATCATGGCGCTCGCCCGCGACCTGAATTTTTAATCTCGACCTCAGCGCGCCTCTCCCTTAAGGTAGGGCGCGAATAGACAACCGGCCGGCCCAAGCTCATTTGGGACACGACCCAAGACGGACGCCTATGAACCCGAATTTTCTAGATTTCGAACAGCCGATCGCCGACCTGCAAGCCAAGATCGAAGAGTTGCGCTTGGTCGGTAATGACAATTCGCTGAATATCGGCGATGAGATCTCCCGCCTGCAGGACAAGAGCAAAACGCTGACCGAAGACATTTTCGGCAAGCTGACCAGCTGGCAGATCGCACGCCTGGCGCGTCACCCGAAACGCCCATACACGCTGGACTACATCCAGCACATCTTCACCGAGTTCGACGAGCTGCACGGTGACCGTCACTTCTCCGACGACGCTGCCATCGTCGGCGGTATCGCTCGTCTGGAAGACCAGCCGGTGATGATCATCGGTCACCAGAAGGGCCGTGAAGTGCGTGAGAAGGTGCGCCGCAACTTCGGCATGCCGCGTCCGGAAGGCTACCGCAAGGCTTGCCGCCTGATGGAAATGGCCGAGCGTTTCAAAATGCCGATCCTGACCTTCATCGACACCCCGGGTGCTTACCCAGGTATCGACGCTGAAGAGCGCAACCAGAGCGAAGCGATTGCCTGGAACCTGCGTGTGATGTCGCGCCTGAAGACCCCGATCATCGCCACCGTTATCGGTGAAGGTGGTTCCGGTGGTGCACTGGCGATCGGTGTCTGCGATCAACTGAACATGCTGCAATACTCGACCTACGCGGTGATCTCGCCGGAAGGTTGCGCCTCGATTCTGTGGAAAACCGCCGAAAAAGCGCCGGATGCCGCTGAAGCGATGGGCATCACCGCCGAGCGTCTGAAAGGCCTGGGCATTGTCGACAAGGTGATTGGCGAGCCTCTGGGCGGCGCCCACCGTGACCCGGCCACTGCGGCTGCATCGATCCGTGCCGAGCTGAGCTCGCAACTGGCGATGCTGAAGAAGTTCGATAACGAAGCGCTGTTGAAGCGCCGTTATGATCGACTGATGAGCTACGGCCTCTAAGTCGAACGCAATACCCCTGTAGGATCTGCCGCAGGCTGCTATCTTTTGATCTTAAAAGACAAAGTCAAAAGATCGCAGCCTGCGGCAGCTCTTACAGGGATTTTTTGAGAAGTGATCAATTTTCATGAGTCCTTCGAAGAGTGATTTGCCTTCACGGCTGTTACTGAGCCTGGAACCTTGGCGCAATGCCGCTCATTGGCGTATCGCCTTCTCCGGTGGCCTCGACTCCACTGTCCTGCTGCATCTGCTTGCCTCTCTGGCGAAATCCGAATCCCTCCCTCCGCTAAGCGCTGTCCATGTCCATCACGGCCTTCAGGCTGTGGCTGATGCGTGGCCGCAACATTGTCAGTCCGTTTGCGCTGCGTTGGGTGTGCCGCTGCTGATCGAGCGCGTGACGGTGCAACCGGGCGCGAGTCTGGAGCGGGCGGCGCGGGATGCGCGATACGCGGTGTTCGGTTCGCTGACACAAACCAATGACGCGTTACTCACCGGCCAGCATCGCGATGATCAGGCAGAAACGCTGTTGTTCCGGCTCCTGCGCGGCGCCGGGGTGCGTGGGTTGTCAGGGATGCCGCAGCAACGGCCGGTGGGGCAGGGCACGCTGATTCGGCCGTTGCTGGATGTCTCTCGCGCCGAGCTGGAGGACTATGCGCGGGTTCATCAATTGACCTGGATCGAAGATCCGTCAAATCAGGATCGGCAGTTCTCGCGCAATTACCTGCGCCATCAGGTCATGCCGCTGCTGACCGAGCGCTGGCCGCAAGCGCAGGCGAGCATGGCTCGCAGCGCCGCGCATCTGCGTGAGGCGCAGGGATTGCTTGATGAACTGGCGCAGATGGATCTGGCGCACGCCAACTCCGCGCATGATTTCCAATGGCTGGGATTGCCATCGCTGGAACTGGCGCCACTGACTGCGCTGTCTGCCGCGCGTCAACGAAATGCGCTCAGCCACTGGCTCGAACCCTTCACGCGACTGCCAGATAGTGACCATTGGTCGGGTTGGACGGATCTCTGCGATGCCGCCGCCGATGCCGCGCCGATCTGGCGTCTGGCCGATGGCGAGCTGCACCGCAGCGCCGGTCGTGTGTGGTGGCTCAGCGGTGACTGGCTGCGCACGCCAGTGATCGGTTGCGGGTGGCAGACGCCGGCGTCGGCGCTACGCTTGGCCGATAACGGCCGTGTCATGTTCAGCGGGCAGGCGCCTTGCGGGCCGTTGCGCATTGCCTATCGGCAAGGTGGCGAAGTCATGCATCTGGCGAATCGCGGGCATCGCGACCTCAAGCGCCTGCTCAATGAGCGCGCGGTGCCGGGGTTCGTCCGTGGCAGATTGCCGCTGCTGTTTCGCGCTGACGAATTGCTCGCGGTGGCGAACCTGCCGGGGCTTGATGGCAATGGGCAGGACGGCTGGCAATTGCATTGGCAGCCAACAGACGAAGATCAAGGTTTGAGCTGAAAGGAGCATTCCGGTAGACTACGCTCCCTTCTTGATACAACTTCTGTGGATTCGCCTGAATTGCAGGAGTTGCCGATTACCAAGCAGTCTTTGCTGGGCGATTCCAAAAAATGTGTAGCGAGCAACCTACCGGTGTTTCATCTGCCGGTCTGTCCCAACGCGGCGGTTTTTTTGAAAGGTGCACTGTGATTAATGCAGGTGATCGGGGGCTTCGGCCTTCCTTCGCTTTCCCCGGCGGCTCGTACCGCTTTAACGCAGACTTCTAGGGTTTTTCATGACGCGCTACATATTCGTCACGGGCGGTGTTGTTTCTTCATTGGGGAAAGGCATTGCCTCGGCTTCATTGGCGGCTATCCTGGAGGCGCGGGGGCTTAAGGTCACCATGCTTAAGCTGGATCCGTACATCAACGTTGACCCGGGCACCATGAGCCCGTTCCAGCACGGTGAAGTGTTCGTCACCCACGACGGCGCCGAGACCGACCTGGACCTGGGCCACTACGAGCGGTTCATCCGCACGACCATGACCCAGAACAACAACTTCACCACTGGCCGTGTCTACGAACACGTACTGCGCAAAGAGCGCCGTGGTGACTACCTGGGTGCAACCATCCAGGTGATTCCGCACATCACCGACGAAATCAAGCGCCGCATCATCAAGGGTGCCGGTGACGCTGACGTGGCAATGGTCGAGATCGGTGGCACCGTCGGTGACATCGAGTCGCAACCGTTCCTCGAAGCCATCCGCCAGCTGCGTTTCGAAGTCGGCGCCAAGCGCGCGATGCTGATGCACCTGACGCTGGTTCCGTACATCGCCACCGCTGGCGAGACCAAGACCAAGCCAACTCAGCACTCGGTAAAAGAATTGCGTTCGATCGGCCTGCAGCCAGACGTGCTGGTGTGCCGTTCCGATCATCCGATCGACATCTCGTCGCGTCGCAAGATCGCTCAGTTCACCAACGTTGAAGAACGTGCGGTGATCGCGCTGGAAGACGCCGATACCATCTACAAGATCCCGGGCATCCTGCACTCGCAGGGTCTGGACGATTTCGTTGTCGAGCGTTTCGGCCTGCAGTGCGGCAGCGCTGACCTGTCCGAGTGGGAAGCGGTGGTTGACGCCAAGCTGAACCCGGAACACGAAGTGACCATCGCCATGGTCGGCAAGTACATGGAGCTGCTGGACGCCTACAAGTCGCTGATCGAAGCGATGAGTCACGCCGGCATCAGCAACCGTACCAAGGTCAACCTGCGCTACATCGATTCCGAAGACATCGAGAACCAGGGCACTGCGCTGCTCGAAGGTGTCGACGCGATCCTCGTACCAGGCGGCTTCGGTCTGCGCGGCGTGGAAGGCAAGATCACTGCCGTTCAGTACGCTCGTGAAAACAAGGTTCCATACCTGGGTATCTGCCTGGGCATGCAAGTGGCGGTCATCGAGTTCGCTCGTAACGTCATGGGCTGGAAAGACGCCAACTCCACCGAGTTCGACCGCGCCAGTGGCCACCCGGTTGTCGGCCTGATTACCGAGTGGGAAGACGCCACCGGTGCAGTCGAAGTGCGTACTGAAACCTCCGATCTGGGCGGCACCATGCGTCTCGGCGCTCAGGAATGCCTGCTCGAAGCCGGCTCCAAGGTGCACGATTGCTACGGCAAGGACGTGATCGTCGAACGTCACCGTCACCGTTACGAAGTGAACAACAACCTGCTGCCACAAATCATCGAAGCCGGCCTGAAGATCTCCGGTCGCTCCGCTGACGCAGCCTTGGTTGAAGTGGTTGAAGCAGCGGATCATCCATGGTTCGTCGCTTGCCAGTTCCACCCTGAGTTCACCTCGACACCACGCGATGGCCACCCGCTGTTCAGCGGTTTCGTCAAGGCTGCGTTGGCTCAACACCAGAAGAAGGCGTAACCCGATGGCACAGAAGATCATCCGCGTCGGCGATATCGAGATTGCCAACGACAAACCCATGGTGCTGTTCGGCGGCATGAACGTGCTGGAAAGCCGCGACATGGCCATGCAGGTTTGCGAAGAGTACGTGAAGGTCACCGAAAAACTCGGTATCCCTTACGTGTTCAAGGCCAGTTTCGACAAGGCCAACCGGTCTTCTGTGAATTCGTACCGTGGCCCTGGCCTGGAAGAGGGCATGCGCATCTTCCAGGACATCAAACAAGCCTTCGGCGTGCCGATCATCACCGACGTCCACGAGCCCGATCAGGCTGCGGTCGTCGCTGAGGTCTGCGACATCATTCAACTGCCGGCCTTCCTGTCGCGCCAGACCGATCTGGTCGTCGCGATGGCCAAGACCAATGCAGTGATCAACATCAAGAAAGCCCAGTTCCTCGCGCCTCAGGAAATGAAACACATCCTGAACAAGTGCGTGGAAGCGGGTAACGATCAATTGATCCTCTGCGAGCGTGGTTCGAGCTTCGGCTACAACAACCTCGTGGTCGACATGCTCGGCTTCGGCATCATGAAGCAGTTCGAGTACCCGGTATTCTTCGACGTGACCCACGCGCTGCAAATGCCTGGCGGTCGTTCCGACTCCGCCGGCGGTCGCCGTGCGCAGGTTCTGGATCTGGCCAAGGCGGGTATGAGCCAGTCGCTGGCGGGTCTGTTCCTCGAAGCACATCCGGATCCGGACAACGCCAAATGCGACGGCCCTTGCGCCTTGCGTCTGGACAAACTGGAGCCATTCCTGGCCCAGCTCAAAGCTTTGGACGAACTGGTTAAGAGTTTTCCGACGGTAGAAACCGCGTAAACCTCAATTCTCCGGTAAAGTACCGCACGATTTGTCGCTCATGCCCTCGGGCATGAGCGTTATCGTCTGCAAGTCTGCCCGCTGCACACCCCTTGCCGACGGTAAAAAGATTTCCTCTAGCTGCGTCGTTTTCGTCAACTTTGGAGTGTTTACAACAATGGCAAAAATCGTCGACATCAAAGGTCGTGAAGTTCTCGACTCCCGTGGCAATCCCACCGTGGAAGCGGACGTGCTTCTCGACAACGGCATCATCGGCAGCGCTTGCGCGCCATCCGGTGCATCCACTGGCTCGCGTGAAGCGCTCGAGCTGCGTGATGGCGACAAGAGCCGTTACCTGGGCAAGGGCGTGCTCAAAGCGGTAGCCAACATCAACGGTCCGATCCGCGATCTGCTGCTGGGCACTGACCCAAGCGACCAGAAAGCCCTGGATCACGCGATGATCAAGCTCGACGGTACCGAAAACAAAGCGACCCTGGGCGCCAACGCCATCCTCGCCGTGTCCCTGGCTGCGGCCAAGGCTGCTGCGCAGGATCAGGACCTGCCGCTGTACGCACACATCGCCAACCTCAACGGCACTCCGGGTGTTTACTCGATGCCGGTACCGATGATGAACATCATCAACGGTGGCGAGCACGCCGATAACAACGTCGATATCCAGGAATTCATGGTTCAGCCGGTTGGCGCCAAGTCTTTCTCGGAAGGTCTGCGCATGGGCACCGAGATTTTCCATCACTTGAAAGCTGTGCTGAAGGCCCGTGGCCTGAGCACTGCCGTTGGCGACGAAGGCGGTTTCGCACCGAACCTGGCTTCCAACGAAGACGCTTTGAAAGTGATCTCGGAAGCTGTGGCAAACGCCGGTTACAAGCTGGGCACCGACGTGACCCTGGCACTGGACTGCGCGGCGAGCGAGTTCTACGAAGACGGCAAATACAACCTGTCCGGCGAAGGCCAGGTGTTCACCGCCGAAGGTTTCGCCGACTACCTGAAAGGTCTGACCGAGCGTTACCCGATCATCTCGATCGAAGACGGTCTGGACGAGTCCGACTGGGCTGGCTGGAAGATTCTCACCGACAAGATCGGCGAGAAGGTTCAACTGGTAGGCGACGACCTGTTCGTGACCAACACCAAGATCCTGAAAGAGGGCATCGATAAAAACATCGCCAACTCGATCCTGATCAAGTTCAACCAGATCGGCACGCTGACCGAAACCCTTGAAGCCATCCAGATGGCCAAGGCTGCCGGTTACACCGCAGTGATCTCGCACCGTTCGGGCGAAACCGAAGATTCGACCATCGCCGACCTGGCTGTGGGCACCTCGGCTGGCCAGATCAAGACCGGTTCGCTGTGCCGTTCCGACCGTGTATCCAAGTACAACCAACTGCTGCGTATTGAAGAGCAGTTGAATGGCAAGGCCAAGTACAACGGTCGCTCCGAGTTCCGCGGCTAAGTTGTAAATGGTAAAAAGACACCGGATTGTGTCGGAAAAGTCGTGACAGCGATGGATTTGCCACTAATCTGATGCCTTATATGCACAAGCCTGGATCTTCCAGGCTTCGTGCTATCAGATGCTTCAAAGTTTTGGCGTGGCTGTCTTTTTTCACTGGATACCTGATATTCGATGCGCAGTCCTTACTGGTTGTTTCTCGTTTTGCTCTTGCTGCTGGCCGGTCTGCAGTACCGCCTGTGGGTGGGCAATGGCAGTCTGGCGCAGGTCGCCGAGCTGAATCAGCAGATTGCTGATCAACATGCCGAGAACGAAGGTTTGCTGGAGCGCAACCGAGTGATGGACGCTGAAGTCAGCGAGTTGAAAAAAGGCATGGAGACCGTTGAAGAGCGGGCTCGTCACGAGCTGGGCATGGTCAAGGACGGCGAAACCCTTTACCAGTTGGCCCAATGATCAATTCCCTTCCGGCCTTCTGGGCCGTGATTCCTGCCGCGGGCGTCGGTGCCCGAATGGCCGCGGACCGTCCCAAGCAATATCTGCAACTGGGCGGGCGCACAATTCTCGAACACAGCCTCGGCTGTTTCCTCGATCACCCGAGCCTCAGGGGTTTGGTGGTCAGTCTTGCGGTTGATGATCCTTACTGGCCGAACCTGGCGTGCGCGGGCGACTCGCGTATTCAACGGGTTGAGGGCGGGGCCGAGCGTTCCGGCTCGGTGCTCAATGCCTTGCTGCATTTGCATGCGCAGGGTGCCGATGATGAGGATTGGGTACTGGTGCACGATGCCGCACGGCCCAACCTGAGTCGCGAAGATCTCGACAAGTTACTTGATGAACTGGCAGATGACCCTGTGGGCGGTTTGCTTGCGGTGCCGGCCCGCGACACGTTGAAACGGGTCGACAAGCACGGCCGGGTGGTGGAAACCGTCGATCGCAGTGTGATCTGGCAAGCGTACACGCCGCAGATGTTTCGCCTTGGTGCGTTGCATCGGGCGTTGGCGGACAGTCTGGTGGCGGATGCGCTAATTACTGATGAAGCATCGGCGATGGAGTGGGCGGGGCTGAAGCCGCGCCTGATCGAAGGGCGGGCGGATAACCTCAAGGTCACCCGGCCGGAAGATCTTGAATGGTTGCGGCAGCGTTGGGCGAATCGCCGCTAAAAGATCAAAAGATCAAAAGATCGCAGCCTTCGGCAGCTCCTACATGGGTTCGCATGCCTTTGTAGGAGCTGCCGAAGGCTGCGATCTTTTGCTTTTCAACCTCGATATTCCGGCCGCTCAGCCAACCCCACCTTCAAAAAATCCACCAACTTGCGCACCTTCGGCGACAAATGCCGTTGTTGCGGATACAACGCCCACACCGCCGTATTCGGCGGCATATGTGCCTCCAGTAACGAAATCAGCGCGCCATTGTGCAAATGCTCGAGCACGTAATAATCCGGTAACTGACACAGCCCGACCCCCTGCAACGCCGCATCCAGCACCGCCTGCCCACTGTTGCAACGCCAGTTGCCCTGCACCCGCTGGGAAAATTCTCGCCCGTTCTGTTCAAGCTGCCAGATGTCCGAGCTGCCAATCAGGCAATTGTGTCGGCTCAGTTCCGACAAACTGTGTGGGCGCCCATACCTTTCCAGGTAGGACGGCGACGCGCACAGATACATGCGCCGTGGCGCAAGTCGGGTGGCGACCAAACGCGAATCCTGCAGACGACCCAGGCGAATCGCCAGATCCAGCCCTTCATGCACCAGATCGAGTTGGCGATTGCTCAGCTCGATATCGATGCGCAGCTGCGGATACAGTCCCATGAAGCGTGTGACCAGCGGCACGATAAACCGCTCGCCATAGGCCACCGCACAGGTCATGCGCAGCATGCCTTTTGGTTCGCTGGTCAGGTCGCCCACCGCGCGCAAGGCTTCCTCGCGACTATCCTGCAAGCGTTGGCAATGTTGCAGAAAGGTTTGCCCGGCCTCAGTCAGTGTCACGCGACGGGTACTGCGATAAAGCAGACGCGTCTGCAAACGCTCTTCGAGTCGGACGATTTGGCGACTGACGTGCGAGGAGGAAACCCCAAGACGTTCCGCGGCGGCGGTGAACTGGCTGCATTCGGCGACGGCAACAAACTCGTCGATGCCTTCCCAGCGATTTTCGGACATCAAGATTATCCCTGTATGGCAATAATGTTTTGCTTTTGTCCGGATTATTCATCAGCTCGCGCTGAACTACACTGACGGTCTGCTTTTTTATTCAATGGATTCACTGGAGAGTCAGCATGATCAAGTCGCGCGCCGCCGTTGCCTTCGAGGCCAAGAAGCCGCTGGAAATCGTAGAAGTCGACGTCGCCATGCCCAAGGCCGGCGAAGTATTGCTGCGCGTGGTGGCTTCCGGGGTTTGCCACACCGACGCCTACACCCTGTCCGGCGCTGACCCGGAAGGCATCTTCCCGTCGATCCTTGGTCACGAAGGCGGTGCCATCGTTGAGGCCATCGGCGAAGGCGTAACCTCGGTTGCCGTTGGCGATCACGTCATTCCGCTGTACACCCCGGAATGCGGCCAGTGCAAATTCTGCAAGTCGGGCAAGACCAACCTGTGTCAGGCGATTCGCGCGACTCAGGGTAAGGGCTTGATGCCAGACGGCACTTCGCGCTTTTCCTACAAGGGCGAAACGATTTTCCACTACATGGGTACTTCGACGTTCTCGGAATACACGGTGCTGCCGGAAATCTCCGTAGCCAAGATCTCCAAGGATGCGCCGCTGGAAAAGGTCTGCCTGCTGGGTTGCGGCGTCACCACCGGTATCGGTGCGGTGCTCAACACCGCCAAGGTCAAACCGGGTGACACCGTGGCCATCTTCGGCCTCGGCGGTATCGGTTTGTCTGCAGTTATCGGTGCAGTCAAAGCCAAGGCTGCGCGCATCATCGCCATCGACATCAACCCGGCCAAGTTCGAGATCGCCAAGCAGCTCGGTGCCACCGATTGCGTCAACCCGAAAGATTTCGATCGTCCGATCCAGGAAGTGATCGTCGACATGACCGATGGCGGCGTCGACTTCTCGTTCGAGTGCATCGGCAACGTGCAACTGATGCGTGCAGCGCTTGAGTGCTGCCACAAAGGTTGGGGCGAGTCGGTGATCATTGGTGTAGCCGGTGCCGGCCAGGAAATCGCTACCCGTCCATTCCAGTTGGTCACCGGCCGCGTCTGGCGCGGGTCGGCGTTCGGCGGCGTACGCGGCCGTACTGAGTTGCCAAGCTATGTCGAGATGGCGCAAAGCGGCGAGATCCCACTGGATACTTTCATCACCCACACCATGGGCCTGGAAGATATCAACAAGGCATTCGACCTGATGCACGAAGGCAAGAGCATTCGTACCGTCATTCATTTCTAAAAGCAGCGCCAAGCAGCAAGCTTCCAGCTGCAAGTCAGGGCGCTTTTGCCTTTTCTTGAAGCTCGAAGCTTGCCACTTGCAGCTGGGAGAATCCCATGAATCTGGAAAACATCTCCTGTCAGAAAAGTTTTGGCGGCTGGCACAAACGCTATCGCCACCGCTCCGACGTACTCGGTTGCGACATGGTGTTTGCCGTGTACTTGCCACCGCAGGCGGAGCAGGGCGGCAAACTGCCGGTGCTGTACTGGCTGTCAGGGCTGACCTGCACCGATGAAAACTTCATGCACAAAGCCGGCGCGATGCGCATGGCGGCTGAACTCGGGCTGATCATCGTCGCCTCGGACACCAGTCCGCGCGGTGCCGATGTACCCGGCGATCCGGATGGTGCATGGGATTTCGGTCTCGGTGCCGGCTTCTATCTGAATGCCACCCAGGAGCCTTGGTCGCGGCACTATCGGATGCATGACTATGTCGTGCAGGAATTGCCTTCGCTGGTTGAAGCGCATTTTCCCGCGTCCGACAAACGCAGCATCAGCGGCCACTCCATGGGCGGCCACGGTGCATTGGTCTGTGCGCTGCGCAACCCGGGGCGTTACCAATCGGTGTCAGCGTTTTCGCCGATCAACAACCCGATGGATTGCCCGTGGGGGCAGAAGGCATTTTCGCGTTTTCTGGGCGAAGACCGTTCGAAGTGGAAGGAGTGGGATGCCTGCGCGCTGATCGCCGAAGCGCATGAAAAATTGCCGCTGTTGGTCGATCAAGGTGATCGCGATGACTTTCTTGAAAAACAGCTCAAACCCGAAGCCCTGCAACAAGCGGCAAAACAGGCGGGTCATCCGCTGGAACTGCGCCTGCAACCGGGCTACGACCACAGCTATTTCTTCATCTCAAGCTTCATAGACGACCACTTGCAGCATCACGCACGCGCCCTGCGCGGTTAATGCAGGTAGAATCACGCCCTGACAAAAATCGGGGCGTTTTTTTTATGCGTATTGGCCACGGCTACGATGTGCACCGTTTCGCTGAAGGCGATTTCATTACTCTGGGCGGCGTGCGCATTGCACACGGCTTCGGGCTGCTCGCTCATTCCGACGGTGACGTCCTGCTGCACGCCTTGAGCGATGCCTTGCTCGGCGCTGCGGCGCTGGGTGATATCGGCAAACATTTCCCGGACACCGACCCGCAATTCAAGGGCGCCGACAGCCGTGCGCTGCTGCGTCATGTGGTCGCGCTGATCCACGCAAAAGGCTGGAAAGTCGGCAACGTCGACAACACCATCGTTGCCCAGGCGCCAAAAATGGCCCCGCATATCGAATCGATGCGCGCGTTGATCGCGGCGGATCTTCAAGTTGAGTTGGATCAAGTGAACGTGAAAGCTACCACCACCGAAAAGCTTGGCTTTGTCGGTCGCGAAGAAGGCATCGCCGTGCACTCCGTTGCCTTGTTGCTGCGCGCATGAATGAACTGCAATTGCTCGGCCCGCGTGCCTATGGTGAACCCCTCGGCACTGCGGTACTGAAAGCCATCGCTGAAGATTTTCAGGTGGATGAAGTCCTCGACATCCCGTTCAGCGGCGATGGCGAACATTTGTGGATCTGGGTCGAAAAGCGTGGCCTGAACACGGAAGAAGCGGCGCGGCGTATCGCCAAGGCTGCCGGTGTGCCATTGCGCACCGTCAGCTATGCCGGGCTCAAGGATCGTCAGGCGTTGACCCGTCAGTGGTTCAGCGTGCAACTGCCGGGCAAGGCTGATCCGGATTTGTCGGCGGCGGAAAACGACACGCTGAAGATCCTCAAGACCACCCGCCACAAGCGCAAGCTGCAACGCGGTGCGCACTCGGCCAACGGTTTTACTTTGCGCCTGACCCAGTTCGCTGGCGACAAAGACGCGATTGAACAACGTCTGCAACTGGTCGCCCAGCAAGGCATTCCCAATTATTTCGGCGCCCAGCGTTTCGGCCATGACGGCGGCAACGTCGTTGATGCGCGTGGGTGGGCGGCGCGCAAAGCCTTGCCGGAGCAGCGCAATGTGCGTTCGCGCCTGCTGTCGACGGCGCGCAGTTTTCTGTTCAATAAGGTGCTGGCGGCGCGTGTTGCCGATGGCACCTGGCAGCAAGCGCAGGTCGGTGATCTGCTCGCGTTCACCGACAGTCGCAGCTTTTTTCCGGCCGGTGAAGCTGAGTGCAGCGACCCGCGTCTGGCTATTCTCGATCTGCACCCGACTGGCCCGCAGTGGGGCGAAGGTGACTCGCCCACCGCAGGCGCTGTCCATGAACTGGAGCAGGGGATCGCCGCCGGTGAAGCCGAGCTGCGAGATTGGTTGATTCACGCCGGCATGAGCCACGAACGTCGCATCCTGCGGCTGCCCATTGGCGGGTTGACGTGGCATTATCCCCAGCCTGACATTCTGCAACTGGAATTCGTCCTCCCGGCCGGATGCTTTGCCACCGTATTGGTGCGCGAGCTCGTTGATCTGGTGCCGGTGGGGCAGACGGACAGCCCATGCGTATTCTGATTTCTAACGACGATGGGGTAACCGCACCCGGTCTCGCCGCGCTTTATGCTGCGCTGGCGGATTACACCGAATGCGTGGTTATCGCCCCGGAGCAGGACAAAAGCGGCGCCAGCAGTTCGCTGACGCTCGACCGTCCGTTGCACCCGCAATACCTGGCCAACGGCTTTATCAGCCTCAACGGCACCCCGACCGACTGCGTACATTTGGGCCTCAACGGCTTGCTGGAGCGCGAGGCGGACATGGTGGTTTCCGGGATCAACCTCGGGGCCAATCTGGGCGATGACGTGTTGTATTCCGGAACCGTCGCGGCAGCGCTCGAAGGGCGCTTCCTCGAACGTCCGTCGTTTGCCTTCTCGCTGGTCTCACGTCAGGTGGATAATCTGCCGACAGCGGCGTACTTCGCGCGCAAACTGGTCGAGGCCCACGCCGGGCTCGATCTGCCGCCGCGCACGGTGCTCAACGTGAACATTCCCAATCTGCCGATCGACCACATTCGTGGCATCCAGCTGACCCGTCTCGGCCATCGCGCCCGTGCGGCGGCGCCGATGAAAGTGGTCGATCCGCGCGGCAAGGCCGGTTACTGGATTGCTGCTGCCGGCGATGCCGAAGATGGCGGCCCGGGTACCGACTTTCACGCGGTGATGCAGGGTTATGTGTCGGTCACGCCGTTGCAGCTCGATCGCACCTTCAACGACGCCTTCAGAAATCTTGATGGCTGGCTGGAGGGACTGCGCTGATGGCCCGTGAACACGAAGACCGACTGCGCAGCGGGATCGGCATGACCTCCCAGCGCACCCGCGAGCGCCTGATTCAGCGTCTATATGAAGAAGGCGTGTCGAACGCCAAGGTGCTGGAAGTCATCCGCCGCACGCCGCGTCACCTGTTCGTCGATGAGGCGCTGGCGCATCGCGCCTACGAAGACACGGCGCTGCCGATCGGCAACAACCAGACCATTTCCCAGCCTTATATGGTGGCGCGCATGAGCGAACTGCTGCTGGAGGCGGGGCCGCTGGATAAAGTGCTGGAGATCGGCACCGGGTCCGGGTACCAGACGGCGGTGTTGTCGCAACTGGTCGAACGGGTGTTCTCAGTGGAGCGCATCAAGGTGCTGCAGGATCGCGCCAAGGAACGCCTGGTCGAATTGAACCTGCGCAACGTGGTGTTTCGCTGGGGCGATGGCTGGGAGGGCTGGCCAGCGCTGGCGCCGTACAACGGCATCATCGTCACGGCCGTGGCCACTGATGTGCCGCAAGCGTTGCTCGATCAACTGGCACCGGGCGGGCGCATGGTGATTCCGGTCGGCGCCGGAGAAGTGCAGCAGCTGATGCTGATCGTGCGTGAAGAACACGGCTTTTCCCGGCATGTTCTCGGTGCCGTTCGCTTCGTGCCTTTGCTCAATGGGCCACTGGCCTGAGCATTTGTTTGCAGGCGCTGAATTCCTTTCGTTCGCCCGGGTCTTACTCCGGCAGCGATGGTTTAAACGCAGCAGAGTGTCAACTTGCAAACGTGTGCGCGAAGCGATTTCGCTTCATTAAAGGTAAAGCCGATTCGGCCCGTTATACTTGCGACACCTCATGCCGAAATCCGGCATTCCATTTTTCAGCCACCACAAAGGGAGCGGCGGGTGAGTCTCACAGTCATTGCGCAGCGTATGGGTAACACGAGCTTTCAGCGCCTGGTGACTGGCCTTGTCTTGAGCACCTTGCTGGTGGGTTGCTCCAGCACCAAATCGAACAATGTTCGTGTGGTCGATCGCAACAATGCGGTGGCGCAGCGTCCTACCGTGACGACCGGACAGTACGTAGTCCGTCCGGGCGATACGATGTTTTCGATCGCATTTCGCTACGGCTGGGACTACAAAGCCCTCGCTGCCCGGAACAATATTCCTACGCCGTATACGATCCATCCGGGTCAGACAATTCGCTTCGATGGTCGCACCGGGTCAACGTCGACGGCCGTGGTGAGCAACGCCGGTTCTGCGCCTTCTTCGTCCAGTAAAACCACGGTAATCCGGCGCCAGGCAAATGGCACGACGACCACGACAACCACCGGTTCTGCGGGGGCTGCACCGTCCGTCGCCAACAAGCCAGCGCCTGCTCCACTGCCTCCTGCCGGCCCAGCCCCGACCGGCTGGGGATGGCCATCTAATGGCATTCTGATTGGAAAATTCTCTTCAAACGGTAGTTTGAATAAAGGAATTGATATCGCCGGGGATTTGGGACAGCCTGTTTTAGCTGCGTCTGATGGGACGGTGGTATACGCCGGGAGTGGCTTAAGGGGCTACGGCGAATTAGTCATCATCAAACACAGCGAAACCTACGTCAGTGCCTACGGCCATAACCGCAGGCTGTTGGTTCGGGAGGGACAGCAGGTCAAGGTCGGACAGACAATTGCCGAAATGGGGTCAACGGGTACAGACCGGGTGAAACTGCATTTTGAGATTCGCCGCCAAGGTAAACCTGTAGATCCGCTGCAGTTCCTGCCAAGACGTTGATTTGTAAGCCAGCCTGTTCCGTCACGTAGAGGGGACAGGCTCCAGCGCTGCCAAGGATAAAGGCGTCGCTTGAGCTTGGGGTCGAACTCACCAAAGGACTATAACAATGGCTCTCAGTAAAGAAGTGCCGGAGTTTGACATCGACGATGAGGTTCTCCTTATGGAGACCGGCATCGATTCGGATTCTTCGATGTCGAATGATGAAGGGGCTGCTCCACCTTCCGTTCGTTCCAAATCCAAACACTCCGCTTCACTTAAACAACACAAGTACATCGACTACACGCGGGCACTTGATGCCACGCAGTTGTATCTCAACGAAATCGGCTTTTCCCCATTGCTCTCCCCGGAAGAAGAAGTTCATTTTGCGCGCTTGTCGCAAAGTGGCGATCCCGCCGGGCGCAAGCGCATGATTGAAAGTAACCTGCGGCTGGTGGTCAAAATCGCCCGGCGTTACGTCAATCGGGGGCTGTCGCTGCTGGATCTGATCGAAGAGGGCAACCTCGGATTGATCCGCGCGGTGGAAAAATTCGATCCCGAGCGCGGCTTCCGCTTCTCGACCTACGCGACCTGGTGGATTCGTCAGACCATCGAGCGCGCGATCATGAATCAGACCCGGACCATCCGGTTGCCGATCCATGTGGTCAAGGAACTCAACGTGTACCTGCGGGCTGCACGGGAGCTGACGCAAAAGCTCGACCACGAACCTTCACCCGAAGAAATCGCCAACCTGCTGGAAAAACCGGTGGGTGAGGTCAAGCGCATGCTTGGCCTGAACGAACGGGTTTCTTCGGTCGACGTCTCGCTGGGTCCGGATTCGGATAAAACCCTGCTGGACACTCTCACCGACGATCGTCCTACCGATCCATGCGAACTGCTGCAGGATGACGACCTGTCGCAGAGCATCGATCAGTGGCTGTCGGAGCTGACCGACAAGCAGCGCGAGGTGGTTATTCGCCGCTTTGGTCTGCGCGGCCACGAGAGCAGTACGCTGGAAGATGTAGGCCTGGAGATCGGCCTGACCCGGGAACGGGTGCGGCAGATCCAGGTGGAAGGCCTCAAGCGCCTTCGCGAGATCCTCGAGAAGAATGGCCTGTCGAGCGAGTCGCTGTTCCAGTAAGCGCCTCACACGACCGCCCGCAAAAAGCCCCGACTGGTTCGGGGCTTTTTGTTGCCTGTATTCCATGTAGGAGCTGCCGAAGGCTGCGATCTGTTGATTTTGCTTTTAAGATCAAAAGATCGCAGCCTGCGGCAGCTCCTACATGGCGAGGGTTTGTAGCCTTGCGGTGTAAGCCTTGGCTTACTGTTTCGTAAGTGTTCGTTATTTTTACACTGTGGCAGACGGTGATCGTTCTCAAGCTAAGTATTTAACTTGTTGATTCGTATATCTATTTTTTAATGTGAAGGGCTTATGACGGCGCTTTTCGGCTCGGAGTGCCGATTGCTCTCACCAGGAAAAGCTCTAGTATTCAGGTTGTGTCGACGGACAGACACGCCCTTCAAGGAAGAGGGGAACGGACATCGCAGGACGCGATTCATCAGGACGATGAAAAGGAATACAGGGAATAGGGAAAAAATGTGGGCGGGTCATACCGCCCCTTTTTTTGCCTGCAGAAAAGCAAAAAGGCCCGTAAGGGCCTTTTTATCGAGCGCGGGACAGATCAGCGTTCGAGGTCTTTGATCTTGCCTTTGACGCCATCCCACTCTTCGGCATCCGGCAGCGATTCTTTCTTCTCGGTGATGTTCGGCCAGATTTCTGCAAGATCAACGTTCAGTTGAATGAACTCCTGCATGTCCTCTGGAACTTCATCTTCGGAGAAAATGGCCACAGCAGGGCATTCTGGTTCGCACAGTGCGCAGTCGATGCACTCATCCGGGTGAATCACCAGGAAGTTCGGGCCTTCGTAAAAGCAGTCCACCGGACAGACTTCTACGCAGTCGGTGTACTTGCACTTGATGCAGTTGTCGGTGACGACGAAGGTCATTTCTAATTTTCTCCTCAGGCGGCGGCAGCGTTGCCCCTTCACGGTTGGGGTCGCCAGGTTCGGGAGCGATATCTGCTGGCCAGGCTATTAGCCAGCAGCATCCCAAACCGCGCGAGATTCTAACAGCTTGAAGCCGTTTGCGTTATATCCGCTTCTTCAGTGCTTATATCCGGTTCTTCAGGGCATAGAGCATTTCGAGCGCACGGCGTGGCGTCAGGTCGTCCAGATCCAGTTTAGCCAGCTCATCGAGCACCGGGTGCGGCAGACTGGCGAACATGTCACTTTGTTGCGGCGTTGCCGGTTTGCCCTTGGCAGCGGGTTTCGGCGCTTCATGCGGCAAAGCGGTTTCTTCCAGACGACTCAGGTGCTCGCGGGCACGCACAATCACTTCGCTCGGCACGCCGGCCAGTTGTGCCACCGCCAGGCCATAACTCTGGCTGGCAGGCCCCGGCAGCACGTGATGCAGGAACACGATGCGTTCGTTGTGCTCGGTGGCATTGAGGTGCACGTTGGCCACCAGAGGCTCGGCTTCCGGCAACACGGTCAGTTCAAAGTAGTGAGTAGCGAACAGCGTGTACGCGCGTAACTGAGCCAAACGTTCAGCCGCCGCCCACGCCAGCGACAGACCGTCGAAGGTGCTGGTGCCGCGGCCGACTTCGTCCATCAGCACCAGACTGCGCTCGGTGGCGTTGTGCAGAATGTTGGCGGTCTCGCTCATTTCGACCATGAAAGTCGAACGGCCACCGGCCAAGTCATCGCTGGAGCCGATCCGGGTGAAGATGCGGTCGACCAGCGACAACTCGCAACTGGCCGCCGGAACGAAACTGCCAATGTGCGCCAGCAGCACGATCAACGCGGTTTGGCGCATGTAGGTGGATTTACCGCCCATGTTCGGGCCGGTGATCACCAGCATGCGCGTATTGTCATCCAAGCTCAGGTCGTTGGCCACGAACGGCGTCGTCAGCACCTGCTCAACCACCGGGTGACGTCCCTGGGAAATGCGCATGCACGGCTCGCTGACGAAACGCGGGCAGTTCAGGTCAAGGTTCAGCGCGCGCTCGGCAAGGTTGCTCAGCACGTCGAGTTCGGCCAGCGCGCCGGCGGTGTCCTGCAACGGTGGCAACTGGCTGATCAGATCTTCCAGCAGCGCTTCATAAAGCATCTTCTCGCGGGCGAGGGCGCGGCTCTTGGCCGACAGCGCCTTGTCTTCGAACTCTTTCAGTTCCGGGGTGATGAAACGCTCGGCGCCTTTGAGGGTTTGCCGACGGATGTAGTCTGCCGGCGCTGACTCGGCCTGCTTGCTCGGCAACTCGATGAAGTAGCCGTGAATGCGGTTGTAACCGACTTTCAGGTGGCTCAGGCCGGTGCGGGCCTTCTCGCGGGCTTCGAGATCGATGAGGAACTGGCCGGCGTTTTCGCTCAGCGATTGCAGCTCGTCGAGTTCGCTGTCATAGCCGGTTTTCAACACGCCGCCGTCACGGATCACCGCTGGCGGGTTGTCGATGATGGCTTTTTCCAACAGCGCCGCCAGTTCCGGATAAGTGCTGGTGATTGTCGCCAAACCTTGCAGGTGCGGCGCTTCCAGATCGGTCATCGCCACTTGCAGCTCAGGCAGGGCGCCGAGCGCATCACGCAGGCGCGCCAGGTCACGAGGACGAGCATTACGCAGACCGATACGCGCCAGAATCCGCTCGATGTCGCCGATTTCCTTGAGCTGCGGTTGCAGTTTTTCGAAGCGGTAGCGGTCGAGCAGGCAAGTGATCGAGGTCTGGCGCGCCAGCAGCACGGTCAGATCGCGCAACGGCCGGTTCAGCCAACGGGTCAGCAAACGGCTGCCCATGGCGGTCTGGCAGCGGTCGACCACCGATTGCAGCGTGTTGTCGCGGCCACCGGCCAGGTTGGTGTCGAGTTCCAGGTTGCGGCGGCTCGCGCCGTCGAGCACCACGGTGTCGTCGAGACGTTCATGGCGCAGGCTGCGCAAATGCGGCAGGGCGGTGCGCTGGGTTTCCTTGGCGTAAGCCAGCAGGCAACCGGCAGCGCCGATGGCCAGGGTCAGGTTCTCGCAGCCGAAACCTTTGAGGTCTTGAGTGGAGAATTGCTGGCAGAGGCTCTTCAGTGCCGAATCACGCTCGAAATCCCACGGTGCGCGACGACTGACGCCACGGCGTTTTTCCGCCGGCAGGTCTCGTGGCCAGTCATCCGGGATCAGCAACTCGACCGGGTTGATCCGCTCCAGTTCCGCCAGCAGATTTTCCCAGCCTTTGATTTCCGACACGCTGAAGTTGCCGCTGGTGATGTCCAGCACGGCCAGGCCGAACAGACGCTCGTCACCCAGCAACGCGGCGATCAGGTTGTCGCGGCGCTCATCGAGCAGCGCCTCATCACTGACCGTACCCGGCGTGAGGATGCGCACCACCTGACGATCAACCGGGCCCTTGCTGGTGGCTGGGTCACCAACCTGCTCGCAAATCACCACGGACTCGCCAAGCTTGACCAGTTTCGCCAGATAGCCTTCCGCCGCGTGATAAGGAATCCCGCACATCGGAATCGCCTGCCCCGCCGACTGCCCACGCGCCGTCAACGTGATGTCGAGCAACTTGGCCGCCTTCTTCGCGTCTTCGTAGAAGATCTCGTAGAAGTCGCCCATGCGGTAGAACATCAGCTGATCCGGGTGCTGGTTCTTCAGGCGCCAGTACTGCTGCATCATCGGGGTGTGGGAGGACAGGTCGGAGACGGCTTTATTCATCGGATTGTCAGGAAACTCGTTGAAATGTGTGGGGCAAAAGCGTGGCGTTGGCCGGGCTTTTCCGCGATGGGCGCAAGATTACCATGGGCAGTCCACAGGACGCAGGTGCGAGGGCTGGGTGACAGCTTTCTGCATCAAAAACGCTGGTCATGCACAAAATATGCAAATCAGCATTTGTCTTAATAAAAAACTTCAAGCACTATGCGCGTTATGCAAAAACGCAACGTATCTACCGTCTTAAGAGCATTGCTCGATCAACACGGGATCTCCCCCACGGAGCTTCACCGTCGTACCGGCGTGCCTCAATCCACGCTCTCGCGAATTCTCAGCGGGAAGATCGTCGATCCTTCGGATAAACACATTTCGAAGATCGCCGAATACTTCGCCGTGAGCACCGATCAATTGCGCGGCCGCGCGGATGTCGCGTCTTCGGCTGCTGTCACGCGCGATGACGTGCACGCGGAACTCAAGGACATAATGCTGTGGGACGACGATACCCCTGTCGATGACGACGAGGTATCGGTGCCGTTTCTTCGCGAGGTTGAATTGGCAGCAGGATCAGGAAGATTCGTCATTGAAGAGAGCGAGCGCTCTAGCCTGCGCTTCGGCAAGCGCAGCCTGCGCCATAATGGTGTGCAGTTCGACCAGGCCAAATGCGTGACAGTGCGCGGCAACAGCATGTTGCCGGTGTTGCGTGATGGCGCCACCGTCGGCGTCAACGCAGGCAAGTGCGGCATCGGCGACATCATCGATGGCGACCTCTATGCGATCAATCACAATGGCCAGCTGCGCGTGAAGCAACTCTATCGCCTGCCGACCGGCATTCGTTTGCGCAGCTTCAACCGCGATGAACATCCGGACGAGGACTACAGCTTCCAGGAAATCCAGGAAGAACAGATCGTCATCCTTGGTCACGTCTTCTGGTGGGGCATGTACGCCCGCTAACCAGACCTCCTTCAGATAAAACCCGCCCTTCGGCGGGTTTTTTTTCGCCTCCAGCGAATCGCCAGGCCCTTGCATACTGGGGCTTTCATGCGTTTGCGCATTTCTTGTGCATAAATAAATGCATTTACGCATTGACTGTATATGCATCCATGCATATCCTTGCCACCAAGCCGCTCGACAAAGCGGCTGGAAACGAAAGCTCTTTAGTTCCACAAGAACAGGCAGCGATGAACCGGCCTCAACGGTTCAGAGGGTAGGCAACTGACCCGGGTGTGCAGCGTAAAGCACCAGAAGCAGTTATCCGGCGGGCAGGGACCGCGGTCGGAAAAACAATCTGAATGGACTCGTACCGCGCCAGTAGCGCCGAAAAGTCAGCTTCCTTCTTGAACACAGGATTTGAAGGAAGGCGAAGGAGTGCATTACTGAAAAGCCCGGTGCCTCACCGGGCTTTTTGGAATGCCTGTCTTACTGCTTCACAACCGCCCACCTCAAATGACAACACATTCAGGAGTATCAAATGAATCTCTATGCACTGGTTGAATACAGCAAGGTCGTTCAGTTGAAAGAAAGCAACGTCAGTCCGGATGCACCTGCTTCGCCCACGTCCGCTTGGGTAGATGTCACCGGAAATACAGAAATACGCGTTGGTTGGGGAGCGGCCTTCAACGGAGTCTGGACATTCACACCCCCAACAGATGAAGACTTGCGTAACGAAGCCGAACAACAGAAATGGCAATTGCTGAATGTCGCCGCCAACTGGCTACTGCTCAACTCGCTTCAGTTCAAAGTTGATCTCGGTATCGCGACAACGGAAGACCAGGCTCGTTTGCTGACTCACAAGCAGTATTGCATTGACGTCAGCGACATTGATAAGCAACCGGGTTACCCGGCAAACATCGTCTGGCCGGTAGCGCCGTACTGACAAACACACCAAGCCACTTCGTTCAAGAATTAGCCAAAAGGAAATTTGATGAATCGTTATGCACTCACAATTACGGCCATGGGTTACACCGTGGTTCTACAACTGGTGGACATTGATGGCGAGGCGCCAGCCGTACCGGGAGGAGAACCAACTGCTTCATGGCGCGATGTCACCGGTAACGAAACCGTTCAACCGGGAATGAAACTGGTGTGGGGGCCTTCCGGAAATGAATTTGCTGAAACGACGGTCCAGGAGCAGCAATTGTTTACGAGCGGTCGCATAGAACTTCGGTTGGACGACGCAACACGCTGGCTGAAATTCAACCCTTTGCAATACAAGTTGGATCTCGGTATCGCCACTGCGGCTGATGAAGCGACATTGGTAGCCTACAAGCAGTACTTCATCGCTGTCGGCGATGTAAAAAACCAGAACACATTTCCAACCATCAACTGGCCGGCCGCGCCCTTCTGATCGCCACTTTCAAAGCTTGTCTGTGGGAGCGCATTACTGAAAAGCCCGGCCACAGCGCCGGGCTTTTCGGAATGCCTACCTCAAGAGAAACCGATTGAACCCAACACACACCATTCATCCATCACACCAGGAGGCGTGACATGACAAACGAGCAACAAGCGTTGGCGGACATGCCGATCTGGCTGGTCATCCTCCTTGCCGTTGTCGGCGGGGTGTCCGGCGAAATGTGGCGCGCCGACAAAGAGGGCGCCCGTGGCTGGCCGCTGGTACGGCGTCTGGCATTGCGCTCCGGCGCCTGCATGATCTGCGGCGTGTCGGCGATCATGCTGCTGTATGCCGCCGGCATGTCGATCTGGGCAGCCGGCGCCTTCGGCTGCCTCACCGCGATGGCCGGGGCCGACGTCGCCATCGGTCTGTACGAACGCTGGGCCGCCAAGCGCATCGGCGTTTGCGAAGTTCCTCCGCGCGATTCGCCGACCGATCCATGATTCCCGCAAAGAGAAACGCTGAATATGAATGACGAAGATCTGGCCGCAATCAATCAATTGGTTGCGGCGCTGCAAATCCAGTCCGACAGTCAGACGGCATTGAGTGCCTCCATTCGATTGTTGGCGCAAAGCAACCAGGCACTGGTCGATTTGATCAAGAGTCGAGAGCCGGATCCCAACGCACCGTCCTACCTGGACGGTACACCTGCACCCTGACTGAACGCCGCTCGCAACGCCGAGACAGGTCCATCCGAGTAATACCCTCAACCCCGCTATTGCGGGTTTTTTTGTTCAATGGAGAACGCCAGATGTCGATTCTTACCCAAGGTACTCAAATTTTCGCCCTTGTTCCGCCAGCCGCAGGCACCGGCCCTTACACCGTACTGGAAATCGAACACGCCACTTCGTTCGATCCGGGCGGTGCCCCTGCAGAACAGATTGAAGACACCAGTCTCAACGCTGAAGAGCGCACCTATAAAAAAGGTCTGCGCACACCCGGTACCGCCAGCCTCGGCCTCAACGCCGACCCGACCAACGCTAGCCATATCCGTCTGCATCAATTGTCGGAAGCCGACGGTGATACCGGCATCAAATGGGTTGTGGGCTGGTCGGACGGCAAAGGTGTAGCGCCAACGGTGAATGCTCAGGGCAATGACTTCGAATTGCCAGCCACCCGTACCTGGTTCGCCTTCGACGGTTATGTGTCGGACTTCCCGTTCAACTTCGCCCTCAATACCGTGGTCACTACCACTGTCACTATTCAGCGTACCGGCGGTTCCGCCTGGATCAAGAAAGCCTGAGAGACGCCATGAACCTCAAACAACTGAAAGCCAAGGGCGGCATTGTCGATGGGCAGCCGATCAGGAAAGAGGTGAGCTGGACTCACTATGATGGCGAGTCGGGCAAGGAAATAACCGATACGTTCGTTCTGCATGTCCGCCGCCAATCGTTCGGTGTCATCGAGCGTCTGTTCGCTCAAGGCGAGAACGAGCAAAGCCGCAACGCGAGTTACATCGCCGCGTCGGTTTCGTTAGGCGCGGATGGTTCGGAAGCGCTGTCCTTTGATGACGCCTACAACCTTGAACCGTCTTTAGGGTTCTTATTGCTCAACGCAGTCAATGAGGTGAATGGCACCGGTGGGCATTCAACAAAAAACTGACCGCCGCCGATGAGTTCTGGCACGAGTTGGTGCTGAACGGAGTCGGCGGCCGGACGATTGCCGAAGCCAAGGAGCGCATGACCTATCATGAAGCTCTGGCTTGGGGTCGCTATATCGATAGATATGGTTCGCTACATACCGGCAGGCGGCTGGAGGCGAGTAGCGCGATGGTTGCGCTACAGACCCACCGACTGGGCGGCGGCCTGGCGGAACTGCTGGACTTCATGCCGCATGAGCAGCGTCAAGGGTTATCCCTTGAGCTCGCGATTGAGCAATGGCGATAGGCAGACAACTACATGACCCGTTTCGGCGGGTTTTTTTATAGCCCGGAGAAATGCACATGGCAGTTACTTCCTCAGCGGGTTTGACGCCGAACCTGGACGGCCTTGAACAAGCCTGGACTCAGGCGTCACGAATTACTGAACAAAAGCTGCGCCAAATGCAAAAGCAGATCGAGGATGCAGCGAAAAAAATTGGTGTGACGTTACATGCATCGGCCAGTTCGATTGCCCAAGCCAATGTCGCCACCTACGTCGATGTTCAAGAACAAGCCAGCAAGCGAACCAACTATTCAGACGATTTCGACAAGTTGCGCAGTAATGGTGCTCTTGCTGCCGCGCAGCTCGGAATGGGGTCGCGGGAAAGTGAGCGTGCGAAAGCGTTGAATGACATCGACCAGAAATATGCGTTGGCACGCAAGGCGCTGGACACGCCCACGGCGGGAGGCATTGCGCCTCAGGAAGGTGCCGATTACAGCGCGAAGCTCGGCGAGTTGAAAACCGAACACGAGCAGATGACTCTTCAGGTTCAAAGCAACTACGAGGCGATGACCGAGGCTCAGGGTAACTGGATCAACGGGGCCACTTCGGCCTGGGATGATTACCTGACCAGCTCCAACAATGTTGCAGCCAAATCCAAGGCAGTGTTTACCAATGCGTTCAACACCATGGGCGATGCGGTTTCGACATTTGCGCTGACAGGCAAGTTTTCGTTTTCCGATTTTGCCAAATCAGTGCTTGGAGACATGGCCAAACTGGCGGCTCAGACAGCGATGTCCAAAGGTCTGAGTTCGTTGTTCGGTCTGGTCGGAACGGCGGCGACGTCGCTGTTTGGTGGTGGTAGCGCACCTGGGGTAACGACCGCGAGAGTAGGGGCGGACACCACCCTATTCAACCCGGCTTTATCGCTTGGGTCGGATTTCAGATACACCGGATTCGCCAAGGGTGGTGCCTTTACAAACGGCGTTGCCACGGGGCCGATCCTGGCGCCGATGGCCATGTTTGGCGAAGCCGGAGCAGAAGCCATCATGCCGCTCAGTCGAGGTTCCGATGGCTCCCTCGGCGTGCAGGTGCAGGGTGGCGCATTGGGCGGTAACAGCAACCATCAAGTAGTCATCCAGCAAACCATCAATGTAGGTGACAGTTCGGGGGGGAGCGTAGCAGGCGACATGAACTCGCAAACCGTCGCCAAGGCCTACGCCGGTGCCGCCAAACTGGGTGCCGCCGAACAGATTGCTCGTGACCTTAAACCGGGTGGGCAGATCTGGTCCGCCATCAACGGCCGCTGACGATCAGCGGCTGCAACCACTCACGCCCGGAGGAAACATGAGCACGGAAACATTCAGCTGGCTTCCAAAAGTAGAGCCCGTCGGCAATGTCGAGTTTCGCCTCAAATCGGCGAAGTTTGGTGATGGCTATCAACAAGTGGCCGAAGACGGCATCAACAACAAAACACAATCCTGGCCGCTGACCTTCGTCGGTGACGAGGTGCGGATCAGATCCATTGTGCAGTTTCTTGATCGTCACGCCGGAGCCGCGCCTTTTTACTGGACGGCACCGTTGAGCGAGCCTGCCCTCTATCGCTGCAAAGGTTATCAACCGACTCCGATGGGCGCAGGTCTCTATACCTTGGTAGCCACCTTCGAGCAGGCATTTCACCCGTAAACCGGGATACGCCTGACGCCAAAACCACCCTGCCTTGCGCGGGGTTTTCTTTGCCCGGAGATTTAAATGTCCATTACTGCAGATATCCAGGCGCTGGAACCGGGTGCCTGGGTCGAGCTGTTTGAGCTCGATGCGACCAGCCTCGGAGCCGAGTTATATCGCTTCCACGGTTATCCACAGCAGGCCTCGATTTTCTGGCAAGGCCTGGAGTATTCACCCTGGCCCATTCAGGCCGAAGGCTTTGAGATGACCGGGCAGGGCACACAACCGACTCCATCGCTTTCGGTTGGTAACGTCGGTGGTTTCATCACTGCTCTGGTGTTGTATTTCGATGATCTGGTCGGGGCGCGGCTGATCCGTCATCGCACGTTGGGCAAGTACCTCGATGGTCAGCCTGAAGCCGATCCCGAAGAAGAACTGCCGCCAGATGTCTGGTTTATCGAGCGCAAGGTCAGTGAAGACAGTGAAGTGGTGAAGTTCGAACTCGCCAGTGCACTGGACTTCAACGGCGTACAACTTCCGCGTCGGCAAATCGTTGCCAATGTCTGCTGGTGGCTCAGTTGTGGTGGTTATCGCGGTCCGTACTGCGGCTACAACGGCGGCCCCGTGGCGGACGCCAATGACGTAATCGTCAGCGACGCGGCCAGGGACAAGTGCGGAGGACGCCTGAGCAGTTGCAAGCTGCGTTTTGGCGAAAACAATCCACTGCCATATGGCTCGTTTCCGGCGGCGGGTCTGATTCGGAGCTGATCATGAACAAGACCACACTGGCCGCCATCGAGCGTCATGCCATCGCGCAGTATCCCGACGAATGCTGCGGTTTGCTGATTCGCGAGGGACGCAAACAGCGTTATGTGCCGTGCCGCAATACTGCGACGACGCCCAGTGAACACTTTCGTCTGGCACCACAAGACTACGCGGCGGCCGAGGAGTGCGGCGAGATCCTCGCCGTCGTTCACAGTCATCCGGATTATCCGGCGACGGCCAGCGAGGCAGACCGGGTTTCTTGTGAGGCCTCTGGGTTGCCTTGGCACATTCTCGAAGTGCGCAAGGATGATGCGGGACGGGTTTGCAAGGGTGAACTGGTCACCATCACACCGAGTGGATATCTGGCGCCCTTGATTGGGCGCGCATTCGTCCACGGGGTACATGATTGCCTGAGCATCATTCTCGACTATTACCGACGAGAAATGGGTATCGAACTCGGTGACTACGACCGCGAGGACGGCTGGTGGGACAAAGGCGCAAATCTCTATCTGGAGAACCTGCCCGCCGCGGGTTTTGAACAGGTCAGCCAATTGCAGCAGGGCGATATCGTGCTGATGCAGATTCGTTCGCCGGTGCCCAACCATGCCGCCATTTATCTTGAAGATGGCGTACTCAAGACTGAGCCTGATCACTTCCCCGCGCCCGGTTCAATCCTGCATCACCTTTATGGGCGAGACAGCCGGCGCGATACCTATGGCGGATATTGGGCAGAAGTGACGGTGAGCTGTTGGCGGCATCAATCGAAAATTTCTCATCATCAGCCCCCTGACTCAATGACTGAAACCTGACTGGAGGTCTTCTCCTGGAGCTGTGAAATGCATCAGCAAAAACTTAGGACTATTCGCCTTTACGGCACCTTGGGTGCCAGTTTTGGTCGCGTGCACCGGCTGGCTGTGAACAACGCCGCGGAAGCCATTCATGCCTTGTGCATTCTGGTTCCGGGGTTCGAGCGCTTTCTGATGGAGTCCCGGGACCGGGGGCTTACGTACTCGATTTTCCTGGGCCGCGACAACATTGGCCAGGACCGGCTCAAAGTGCCGAGTGGCGCACTTGATATTCGTATTGCACCGATGGTTATTGGCAGCAAGCGAGCGGGCTCATTGCAGACGGTTGTCGGTGTCGTATTGATCGCCGCAGCAACATTTTTCACCGGTGGTTTTGCTGGTATTGCCGCTGGTGGTACCTGGGGAGCAGTGGGGTCTGTAGGCATATCCATGGTGATTGGGGGCGTCATGCAGATGCTTTCTCCACAAGCCAAAGGCCTGGGCGCCCAGGACGGCCCTGCCAATCGAGCCAGCTACAGTTTCAACGGCCCCACCAATACCAGTGCTCAAGGCAACCCGGTGGGCCTGCTTTACGGCCAGGCCATTGTCGGCAGCGCAGTGATCAGTGCCGGGATCTACGCGCAGGATCAACTGTAGCGAGCGGCTTTTTACTGCCGGAGAAATCTATGGCAATGCAAACAGATCAACAAAAAATTCAGACGGTCCTGTTATCCGGATCCCTGGCGCGATTGTTTGGGCGCAAGCATCGTGTGACAACTTCCGGCGGGTTTCGGGATGTCATGGGTTACTTCAAGCAGTTCTCCGGTTTCGAAAGATACATGAACGAAAGCGCTGGCAAAGGGCTTCGGTTTGCGCTGTTCAATGGTCGGGAAAATCTTTCGCAAGATGAACTGGGTAAGCCTACCGGCAAAGAGGTGCTGCGAATTGTGCCGGTCATTGCAGGATCAAAGCGCGCGGGATCACTTCAAACCATTGTCGGCAGTGTGATGATCGCTGCCGCATTCGTACTGTCGTTTACGCCATTCGCCGGTGCTTCACCTTTTCTGTATCAAATGGGAACCGCGATGGTGATCGGTGGTGTTTTGCAAATGCTGTCCCCCCAAGCTAAAGGCCTGGGGGCTCAGGACAGCCCCGCCCATCGCGCCAGCTACAGCTTCAACGGCCCGGTCAACACCAGCGCCCAAGGTAATCCGGTAGGTCTGTTGTATGGCCAGTTGGTCGTCGGCAGTTCCGTGATCAGCGCAGGTATCTACGCGCAGGATCAACTCTAGCGTTCGATCTTTTATTGACGTCCACCCAACCCGCCCTGTGCGGGTTTTATTTCGCCTGAAGGAAAGCCATGACTGACCTCATTCTCGCTGGCAGCAAAGGTGGCGGCGCCAAGCCGCGCCCCTCCGTGGAGGCGCCAGACAGCCTGCAAAGCACGGCTTACGCTCGTATCCTCGATCTCGTCAGCGAAGGCGAGATTGTCGGTCTGAAAAACGACGCCCGCTCAGTGTTTCTGGATGAAACACCGCTGGCCAACGACGACGGTAGCCTGAACTTCAATGGCGTCACGCTGGATGTTCGTACCGGTAGCCAGGATCAGGCACATATCCCCGGTTTTCCCGCAGTGGAGAACGAGACGGTCGCAGCGGTCGAGTTGCGTAGTGATCAACCGTGGACCAAGGCCTTTACCAACCTGCAATTGTCGGCTGTGCGGATTCGTCTGGCGGTGGCGCGACTGGCGCAGACCAACACCAGCAACGGCGACACTAACGGTTATACAGTCAAATACGCGATCGATCTGGCCACCGATGGCGGTGCCTTCGTCGAAGTGCTGACGTCTGCGTTCAGTGGCAAAACCACCACCAAGTACGAGCGATCGCACCGTATCGATCTGCCTGCGGCCAAAAGTGGCTGGACCGTGCGAGTACGCCGGTTGACCCCCAATTCCACCAGCGGCGCCATTGCCGACACCACCAGTGTCGAATCGAGTACTGAGGTGATCGACGCCAAGTTGCGCTATCCCGGCTCGGCGATCATCGGTTTGCAATTTGATGCTTCGCAGTTTCAGTCGATTCCTTCACGTTCGTTTGAATTGCTCGGACGAATCATCCGGGTGCCCGGCAACTACGATCCGCAGAGCCGCACGTACAGCGGCATTTGGGACGGTACGTTCAAATCGGCCTGGACCGACAACCCGGCGTGGATTTACTACGATTTGCTGCTGCATCCGCGTTATGGCCTGGGCCATTTGCTCAATGCCGGTCAGGTGGATAAATGGGAGCTGTACCGCATCGGTCAGTATTGCGACCAGCCAGTCTCCGACGGCAAGGGCGGGACTGAACCGCGCTTCACCTGCAACCTGTATTTGTCGGTGCGTGCCGATGCCCTGAAGGTTTTGCAGGATCTGGCGACCACGTTTCGTGGCATGTCGTATTGGGGGGCGGGCTCGGTCATGGCAGTGGCCGACATGCCGGAAGACCCGGTGTACACCTACTCCAACGGCAACGTCATTGATGGCAAGTTCGTCTATGGCGGGTCGGCGAAAAAGACCCGGTTCACCGTGGCGCTGGTCAGTTGGAATGATCCGACGGACTTCTACCGGCAGAAGGTTCAGTACGTCGATGATGCTGATGGTATCGCTCGCTATGGTGTACAGCAGACGGAGATCACTGCGACCGGTTGTACGTCTCAGGCCCAGGCCCAACGCATTGGTAAGTGGGCACTGCTGACCAATCGCCTGGAAACTGAAAGTGTCACTTTCTCGGTCGGTCTGGACGGGACGCTGGCGCGTCCGGGGCAAATTATCCGTGTGGCTGACAACGACCGTGCCGGCCGACGGATTGGTGGTCGCCTGCGTGGTGCAACACTCGATACGCTGACCCTGGATGCCCACGTGACCGCCGAAGCTGGCGATACTCTCACCTTGGTCATGCCGACCGGCAAAGCCGTATCACGTGTGATCAAGTCAGTGAGTATCAGTGACGAGGCGCAGCGTGTGGTCCTTACTCAGCCTTTGAGCGAGTTGCCGCCGGCGCAGTCGATGTGGGCCATTGATTCCGTTTCTCTGGCTGCACAGCAATTTCGCGTGTTGTCGATTGCTGAAGACTTCACCGACACTGAAATCAAGTACAGCATCAGCGCCGTCAAACATGTGCCGAGCAAGTACGGCGCAATCGACAACGGCTCCCGCATCGAGCGCCCCCCTGTCACGGTCATACCGCCAGGCGTTCAGGCGCCGCCGACTTCAGTCACGATCAGCAATAACCACTTCGTCGATCAGGGCAGTGCAGTCGGTGTGATGACCATCGAGTGGGCGCGCCCGGCCAACGCCATTGCATATGAAGTTTACTGGCGCAAGAACGACAGTGAATGGGTGTATGCCGGTCGAACCGGCGGTTCGTCGATGGAGGTACGCGGCATTTATGCCGGGCGTTACGTGGCCAAAGTGCGAGCCATCAACGCGCTGGACATCGGTTCGATCTATGCGACTTCGGTGGAAACGCAACTCTCCGGGAAAACCACGCCACCGCCTTCAGTGACGTTCCTCAAGGCTGACAGCCTGCTGTTCGGTATCGGCCTGAAGTGGGAGTTTCCGGCGGGCGCTGAAGACACGCAGCGAACCGAAATCTGGTACGGGCCAACGGCAAATCTTGAAGCCGCTATCAAGCTGGCCGACCTGGCGTATCCGCAAAGTGATTACACGATGCAGAGCCTGTTGGCCGGTTCGTCGTTCTTCTTCTGGGCGAGGCTGGTCGATCGTACGGGCAATATCGGGCCGTGGTATCCGACTGGCAACGGGGTGCTGGGGCAAGCCAGTTCGGAGGCTGGACCGATTCTCGACATGCTCGCGGGCAAGATCTCGCAGACCGAACTGGGGAAAGATCTGCTCGGTGAAATCGAGAAAATTCCCGGTTTGCAAAGTCGGGTTGATGCCCTGGATGAAAGCTATGATCCGACGAGGACATATGCGAAATATGCCGTCGTCCGTCAGGGCGATCGCTTGTATCAGGCCAAGGCGCTGGTCCCCGTCAATCTGCCACCGCCGAACGCCGAGTATTGGGTCGATGTAGGGCAAACGGTCGAGACTGCCACTGGACTGGTTCAGCAGGTCGGGACCAACACCGCTGATATCAATAAGATCGATGGCGCACTGACGGCTCAGGCTGCTGCATTCCAGGCGCTGCGCGCCGCATCGCGAGATGATAACGGTGAAGGCGAGTTGGCAGATGCGCTCAAAGGGTGGACCAGTACGGCGGCCATCGCCGTCGAAAGCAGTGTCAGGGCGTCGCAGAATGAGGCCACGGCGCAGCGTCTTTCAACCGTTGAGGTCACCACTGATCTGAACACGGCAATTGTCACTTCGCTCGAAAAAGCGGTGACAACCACTAACGCTGCGACAGCCTCGAAAATTGACCAGTTGACCGCACAGGTCGGGCAAAACAGTGCGACCGTGAGGGAGACCGCAACTGCACTGGCGGATACCAGCGGTAAGTTGTCGACTTTGTGGTCGGTGAAAATGGACACGACTGCAGGTGGCCAGAAATATGCGGCGTCGTTCGGCCTAGGTCTTCAGGTTGATCCATCCGGTGTTTCATCGCAGTTCGTCGTGCGTGCGGACACCTTCATGTTGTTAAACCTGGCCAAAGGCACGCCGACTTCACCGTTCACGGTCGCTGGTAATCAGACGTTCATCAATTCCGCTTTCATCCAGGACGGCACGATCACAAACGCAAAAATTGGCAATGTCATCCAATCCACGGCATTAGCCAACAATGGCACTCCCATCTGGACGCTGGACAAGGGCGGACGATGGACGGTGGTGGATCAGGCCGGCACGGTTCGGGTTGAAATGGGGATGCTCTCAACATGACATTCGGATTTAGAACGTTCGACGCGCAGGGAAGAATATCCATTGATGTGACTGATCGGGCACTGAGAGTCATTCACTCGATGCCCGTAAAGTTTGCCGATTCTGGAACTTTTGCTTTGCCTGGTTTCAACTCAAACAATGCAACTGCCTATGTGGTCGGCAACGAGGTCAATAAGCGTCCGGTGTGGGCATTTATGCGCGATGGCTATGTCGAGTGGGGATTCTACGGGTGGTGGAGCAATGCTTACCACACCGCCGGAACACTCTATGTGGTAGCGAAATCATGAGTAATTTTGGACTGCTTGTGCGTAATGCTGGCGGCGCGACCATTATCGACAGCAAGTTCCATAATCTTGGAATTTTGCTGGAGCAAAACATAGCGGTCAGTACGAGTGCCGTGTATCAGTTGGCCTTTCCATATCCGGTGACCTCGGCAGCTCCGCCCATTCTGGCTGTCAGGGCATGGGACAATCCTGCGCTGTTCTATGACAGCGTCCAGTATCTGGGCGGGCCGGGAAATTGGACCGGAGCGGTATTGACCTTTATTGGTAACGGCGGACATACATCCCAGAACATTGCCATACGCGTTTATGCCTATAACCTTCGTTCCGTCAGCGGTTATGGAATGCGCGTGCGTAATGAACGCGGGGAAGTCGTGTTTGATTCTCTGCTTCGCCCTCCTGTCTTTGAAAGAGAGTTGGGGGGCTCTCCCCAGGATTGGATACTGGTCTCCGGACAGCCGATCGCGGGTGCTGCACGCATGGATATCTATCGTCCCGCTTCATGGATCACCAGCTCGAATACCTATCTGGCTGTCGGAATGGCGCTTGATGTCGAGCTGGGGCAAGTGGCAGTCAATGGCGTGACAGTCAACGCGATCACTTATATTCGATGGGGGTTCGCTGCCAATGGCGAACCCAGATTGATGCTCGATTCACGTACCGGCTTCACTACGAATTATCCGGGGATTCCCCAAGCTATCTACTATTCGATGCCGGCCATTCCGATTATCAAAGAATAGCAGTCCCCTGCTTGATAGGCGGACACGTATGTCTTTTGTCCGGTCGTTGCCGCGTTCTGCAATTTTCTAACAATCCTGGAGTACATATGCCCTGGTATAAAACTGGAACAGTCACTGTCGTCCAGAATTCAACCACCGTCACCGGTAGCGGCACTGCGTTCATTGCCAACAGCCGTGTAGGTGATGCTTTTCGAGGCCCCGATGGGGGATGGTACGAAGTCATTAATATTGCCAGCGACACGGCGCTATCCATTGCACCGGAATACCGCAGCAGCTCCGCGAGCGGGCCGTATACGCTGGCGCCCATGCAAGGCTACGTCAAGGATTCTGCGGATCAATTGCGCACCATCGTCAATCAGTATGGAGCGAAGCTTGCGGGGCTTGGCGCAACCGCCAATTTCGATGTACTGCCAGTTTCCAGAGGGGGAACCAGTAGCACAACGCCCGCCGCAGCTCGCGCTGCTCTGGAGCTGGGCAGTGCCGCTTCAGCCACCCTTCAAACCACTCTCAGCGATACGACTGCCGGGCGCGTCATGCAAGTCGGAGCGTTCGGCATCGGCGGTGACACCCCGGTCTACGCTGGAAATATCGATGACGTGGCGTCTGTTCCTGCAGGTCGTTGTTTTGTCATCAATACCAGCACCGGGGTGAAGCCGCCCAATTCAAATTATGGCCTGATGGACACCATCAAGCTTGTTGGCCAACCAGTGCATCAGGTCTGGCACGAAGTCGATGGCATTGCTGCCGGCGGCACCAAGCGCAGTTGGGAGCGTGATCAGTACGGTACCGGCGCCTTCGGCGCATGGCGCATGGTTTACCGACAGAACAACATTCTCGGCGTCGTTTCGGGAGCCGGTGTGCCTACCGGAGCCATTATCGAGCGGGGGGCCAATGCCAATGGTGAGTACACCAAATTCGCCGATGGCACACTTGTCTGCTGGAAGGTGATTGCCACCAACTCGACGGGTACCTACGCGGTGGGCGCATTGTTCGGTAGTGATGCGTATGCGCCGGGTGCCTATCCTTCAGCATTCGCGTCGATACCTACCGTGACGTCCGCAGCGATTGGCAGGGTAAACGTCGATTGCGTCATGGCCAGCGCCTGGATCCCCCCGTCGATCGCCAACTGGGGCGCCTGGCGCGCCATCGCTACAACGAACGCAGCCTCGGCTGCGCAAATCAATTTGATCGCAATAGGCAGGTGGTATTGATGAACATTGTTCTGTCTCCGCAACGCAGAGAGGATGCTCTGACGCTGCACAAGTCGGGCGCGCTGATCACGGTGAACGGCGAAACGTTCGATTTTTCGCGGTTGTCCGACGGCGACACGCTACCGCGAGCCGCAATCGACTCTGAATGGTTCGTGGGTGACGTTTTCCACGAGAACGGCCATTTGACCCTTCACCTGTTGCTGCCGATCCCGGCCGATTACAGTCAGGCGCAAGCGTTTCCTGCCGACCTGATCGATATTCCTGACGGTGACGTGGCATTGCCACAGCCTTTGCCGCAAGAGGTGGTTGAAGTATGAATATCGACTGGTCGCAATTGATCACCAAAGCCATGAAAGAGACAGCGGCTGCCGCAGCACGATTGACCGAAGCTCAAGCACTGCTCAAGAGCAAAAACGAGGTGGCAGCAGCACAGGTCGCTCGTATTCAGGATCGGATCGACACCCTCGGTTACGGCATCGATCTGGGGGAGGCGACGACTGAAGATAAGGCGGAACAGCAAGCACTGCTTGGCAACCTGAAACAGTGGAAAGCCTACAAGTACAGCTTGGGCAAAGTGATCACACAAGCTGCCTGGCCCGTGACGCCGAAGTGGCCTGTCCAGCCCGATGTTCCGATGATAGTGGGTGACCCGGCCTTGCCGCCGGGCTGACTGGCTTTCTGATAGCTACCTGATTGAAATCGTCTTAAACACCTCATACCGCCGAGTGCGGTTTTTTTTCGCTTAAAAAAGGACTGCACCATGCCATGGCTTAGAACAGGTACGGTCAATGTCACCAACAATTCGCCCGCGGTCATTGGCCTCAACGTTGATTTCGTGACTAACGTCCGGGTGGGCGACGCCTTCGTCGGACCGGATGGACGACAATATGAAGTGAGCAATATCGCCAGTCCGGCGATGTTGTCGATCACCCCGGTTTACCAGGGAACGACGGCCAACGCTGCGGCCTATTCGATCATGCCCGTGCAGGGCTATCCCAAGGCACTGGCCGATGCATTCAACAACCTTAACGTTCAGTACGGCCCGAAGCTGGCAGCACTGGGTGACGCGAGTGGTTTCGATGTCCTGCCGGTGCGAAATGGTGGCACCGGAGGAACGGATCTTGTTTCTGCTCGCCAGGGCCTTGGCCTGGGTGCAGTCGCAACCGACACCATTGTGCCCATCGTACGTGGCGGAACCGGCGCGACGGATGCCGCCTCGGCGCGCTTGGCGCTTGGACTCGGTGCTGTGGCAACGGACGCTGTTGTACCGGTAGCACGAGGTGGCACGGGTGGAAACTCCCCGGCAACCGCTCGGTCGGGCCTCGGACTGGGCAGTGCTGCCGTTGCCGCGTTGGTCGGAACGGTCAGCCAGGACAAAGGCGTTCCAACCGGAGCCGTCATTGAGCGCGGCGCCAATGCCAACGGTGAATACGTCAAGTTTGCCGACGGCACGTTGATTTGCACCCTCAGCAACAAGGGCGGCGCAGTGTTTAACAACCCGTCCAACATGGGCTTCAACTGGTCTTATCCGATGCCCTTCGTGACGCTGGGATTTGTCATTGGGAATCTGGTTGGAGTATTGGGTGTGACTAGGGCGGTAACCAGCGTCAGCGCCTATAGCAGAGGGCTCGGTTTTGCCAGCATCTGCGCTTTCAGCCTTGGTCAGTTCGTACAAGGAGACGAGCTAATAGTCTCCTTTGACTGCTTCGCCATCGGCCGGTGGTTCTAAGCAAAACCCAGACTGAAAACTGCGGCTGGGGTTCCTCGTTAAATCGGGTTGAGTACAGGCGCTGACCTGCGACCGCCCCCACTCGGTACTTCCTCATGAAAATGACCCCTCTGGTCACGCAATTGCGTGCTCAGTGCCCGACGCTGGGCAATCGAATCACCGTGGGCATTGACGTCGCTGCACTGCAAGCCGATGCGGCGCTACAAATTCCGTGCGCCAGCATCACATCGCTGGCCGATGCAGCCAACAACAGCACCTCACAAAACCTCACCACCCAACCGATCCGCGACCGCTTCGAAATCGTCCTGGCGCTTGACGCCAGCGACGCTACAAAAGCGCTGGATCTGTTGCATGACCTGCGTGCCGAGTTGTGGCGCGCATTGGTTGGGTTCAAGCCGGACAAAGACTACAGCGCCATCGCTTATGACGGCGGCGAGCTGGTCTCGATCAACAGCAGCCGGGCTTTCTATCGGCTGCGCTTTTTTGCCGAGTTCCAGCTCGGCCGCAATCTGCCAAGTCAGCCTGCGGAGAGTTGGCACGAACGCGAACTGGACGGTTTGTCGTCCTTTACCGGGGCCACCGTGCGGGTCGATGCGATCGACCCCGCCGACCCCAACCTGAAACGCCCGGGCCCCGATGGGCGCGTGGAAATGACTTTCTCTGGAGACGTAACCCCATGAGCAATCGCATCACCGTATTGCCGGCCGCCGGCCGCGCCGTACCTGACCCGGAGGCCGGCGATCTGCTGCCCCTCGAAGGCCGTGAAGTGCTGGACAGCGCCTGGTGGCGCCGACGTCTGGCCGACGGCGATATCACAATCAAAACCGCAAAAGCGGCTAAACCACAGGGAGCCAAATAATGGCGATCGGATTCAGCAACATCCCCGCGGACATTCGTGTACCGCTGTTCTATGCCGAAATGGACAACTCGGCCGCCAATAGCGCGAGTTCGACCATGCGCCGTTTGATCGTGGCTCAGGTCAACGACAACATCGCACCGACTGAAGTCGGCAAACTGGTGTTGGTGTCCAGCGTTGCGCTGGCGAAAAGCATCGGCGGCCAAGGCTCGATGCTCGCCTCGATGTACGAGACCTTCCGCAAGGCCGACCCGATCGGCGAGATCTGGTGCCTGCCGCTGCACAACGCTGAAGGCGCCGTCGCCAAAGGCGTGTTGACCCTCACCGGCACCGCGACCCAGGCCGGTCTGCTCAATCTCTACGTCGGTGGCGTGCGTGTGCAAGCCACCGTGGTCAACGGTGGCACCGCAGCCCAAGCCGCCACCGCACTGGCGCAGAAAATCAACGCCACGGCCGACCTGCCGGTCAGCGCTGCCGCTGCTGAAGGTGTGGTCACCCTGAACGCCAAATGGACTGGCGACAGCGGCAACGACATCAGCCTGCAATTCAATCGCCTGGGCAAGAGCAACGGCGAAGAAACCCCGGCCGGCCTGACTGCTGCAATCACCGCCATGACCGGCGGCGCCGGTGTGCCGGATCAGGTTGAAGCGATCGCCGCACTGGGTGATGAACCGTTCGAATTCATCGCACTGCCATGGTCCGATCTGTCGACCCTCAACACCTGGCAAGCCGTCATGGATGACAGCACCGGTCGTTGGTCGTGGGCCAAGCAACTGTTCGGTCACGTCTACAGCGCCAAGCGCGGCACCGTCGGTACTCTGGTTGCTGCCGGCCAGGCACGCAACGACCAGCACATGACCATTCAGGCGCTGGAACCGGGCGTACCGCAACCGTTCTGGGTACAGGCTGCCGCACTGGCTGCACGCACCGCCGTGTTCATCTCCGCCGACGCCAGCCGTCCGACCCAAAGCGGCAGCCTGCCGGGCGTTGATCCGGCGCCGGCGAGCGAGCGCTTCACCCTGACCGAGCGTCAGTCGCTGCTCAACTACGGCATCGCCACCGCCTACTACGAAGGCGGTTACGTGCGTATCCAGCGCTCGATTACCACCTACCAGAAAAACGCTTACGGGCAGGCCGACAACTCCTACCTGGACAGCGAAACCATGCACCAGTCGGCGTTCATCGTGCGCCGTCTGCAAAGCGTGATCACCAGCAAATACGGCCGGCACAAACTGGCGTCCGACGGCACCCGCTTCGGCGCCGGCCAGCCGATCGTCACCCCGGCGACCATCCGTGGTGAGCTGATCGCCCAGTACGCCAAGCTCGAACTGGAAGGCCACGTGGAGAATGCCGAGCTGTTCGCCGAGCACCTGATCGTCGAGCGCGACGTGCAGGATCCGAGCCGCGTCAACGTGCTGTTCCCGCCGGATTACATCAACGGTCTGCGCGTGTTCGCACTGCTCAACCAATTCCGTCTGCAGTACGACGACGCGGCTTGATCAGCGCGTTTGACCACCAGCATTCAGCCCACCTCGCGTGGGCTTTTTTATTCAAGGGAGTAACACCATGGGTCAACTGATTGCAGGCACCTGCTACGTCAAGGTCGACGGCGCACAACTGACTATCAATGGCGGCTGCGAAGCCCCGCTGATGGCCGTCAAACGCGAAACCGTCGTGCCGGGTTTCTACAAGGAAACCGATATCGCACCGTCGTTCAAAGTGACTGCGCTGCACACCGCCGACTTCCCGCTGAAGAAGCTGATCGAAGGCACCGACATCACCGTCACCTGCGAATTCAGCAACGGCAAAGTCTACGTGCTGGCCGGCGCCTATCTGGTTGAAGAGCCAGTCTCCAAGGGCGATGACGCCACCATCGAACTGAAATTCGAAGGCATCAAGGGGACCTGGCAATGAGCGGCGCCGTGAAGCTTCAGGTTGCGATCGAAGCTCACGGCGAGCCCCTGACCGAACTCGTCCTGCGCCGTCCAACGGTGCAGGAAGTGCGAGCGATCAAGGCGCTGCCGTACAAGATCGACAAGAGCGAAGAAGTCAGCCTCGACATGGACGTGGCGGCCAAATACATCGCCGTGTGCGCCGGCATTCCGCCGTCGTCGGTCAACCAGTTGGATCTGGCTGACCTCAACGCGCTGAGCTGGGCTGTTGCGAGTTTTTTCATGAGTGCGGCGTCGGAGCCATCACCGACCTGATCGCAGTCGCCTATGACCTGGCCTGGTTCTGGAAGGTTGACCCCGAACAGATGATGGCCAGGCCACTGGATGTGCTCCGCGAATCGCTGGAGCACGCGCAACGGATCAATGCGATGCAGCAGGTGCAGTGATGGCAGACGAAGAAACCAAAGTGAAAACCCCGGTGCTGATCACGGGCATCGATGAACTGTCGCCCAAGCTCGGCGCGTTGCGAGCGAAGGTCGACAGCTTCAAGAAAAACCTCGAACAGACCGGCCTCGGCAAACTGGACATCAGCGGTCTGTTCAAGGGCGGCAGCGTGATCACGCCGTTTGTCGAGGGGATCAAGTCGGCGGCCGCGTTTCAGGGCAAGTTGACCGAAGTCAGCGACACGGCAAAAACCGTCGACTTGCCCGCCGCGCCGAAAGTCGCCGCACAGACCATGAACGTGTTCAGTGCGTCGATGGAGAAGGTCTCGACGGCGGTGAATGCCGCGTTGGTGCCGGCGGTTGGCGCGGTGGTGATCGGTCTTGAACCCATGCTCAACGGTTTCGGCAGCTTGCTGGCCGACAACCCCGAGCTGGTACAAGGCCTCGCGGCGGGAGCCATCGCCTTCTCGGCAATGCAAACCGCGGTGACGGGCGCGACCCAAGTGTTCGACATCATGAGCCTGGTGATGAAGGCCAACCCGATCATGCTGATCGCCACCGGGATTGCCCTGGCCGCCGGTTTGATCGTCGCCTACTGGAAACCGATCTCGACGTTTTTCAGCGAGCTCTGGCAGAAGATTGCGCCGGTAGTGATCCCGATGGCCGAGTTCTTCAAGACAATGTTCAGCTACACCCCGCTGGGAATGCTGATCAACAACTGGGGACCGGTCACTGAGTTTTTCTCGTCGTTCTGGCGAGGAATCAAGGCTGTAGCAGTACCCGCGTTCGAATTCTTCAAGGCCCTGTTTGCCTGGACTCCGCAGGGTTTGATTGTGAATAACTGGGGGATCATCAGCCCGATATTCACGGCGATTTTCGCGCGTATCCAGGAGAACGCAACTTCGTTTTTCGCAAATCTCAAAGAGGCTTTCAGCTGGACGCCGTGGGGCTTGATAGTGAATAACTGGGGACCGGTCACTCAGTTGCTCGCGGCCATCTTCGATTTGCTGACGGCGCTGATCGTACCGCTCAAAGAGACGTTGCGCAGCGTATTCAATGACTACGTCCCGATGGACAAGATCAACGAACTCTGGGGTCAGGTGCCTGCGTTCTTTGCCGAAAAAACAGAATCCATTCGTGCCGTGATGATGGCGTTGGGGGCGATTTTCGGCTTGCCGTTCATGGGTTCACCGCTGGACATGTTTGATTTGAAATGGTCGCCATTGACCGACCGTATCCGTGAGTTTGCCGACAAGATCGAATCGTACATGGCGCCAATCAGGGAAATGCTCGGCGGCAGTTTCGGCGGGTTCATCACCAAGATCACCGGCAAGATCGAAGGCTTTGCTGACGCTCAGAAAAAAACCAATGCCGAAGGCAAGGGTGAACTGGCGCCAGCGTTCTTCGGTGGTGCCAGCGAGGCGGCGTCGGGTGCGTTGTCGGAACCCGGCAACTCGCTGCAAAAACCGTTGATGCAGGGCGGCTCTCTGCCGCAATCCTCCAGCGCCCTGATCCAGCAAAGCGCAATCAACAATCGCACGCAACTCGAAGGCGGCCTGACGGTGAGCTTCGTCAATGCCCCGCCGGGGATGCGTACCGATCAACCGCAAACCAATCAACCGGGCCTGGCGCTGTCTTCGCGCATTGGCTATCGCTCGTTGTCCGTGGGAGGTTCCAATGAACTGGCGTGACCGTTTGTTGCCGGCATCCTTTCGCGGTGTCGGTTTCTGGATTGATTCGACGAAAACCCCGGTCGGTCGCAAGGGTCAGTTGCACGAGTATCCGCAGCGTGACCTGCCGTACTTCGAGGACCTTGGCCAGCAGGCGAGGATTCATGACGTCACGGCGTTCATCATCGGCGCCGATTGCCTGGAGCAGCGCGACAAGTTGCTCAAGGCATTGGAGGCGGGCAGTGGCGAGCTGGTGCATCCGTGGCTCGGACGCCTGCAAGTCAAGGTCGGCGAATGCGACATGACCCACACCCGCCAGGACGGCGGGTTGGTGACCTTTACCCTGAAGTTCTATCCCGACAAGCCGTTGCAGTTTCCGACTGCGTCCGTCAGTACCCAACAGGCAATACTGCTCAAGGCCGGGACTTTTCAGGCTTCTGCCCTCGCGCGGTTCGAGCAGGCGATGACGATGATCAAAGCGGCGCGGATCGGCATTGCCAATTTGCGTAACAGTCTCGCCGGGGTCTACGAGATCATCAAAGAACAGCTCCAGCCGCTGATCACGTACTACAAAGACATCACCGACCTGGTCAAAGCGGTCAAGGAGTTGCCCAAGGAGCTGGCGGCGGAGTTCAACGGCTTGCTCGGCGATATCAAGGAGCTGAAGACGTTTGCGAAGGAAGGCTACCGTGGCGTGATTGCCGACGTGTCGCAACAACTCGAAGCGATCCGCAAGGCCGATGCGCCGAAGCTCACCACCGGCACGGACACCAATGCGGCGGCGCAAGCCATGGCCGATCTGGTGCAGGACACGCTGATCGTGAAAGCGGCGCAGTGGATCGCGTCGATGCCGGTCGCCAGCAAACCGATGAAGTTGCCGTCGACGCCTTCCGTCAACAATCAGGCCAGCCAGCCAATCACTCATCAGGACGTGCCGTCCACCGACGATACGCTGGCGATGCTGAAGAATCTGGTCAGCACGCTGGATCTGGCGAAGAACAAATCCAGTCCTGCGCATCACCAGGTAGCCAGCGATTTGCAGGATGCGTTGGTCACTCACCTCAAGGCTGTTGCGTCCTCGGGTATACGGGTTGTCACTAAAACCATTCAGGAAAGCGCGCCGGCTCTGGTGATTGCCTACAAGTACCTGGGCGATGCCACGCGGGCCCTGGAAATCCAGCAACGCAACCCGACGAATCATCCCGGGTTCTCACCCAACCAAGTGAAAGTCCCCGGGGAGTGAACCATGAGCGAGATGGATAACCGCGTCACGCTGACGGTCAACAACCTGGAATATGGCGGCTGGAAAAGCGTGGAAATCACGGCTGATCTGGAGCGCCAGTTTCGTACCTTCAAACTCGACATCACCTGGCAATGGCCAGGGCAAACGGTGGATCAACCGATCAAGCCCGGCGACCCGTGCGAGGTGAAGATCGGCAACGATCTGGTGCTCACCGGCTACGTGTTCAAGGCGCCGATCCGCTATGACGGGCGGCAGATCAGCCTGACCATCGAAGGCAGTTCAAAGACTCAGGACCTGGTCGATTGCGCGGCCATCAATCGCCCGGGGCAATGGCAGGAGCAACCGCTGCTGAGCATTGTCGAGGCGCTGGCGATGGGCTATTCGCAGTCGGTGGTCAACGAAATACCCGAGACCGCACGACTGACCAAACACACCATCGTGCCGGGTGAAACGGTGTTTCAGTCGATCGACCGTTTGCTCTCGCTGCTGCGGGTGTTTTCCACCGATGACGAGCAGGGCCGGCTGGTGCTGGCCAAGCCCGGCAGCGGCGGTCGGGCCAGTGATGTGCTGGAGCTGGGCAAGAATATCCTTTCGGCCAACGCGGCGATGGATTACAGCCAGGTGTTCTCCGAATACCGGGTGATCGGCCAGCAAAAAGGCTCGGACAAGAAGAGCGGGGCGGCGGTCAGCGAAGTCGAATCGATTGCTGCCGACCTGACCTTCAAACGTCGCCGCACCACGGTGATCAACGAAGGCACGCAACTGACCTTTGAGTTGGCGCAGCAGCGTGCTCAATGGGAAAGCGCTACCCGCATGGGCCGCGCGCAGACCACCACCTATCAGGTGCAGGGCTGGCGTCAGGCCAACGGCGATCTGTGGCGGCACAACACGCTGGTGCGGGTGAAAGATCCGGTGCTTGGGTTTGATGGCGACATGCTGATTTCCAAAGTCACGTATTCGCTGTCGGCGCAAGGTTCGGTGACCACGCTGCAAGTGGCGCCGCCGCATACCTTCGACGCCAATCCCAGCCCCCCGAAAAAAACCACATAGGCCCTGAAAAGATCGCAGCCTTCGGCAGCTCCTACAGGTGTACGCCGATCCTGTGTAGGAGCTGCCGCAGGCTGCGATCTTTTGACGTCGGCCCGTTTCTTACAGGAACCAAGCATGAGCCTACTGACACGCCTGCTGGCGCGCGGCACTGTCGTGCTCGCCAATTCGGCATCCAAGCTGCAATCGCTGCAAATGCGCCTTACCGCCGGCGAAGTGAACGACGACATGGAGCACTTCGAACCCTACGGTTTCACCAGCCATCCGCTGGCCGGTGCCGAAGGTGTCGTCACGTTCATCGGTGGCGATCGCTCCCACGCCATCGCCCTGGTCATCGCTGACCGCCGCTATCGCCTGCAATCGCTGGCTGCCGGCGAAGTGGCGATCTACACCGACGAGGGCGACCGGATTCACTTCAAGCGTGGCCGGATCATCGACATCGAAACCGCCACGTTGAACATCCGCGCCAGCAGCGCGGTGAACTTCGATACGCCGGTGATCAACCAGACCGGCAAAATCGTCTCCACCGGCGACCAGCTCGCCGGTGGCATCAGCCAGATCAAACACGTGCACGTCGGCGTACAGGCCGGCAGCGGCCAGACCGGCGCGCCGGCGGGAGGCAAATGATGCTTATCAGCCCGAACCTTCACGCCGCGCTGACCCGCGCCGTGCTCATCAGTCTGTTTACCTGGCGCCGCGCCGCCGATGACGACGCCCTCGATGACGACGAGCGCTTTGGCTGGTGGGGCGACAGTTTCCCCACCGTCGCCGACGATCGCATCGGCTCGCGGCTGTGGCTGTTACGCCGGGTCAAGCTGACCCGACAGACCCAGATGGACGCCGAATTCTATGCCCGCGAAGCCTTGCAATGGCTGATCGATGACGGCCATTGCAGCGCCATCGACATCATCAGCGAACGCCTCGACGCTCAGCGCCTGAACCTGCGCACGGTCCTGACCCTGGCCGACGGCGAACGCCTGGACATCAACCCCGATAACAGTTGGCAGGTGATCTATGCCGTTTGAAACCCCTTCGCTGCCGGTGCTGATCAAGCGCACCCAAAGCGACCTGGCCGGCGATTCGCTGCGCCAGTCCGATGCGCAAGTGCTGGCCCGAACGCTCAGCGGCGCCGCGTATGGCTTGTACGGTTACCTCGACTGGATTGCCGAGCAGATCCTGCCGGACAAGGCCGACGAATCGACCCTGGAACGCATCGCTGCACTGCGTCTGAACCAGCCGCGCAAACCGGCCCAAGCGGCCACCGGCACGGTGAGTTTTACCGCCACCGCCGGTGCGGTGCTCGACGCCGATACGTTGCTGCAAACCAACGACGGCCGTACGTATAAAGTCATCAAGGCACGCACCACGACCAATGGCAGCAACAGCACCACCATCGCCGCGCTCGACGCTGGCAGCCTGGGCAATGCCGATGCCGGTCTGACGCTCACTCCGGTGCAACCGATTGCCGGTATCGTCGGCACCAGCTTCGTCGTTACCGAGCCGGGCCTGAGTGGCGGCGTCGCCCTGGAAAGCCTGGAGTCGCTGCGTTCGCGGGTGATCCGTTCCTATCGCGTAATTCCGCATGGCGGTGCGGCCAGCGATTACGAGACCTGGGCATTGGAACTGCCAGGCGTGACGCGCGCATGGTGTCGCGGCGGTTTGCTCGGGCCGGGCACGGTCAGCCTCTACATCATGCGCGACGACGATCCGCAACCGGTGCCCAACGCCGAGCAACTGGCGGAAGTCCAGGCACACATCGAACCGCTGCGCCCGGTCACCGCCGAGGTCCACGTACTACCTCCGGTGCAGGTGCCGGTGACCTACAACCTGAAGCTGACGCCGGACACCTCTGCCGTGCGCGCGGCGGTCGAAACCCAGTTGCGCGACCTGCACAACCGCGAAGCCGACCTCGGTCAGAACCTGTTGATCAGCCATATTCGTGAAGCGATTAGCAGCGCCGCCGGTGAAACCGATCACGTGCTCAATTCGCCGACCGGCAACGTCGCTGCCGATGACAGCGAACTGTTGACCTTCGGAGGTTGCGTATGGGCGTGATCAGATCCGCTGCGCAATACCAGACGCAACTGCGTGCGCTGCTGCCGAGCGGCCCGGCGTGGGATCCGGAGCGCGTCCCCGAACTTGAGGAAGTGCTGCAAGGCGTCGCCGTCGAACTGGCGCGCCTCGACGCCCGCGCCGCCGACCTGCTCAACGAGATGGACCCGGCCGGCGTCAGCGAACTGGTGCCGGACTGGGAACGGGTGATGGAACTGCCCGATCCGTGCCTGGGCGCCACACCGCTGTTCGACGACCGCCGCCTCGCCGTACGCCGACGCCTGCTCGCGGTCGGCAGCCAGGCCGTCGGTTACTACCTCGATATCGCCAAAAGCCAGGGTTATCCCAACGCCACCATCACCGAACTCGAAGCACCGCGCATGGGCCGTTCGCGTTTTGGTTCGGCGCACTGGGGCACGTGGGAAGCGCAGTTCATGTGGACGCTCAACACCGGCGGGCGCCTGCTGCTCGGCCGGCGTTACGGCGCGAGCTACTGGGGCGAGCGCTTCGGCGTGAACCCGGGTTCGGCGCTGGAGTGCCTGATTCACCGCAGTGCGCCGGCGCATACCAAGGTGCACATCAATTATGACTAGGGAGTAAGCCGGATGGATTATCCGAAAAGCATGCCCGGTGTCGGTTTGGTCAACAGTCGTTTTGTCGATGAAAATCCTGTTACCGGGACGCCCGGATCGCTGATTCCAGCAGAGTGGGGCAACGCCCTTACCGAAGAGGTGTTGACGGTCATCAAGGCCGCCGGGCTCGAGCCGACCGAAGGCTTGAACACGCAGTTGCTGGCGGCCATTCGCGGCACAAAGCTGTTTGAAACGCCGGCCCAGTTCGATGTCAGCCAGAAAGTTGCGACCACCGAGTTTGTACAGCGCGCACTCGGCAATCTGGCGGGGCAGACCAATTACGTCGGTGAGGTTTCGATGACCGTCGCTGACGTCGGCAAACTGTCGATCTTTACTGGCCCCAGCACTGCAACATTGCCGCAGTGGTCGACTGTGCCTGCCGGAGGGTTGGTGTCTCTGATGGCAAGCTCCGGTGGCTTGACCGTAAAAGTCAGAAGTGGCGAAAGTCTGGTCACCGCCGCCGGTAGTGTGCCGGATAACACGTTGTCATTTGTCGGTGGTAGCTACGTTACGTTTCGCCGACTTCTACTCGGCGGAGGCTGGGGTCTGGACTCCGGTGACGGTGCACTCAAGTACTCGCCCGCGTTTACCGCTTCATTGAACACTGCAGGCGGCTATCAGCGTTTACCCAGTGGCTTGATCCTGCAGTGGGGACTGGCCACGGGCGGAGCACTCAGCGAAACCATTACCTACCCGATTGCCTTTCCAAAAAGCGTGCTTTTTCTCTCGGGTGGCGATATCTCGCCGGGATTCGCGGATCTGCGCTTCTCCCTGTACAGACTTTCGCCAAGCCAGTTTCAGCGCTTCTCCAATGCTGACCCTGGCGGCTGGAACTGGTTTGCCCTGGGCTACTGAAATCAACGGTGAATGAAATGAAATACATTGATTTTGATGCCCAGCGCGAACTGCTTGGGCGCTATGACTCGTCGATTCACACGCAGATGCCCGCCACTGCTATAGAGATCTCCGATGAGCTGTTCCTGCGCACGATCGAGGAGCGCGACGGCATCTGGAAATGGACCGATGGCAAGGTCACCAAACATGCATTGCCGAACGCATCGTTGCTGGTCGAAAGCGAACAGCGAGCATCGGCCCTGGCACGGCGGGATGAGTTGTTGGCCGAAGCAGACCAGCAAACCGTCGGTATGGCCGACGCCTACATCGCAGGGTTGCTGGATGCCGATGACATGCAGCGGTTCAAGGCTTTTGCCACCTACAAACTGGCGCTGAACAAAATCGACAGGCAGCCAGGTTATCCGCAAAGCGTGGACTGGCCAGTGTTGCCGGTTTGATGCCTTTTCTGACTTGAAGCCTGCAAAAACAGCTTCTTGAACAATCACCCAGAATAACGGGAGGTCCCCGCGTGGATTATCCAAACAGTGTGCCCAGCGCCGGATTGGTGAATGGGAAATTTGTTGATGAAAACCCGATGACCGGAACCCCGGGATCGCTGATTCCGGCGGAATGGGGTAACGGGGTTACGCTGGAAATTCTCAACGTGATCAATGCCGGTGGGCTGACCCCGGACGAGAAGAAATACGATCAGTTGTTGCAGGCGATTCAGTCGGTGACGGCCAAGGGCTGGAATCAGGATCTGGCGTTGCCTCTTGTGGCATTGCCGCTGCCGACCGTTGCCACTGCCGATGGCCGGCTGACGGTCAGCCCGGCTGCGGCATCCACCAGCGGTGGCAGGGTTGCAATTGCGGCGGGCACGTTTATCAGCCTGGGTCAGGAAGTCGTGAGTGGCCAATTGGGTCGTTCGCGCACTTTTGTGACGTCCGCCTGGAGCAGTGCTGATCTGTTGCCCAGCAGTCATTATTTTCTGCGCGCGCAAGTCTCTGGCGGTGCGCTGACGTTCTATGTGCAGCGCGGCAACATCCATGACGTGACGCCCGAATCGTTGAAAGGAACAGTCAACGGCGCCGCCGGTGGCGGATTCCAGTCAACAGCTCTGGACATGTGCCTGGCCTGGGTAATTACCGGCGCACCGGGGTCGGTACCCACTGTGCGAACCATTTACAACCGTGCCCGTTTGACCTGGACCCAGACCGTCAACGGGACGGGCGCAATTTTCCTGCCACTGGATCCCCATGCACGTTCTGCACGATTGGTTGCCGGCAACCCGACACCGTCGTCGACGGCGGTGACGTCGGTCGCGTTTCCATCAACCGGATGGGTGGGGGGCAACTATTGCTTCCTGTCGCCCGTAATTGCCGGCAGCTCCAACAACCCCGGGGGCTGGAATCCCGCAACGATTTCCCCTTGTGTGTTGTTCACCAACAACATCGTTAACGACGTGACGGTTGCAACGCTGACCGCCAGTTTCGACCATGCCAATTTGCGCTCGCTGTGGCAGTGCTATCAGGCAGAGCACAACCTTGGCCAGTCGAACGCCGAGAGTGATGAGTTGTTGCTGAGCATGGGCATCAAGACTCATCCAATCACCGACTACAGCGTTGGTATTGCAATCAACTTTGCCGACGCCGTGAACGTCCAACTGTCGTGGGAGCTTATTCGATGATCGTTATTCAGGAGCTTCATCAGTTCGACGGCGAAATGCGTCTTCCCCAACCCTCTGCCGCCCACGATTGGGATGGTGATAAATGGGTAGTGAACGGCGATAAACAGGCGGCGCTGGACGTGCAGGAGACTGAACGCTTGTGCGCAAAAATCGACGCCGCCGCTGACAGCGCCCGCACAGTGTTGGCTGGCGATCCGCTCAAAGCCATGGAATACGCTCAGGCTGCCGCTGACGCGCAGGCTTATCAAGACGCCGGTTACCCGAAAAAGGAAGTGCCGCTGTCGGTCGCTGCCTGGGTAGCCAAAGGTCGCACGGCCAAACAGGCTGCCGAGCAGATCCTGAGCAAGGCTGAGCAACTCACCGATCACTTGCTGACGCTGCGTACTCTGCGCCTGAAGGCCAAGGCGCAGATTCGCGCGCAGGCTGCCAAGGGCAAAATGGATCTGGTTCGCAGTGCAGGTGACGAGGCTTTGGTCGCGATCCGTGAGCTGGCCAGCGGTGTTTCCGGCTAAGCCAAAAAGCCTTCCTTCCGCTTCACCCAAGCCCACTTCAACGTGGGCTTTTTATTTTCAGAAAACCGACCGGAGACGGACACGCTTGAAACGCTGTGTCGACGTAGGTCATTTGTCATTTCAAAGGAACGAACAACCTATGGATTATCCAAAAAGCGTCCCCAGCGTCGGCCTGGTCGATGGCCGTTTCGTCGATGAAAACCCGGTGGCGGGCACGCCGGGTTCTTTGATTCCGGCGGTGTGGGGCAACAGTGTCACTCAGGAGATTCTGAGTGTGATTACTGGTGCCGGGTTGGTCGCTGCCGAAGCGGACACCGGCCAGTTGTACAAGGCGATTCAGTCGATTATTGGTAATTCCAGTCCGATGCGTTCGGTCATTACTCGGGTTGGCACCTCCAGGTCTCTGACCATGGATGAGTTGGGCCTGGTTCTGATCGATGCCGGGGCCGGGGCACTGAGCGTCAGTCTGCCGCCAGCCAATACCAGCCTGGGCGTGCGTGACGTCATTGTGCGACGTGTCGATAACAGCGGTAATCGCCTCGTCGTGAAAAGTTCAGGCGGCGACTTGATCAGGTTTCACACCCACCTGAATGTTTCGGGTTATCCGTTTTTCGTATTGATGGGGGCAGGTGACTGGTGGCATTTGCGCAGCGATACAGCGGGCAACTGGTGGCCGATCGGTCGTCTGGACGGAGCTTCGCTCGGCTACGTAGCCTTTGAAACCACTCTGGCTGTAATGCCCGGTGGCTATGCAGTGCTGAATGGTTCCTTACTCAATCGCTCGGAATGGCCATGGCTCTGGGATCACGCACAGCAGTCGGGCATGTTGCGTTCTGAAGCCGATCGGGGCGGCGCGTGGACGCTTGGAGATGGCGCCGCGACGTTTCGACTGCCAGAAGCCCGTGGCGAATTTTTGCGCGTACTGGCCGAAGGCCGTTTGGTCGATACCGGGCGTGCACCGGGGTCTTGGCAAAAAGGCTCTTTAGTTCAGGGCGACAACGGCATTGGCGACAATATTCTGTTCGCGACACACATCAGTACGCAGAAGGCCCAACTGGGTTTCGATATGGGCGAATACGCCGATTACGCGGGCTCCACCGTCAAATACATCACTCCTGCAGCGCCGGTTACGCCAATCACTGACGCTGATTTGCTGAACCATGGTGGTATCACGCGTCCTCGAAATATTGCTTATCCGGGTCGAATCAAACTTATCTGAGGTGTCCATGTTCAATTATCTGATCGATGGCTCGGGCGCTCTGTCCGGCCCCGTCGAGTTTCCTGTCACGCCCGGAATCGGCATTCAGCTTCCCGCCAACGCAATTGAGCTGTCGTTTGAGTTGCCTGAGCCTGAAGCCGGTCGTAGCTGGGCGCTGATCAATGGCGTACCCCGTGAAGCGATCGATCGCCGCGGTGTGGTTTATCGCAAGGACGGGGGCGCCCAACAGATCTGGACCGAACTGGGGGCGTTGCCCGAAACCCTTACGTCACAGCCTTGGCCCGGCGAGCTCCATGTCTGGCGCGACAACGCCTGGGTGCTGGATGAGCAGGCTCGTTTGTCGAGCGTCAGCCAACAGTCTCTCGCCAAGCGTGATGTGTTGCTGCGCGAAGCCGTTTTGCGCATCGCACCTCTTCAGTACGCCGAAGACATCGGCGATGCCAGCCACGAAGAACAACTGCAATTGCTCGAATGGAAACTCTACAGCGTCGAGCTCAATCGCCTCGAAAAGCAGAGCGGGTTTCCTGACGAAATCACGTGGCCGATTGTCCCCGGCGCTGCCGTGAACGGCTGATTTCTACACAAGGAAAAAGTGAAATGGATTATCCAAAGAGTTTGCCCGGCACGGGCTTGGTCAATGGCAGGTTTGTCGACGAAAACCCGTTGACCGGGGCCATCGGGTCTTTGATTCCTGCGCAGTGGGGCAACGCTGTCACTGAGGAAGTGCTGAATGTGATTCAGTCGGCTGGCCTCGCAGCGGATGAGCAGGACAACGCTCAACTGAAGTCCGCCATCGAACAGAAAATCACCCAAAGCGTGGTGCCGGTGGCCAGTGTTCAAGACGCGGAACAAGGCACTGACAACGTCAAGCGCATGACGCCGTTGCGAGTTTTTCAAGCGATTGCCAAACGCGTGGTGCAGGCGAGCGAAAGCATTGCCGGGGTGGCGAAGACGGCCACTCAGGCGCAAACCGATGGTGGTGCGGATAACACCACGATCGTAACGCCGAAAACGCTGCGCTTTGGTTTTTCTGCCAGTCTGACCACCAACGGTTACATCGTTTTTCCTACTTGGCTGGGTGGTTTCATCATTCAATGGGTTGGAATCTCGACACTGGGGATTCAGGGTGCTTATTCAAGCTTCGCCCTCGCGTTTCCCAATACCTGCCTGGCGGTATTCCCCTCCACATTGAATGGCAGCGCGCCTGGCAGTGTTTCGCTGGGGGCGAAAACGCAGACCGGGTTTACGTTGTACTCGGAACTGTTGCCTTGCGGCTTTTGTGCAATCGCGTTCGGGCGCTGAGGAAAAACCATGAGTCGTTTTTATAGCCAGTCGACAGGCTGTGTGTACCTGTCCGGCATTAATCCAAGCATGCCGAGCGATGCCGTACCGATCACTGAGGAGCGTTTCATCGCCGTGATCGGCAACCCTGCACCTGGAAAAGTGCGTAGCCATGATGCTGAGGGGCTGCCGGTGCTCATCGATGCCGCCCCCTTGTCGGTTTCCGAGCTTTCAGACCTGGCGCGAAAATGGCGCGACGAGCAATTGTTGGCCAGCCAATGGCTGGTGGACCGTGATCGGGATGAGGAGGCCGCGGGCAGGCCGTTGAGTCTGAGTATCGAGGACCACCAAGAGCTTCTTGACTATCGCCAGGAACTGCGTGACTGGCCGGCGAGCACGGAGTTTCCCGCAGACACGAGTCGACCTTTAGCGCCGGGCTGGCTGATGCGAATGCTGGCTGGGGCTTGATGTCGCCAGTTGAACAGAGTGCCTCATTCATTTTTTGCCAACGCCCGCCTTTGCGGGCGTTGGCGTTTCATGCGACTTGAAAGGAGCTGAAAGTGGATTACCCGAAAAGCGTCCCCGGCTCCGGCCTGGAGAACGGCAAGTTTGTCGATGAAGACCCGATTGCGGGCAAGCCCGGTTCACTGATCCCGGCCATTTGGGGCAACAGCGTTACCGAAGAAATTCTCAGCGCAATTACTGCCGCCGGTTTGACTCCGGATGAAGCACAAACCAATCAACTCGCGCAGGCGATTCGGCTGTTGTCGAAGCCGGACCCGTTGCAGCAATTCCCGGTGCAGGTGTACCGCAAGAATTTGCTGATCAACGGTGGATTCGATATCTGGCAACGCGGGACGACCAATCCGGGGCCGAATATTGGTGGTTACGTGGCTGATCGGTTTCGCTGTGACTGGAACAGTAATGCGGCTGTAGCGATCAGCCGGCAGAGCTTCGTTCCGGGGCAGACCGAGGTGGCCGGTGAGCCGGCGTATTTCCTGCGCTGGCAGCAGACCACGGCGGGCGTTGGTGCAACGGAGCATAAAATTTCCCAGGCTATTGAGTCGGTTCGGAGCCTGGCCGGGAAGACCGCCACTGTCACCTTTTGGGCACGTTCCGATGCGCCACGGGCGCTGCAGGTGACGGCGGGGCAATATTTCGGCGTCAGCGGCTCGGAACCTGTAGTGAAAGTGGTCGACGTTTTTCAGTTGAACACGGCCTGGACAAAGTACTCGGCGACGTTTCAGGTACCCGTCATCGCAGGGAAAATGCTCGGGGTGAACAATTTTCTGAGACTGGCTTTCGACCTGCCGCTCAATGTTTTGCAGACGGTTGACCTGGCACAAGTTCAGTTGGAGGAAGGACCGGTTTCCACGCCTTTCGAATACCGTCCTCCGGCCGAGGAGCTGATGCTATGTCTGCGTTATTTCGAGAAGTCCTTTGCCAACAGTTCAGTGGTCCGGGCGAACAATGGCGTCGGTACTTGCATCGTCTCGTTTACCCAGTCTGCGGCAGCCGCCAGCCCTCAATATGGAATGGTCGTCTACATGCAGGTGCAGAAGAGAGTGCAGCCTACTGTTGTGTTGTATTGCCCTGCCAATGCCAGTAATCAGATCTGGAACTATTCGGCGGGAGCGGTTTGCACGGGGACTACCGTGCAAAGTACGACCGAGCGGAGCTTCGCGATTGGCACTGTGACGTCACCCAGCAGCGCGCCTGGTAACGGGTTGCAGATTGAATGGACAGCGGACGCTGAAATTTAGGAGTGAACTCATGACCTATCAACTGACTCCTTGCGGCGTATTGCGCATCGAGGATTCGGCATTCATCCCACAGGATCCGACCAATCGTGACTGGGTCGCGTATCAGTCGTGGCTGGTATCGGGTGGGCAAGTGCTGCCATTGGACGAAGCACCTGAAGCGGCAGCGGGCAGCACCCTGAAAACTCTGGCAAATAAATGGCTGGCAGGCATTGGCCGGCAGCCGTGATTCAATCGGGGGAGTATCCAGGGAGGATTACGCATCATGCAAATAACTGAAAATAACCTTATCGACATCATGCCCAACGCCCGCTCCCAAGCGGGCGTTTTTGTTTCTGCGCTCAACGCCGCCATGACGCGGCGTCGTATCGACACGCCCAAACGCATGGCTGCGTTTCTGGCGCAGGTCGGCCACGAGTCGGGGCAACTGCGTTATGTGCGCGAGCTGGGCAACAACCAATACCTGAGCAAATACGACACCGGCACATTGGCGCTGCGTCTGGGCAATACCCCAGAGGCTGATGGCGACGGGCAAAAGTACCGCGGACGCGGGCTGATACAAATCACTGGCCGTAGCAATTATCGGCAATGCAGCGTTGGCCTGTTTGGCGATGAGCGGCTGTTGTCGTTGCCCGAACTGCTCGAACAGCCGCAATGGGCAGCCGAATCCGCCGCGTGGTTCTGGGAACAGAACGGTTTGAACGAACTGGCCGATCGCGACCAGTTCAACACCATCACCCGGCGCATCAACGGCGGGTTGAACGGCTTGCAGGATCGCCTGGAAATCTGGGCGCGGGCGAGGGCGGTGTTATGCCAATCCCCTGGCGAATGATCGGCATCTTGTTGTTGGCGCTGGGAGCTTTTGCCGTGGCCTGGCAGTTGCAGGACTGGCGTTACGGCCGGCAACTCGCCGAGCAGGCTCGGTTAAACGCCGAAGTCCTCAATCAACAGAATTTTGCCGCTGCCTCAGCCCAACAGGCCGAACAGGATAAACGCCTGGCGCTGGAGCAACGGCTCGCCGCCAGTGAACAAACCCACTATCGAGCGCTGAGCGATGCCCAACGAGATCAGGATCGCCTGCGCGATCGTCTTGCCACTGCTGATGTGCGCCTGTCAGTCCTACTCGACGCCAGCGACGTTGCCCCAGGCTGCAACGTGCCAGCCACCGCCGGCCCCGGCGGCGTGGATCATGCAACCGTACGTGCCCGACTTGACCCGGCGCATGCTCAACGAATTATCACCATCACCGACAGCGGCGACCGCGGATTGATCGCGCTGCAGGCGTGTCAGGCCTATGTCAGAGCGTTGGCCCCCGAACATTTTGAATGACTCTGTGTATTGAAAGCGCAACCGGCTCGTGTACGGTGAAGGCATCCCACACGATCCGGAGTGCGCCGTGAAAGAGATCACCCAATTGGCTGCTGAACTTGGCCGACGCCTGCAAGTGCTCAATGCCCACGTCACCACCGCCGAGTCGTGCACCGGCGGCGGTATCGCCGAGGCGATCACGCGGATTCCCGGCAGCTCGGCGTGGTTCGAGGCCGGTTACGTGACGTACTCCAACCGGCAGAAAACCCTGCAACTGAATGTGCCGGTCGAGTTGTTCGAGACGGTCGGCGCGGTCAGTGCCGAGGTGGTCGAGGCAATGGTGCGTGGCGCGCAGGACAAAAGCCTGGCGCGATTTGCCGTGGCGGTCAGCGGGGTGGCCGGGCCGGACGGTGGTTCACCGAACAAACCGGTGGGCACTGTGTGGCTGGCCTGGGGTGTTGGCGAAACGGTCACCAGTGAGGTTCAGCACTTCCCCGGCAACCGTGATGAAGTCCGCCGACAAACGGTGAAGGCCGCGCTAGAGGGGCTCCTGCGACTAGCGGCACGAGAAATCGAAAATCAGGGGTAGGCGATCCGCGAACGCTGTGGAATAATACTGGCTACTTATACAGGTGTTGGCCGTCAGGCCTTATTGATTACGTGAGGACTTTAATGGACGACAACAAGAAGAAAGCCTTGGCTGCGGCCCTGGGTCAGATCGAACGTCAATTCGGCAAGGGTGCCGTGATGCGTATGGGCGATCAAGACCGTCAGGCGATCCCGGCTATTTCCACTGGCTCTCTGGGTCTGGACATCGCACTCGGCATTGGCGGTCTGCCCAAAGGCCGTATCGTTGAAATCTACGGTCCGGAATCCTCCGGTAAAACCACGCTGACCTTGTCGGTGATCGCCCAGGCTCAAAAAGCCGGCGCGACCTGCGCATTCGTCGACGCCGAACACGCCCTCGACCCTGAGTACGCCGGCAAACTGGGCGTCAACGTTGACGACCTGCTGGTATCCCAGCCGGACACCGGCGAGCAGGCCCTGGAAATCACCGACATGCTGGTGCGTTCCAACGCGGTTGACGTGATCATCGTCGACTCCGTGGCTGCACTGGTACCGAAGGCTGAAATCGAAGGTGAAATGGGTGACATGCACGTGGGCCTGCAAGCCCGTCTGATGTCCCAGGCGCTGCGTAAAATCACCGGTAACATCAAGAACGCCAACTGCCTGGTAATCTTCATCAACCAGATCCGCATGAAGATCGGCGTGATGTTCGGTAGCCCGGAAACCACCACCGGTGGTAACGCGCTGAAGTTCTACGCCTCGGTTCGTCTCGACATCCGCCGTACCGGCGCGGTGAAGGAAGGCGACGAAGTGGTCGGCAGCGAAACCCGCGTCAAGGTTGTGAAGAACAAGGTTGCTTCGCCGTTCCGTCAGGCCGAGTTCCAGATTCTTTACGGCAAAGGCATCTACCTCAACGGCGAGATGATCGACCTCGGTGTGTTGCACGGTTTCGTTGAGAAGTCCGGCGCCTGGTACGCCTACGAAGGCACCAAGATCGGTCAGGGCAAGGCCAACTCGGCCAAGTTCCTGGCAGACAACCCGGAAATCGCTGCGAAGCTCGAGAAGCAACTGCGTGACAAGCTGCTGACGCCGACAGTGATCGACTCCAAGGCCTCGGCAGTCAAAGAGACTGCAGACGACCTGGCCGACGCTGACATCTGATTGCAGCGATGACCACCGCCGTACTCGATACCCTCGTCGCGGTGCGGCGAACCGCCATGGATCTGCTCGCACGTCGCGAGCACGGTCGAGTCGAGTTGACGCGTAAACTGCGTCAACGCGGCGCTGAGGCGGAGTTGATCGAAACAGCCCTCGACCGTTTGACGGAAGAAGGGCTGCTTTCCGAAGCCCGTTACCTTGAAAGCTTTGTTTCCTACCGTGCCCGTTCCGGCTATGGCCCTCTGCGGATTCGCGAAGAGCTGGGCCAGCGCGGTTTGCAGCGTGCCGATATCGAACTCGCCCTGCGCGAATGCGGTATCAGTTGGCAGCAGCAGCTTCAGGACACCTGGCAACGCAAGTTCTCCGGACATTTGCCGATCGACGCGAAAGAGCGGGCCAAGCAAGGCCGTTTCCTGGCGTATCGAGGCTTTTCGATGGAGATGATCAACCGCTTGTTCAGCGGTCGCGACATGGACGATTAAAACGATTCAACAAAAACGGCCCGCTATGAAAATAGCGGGCCTTTTTTTTTGCCTTCAAATGACCTTTGACGGTTCGCGCGCGCGTTGCGTTGCTTGCGGTTTGGAGTCTGCCCAGTTTTCCGGCAGGTTAATGTAATCGATCAACTCCCGCAGACGCCCGTGAGTGCGCGCGTTAAAGGCGAAGGCCAGTCGCGCCAGATGGCTGAACTGCGCTTCGTCGTGTTCCTCGCCATTGTAGGCGTGTTGATGAAACTGGTCGCTCAGGCACAGATCGGCGAAAGCTTCCTGCATATGCTCCAGCGCCTGATCGTTGAGTTTGTGATGCATGCGAATCACGAACTGCCGCTTGAGCCAGCGGCTCGAGTGGAAGTTGCTGTAGAACTGGTTGATCTGTTCTACGGCCTCTTCAACGCTGTAGACCAATCGCATCAGCTTCATGTCGGTCGGCAGGATGTAACGGTTGTCCTCCAGTTGCTGACGAATGAAGTCCATTGCGACCTGCCAGAACGTGCCGCCTGGCGCATCCAGTAACACCACAGGCACCAGTGGACTTTTACCGGTCTGGATCAGTGTCAGTACCTCCAGTGCTTCATCCAGCGTGCCGAACCCGCCAGGGCACAAAACCAGCGCGTCGGCTTCTTTGACGAAGAACAGTTTGCGCGTGAAGAAGAAGTGGAATGGCAGCAGATTATTGGTGCCATCGACAGTCGGGTTGGCATGCTGCTCGAAGGGTAGGGTGATGTTGAATCCGAGACTGTGATCACGGCCGGCACCTTCATGCGCAGCGGCCATGATGCCGCCCCCGGCGCCGGTAATGACCATCATGTCTGAATGCGCCAACGCGGCACCGAGTTCGCGCGCCATGGCATACAACGGATGCTCGACCGGCGTGCGCGCCGAGCCGAATACGGTGACTTTGCGGCGGCCCTTGAATTGTTCCAGCACACGAAACGCCTGCTCCAGTTCGCGCAGGGCTTGCAGGGTGATCTTGGCGTTCCAGCGGTTGTGGTCTTCCTGTGCCATGCGCAGCACGGTGAGGATCATGTCGCGGTAGATGGGAATGTTCGGGCTGTTGGGGGAAACACGGTTGAGTTGTGCTTCGACCTGGCTGATAAGGTCGGGACCGCTTTCCTGAAAATGCCGGCTGAGCAAGTCATTCGGTTGGTAAGGCATTCAACGTCTCCTTCTGCACAGAGCGGATGGCCCTGACGAGCGGCGTCAGTGCCGCGCTGCAAAAAAACACACGATCGGCAGTTCCTTGTCTGCCGTTGAAAAGTGATCGGGAATACTCTGAATCTAGACCCTTGCGCGCGTTTGCGCTGGCTTGATCATTGCGCCGCAACGTTCTGGCTGGCAACCGCTTATTGATTTTTTGCCAGTATCGGCACCGCTCGTCCGAACGCACGCCGAGTGGCTATCCCTCTGATTAACTAACTGACAGGCACCGTACGACAGCATTGCGTCAATCACCGTATGCAAGGTGCACGCGATTCAAGGATTTGCGGGTGGCAAGGAGGCGGGACACATGGCCAGAGTGATTCTGGAGATCGATACGCAGCTGTATCGAATATTGAAGGCATCAGCCGAGACCAATCATGTCAGTCTCGAAGAGGAGTGCTGCCGGCGGTTGGCTGGCGGCGAACGCCGTTCGCACTATTTACAGGCCTTGCTGGCCGAACTGCGCGCCGAGGATGAACAGCGGCGCGCCAATTCACGTTGATTACTTCTTCTTCGCCGGGCCGGCTTTCGGGCAATCCGATTCCTGGTAGCTGGCAGAGCCGACCGCTTTGTTGGTTTTCACTTCGGTGAAGTCGTAACGCATGATCGCGCCCTTGGCCATCAGCTTGCGAAACGAAGGGTTGTTGCACACCGAGGCACCCAACTGGAAATACACGGCTTTGGGGTCAGCGCGCATCTTGTCGGCGTGGCTCTTTTGCACGCTCAGGTGGTTGATCAATTGTGTGCCTTCAACGGTGAAGCCCTGATCAAGAATGTCTTCACTGATGGCGCGTGGCGTGCCGACGCTGCTTTGGGCGGCGACGTTGCGCAGCTCACGGTTCAGATTCTGCTCACTCAGGGAGGCGGCCTGAGCGGTGAAGGACGACGCCAGCAGAATGGCAGCGGTGGGAACGATAAGGCGCAGCATGAAACTCTCCTGATTCGGTGACTGGTGGTTCGACCAGCCTCGGGGCTGTGCGTTCAGTGGCGGCGAATTATAGGGGAGCCGGTCGGGAGGGTACAGGCTTGTGCCCGTTGCTCTGGTAAACTGCCGGCCTTTATTGCCCTGCCGAGTGCTGTTCGTGTCGAGTTTCCCTGTCTGCCGGCGTTATCCGCGATGAACCATGCCCCCAACGCCGTCGCCCGTTTGCGCGACCAGCGCGAAGATGAAGGCATCAAGCCGATTCAGGCCCGCGGCTTTCGCTCCGAGCGTTGCCGTGACTGCCGGGTGATCATCAGCCATTGCCTGTGCGCCTGGCGGCCGAGTGTCGAGACCCGCTCGGGCGTGTGCCTGATCATGACCGGCAAGGAAGTGTTCAAACCGAGCAATACCGGTTGGCTGATTGCCGATGTGGTGCGCGATAACCATGCGTTCATCTGGTCGCGCACCGAGCCCGATCCGCAGATGCTCGCACTGCTCAATGACCCGCAATGGCAGCCGTATCTGGTGTTTCCCGGCGAATATGTCGAGCCGTCGCGGGTGACCAACACCGTCGCCATCGATAGCAGCAAACGCCCGCTGTTCATCCTGCTGGATGCGACCTGGACCGAAGCCCGGAAGATCTTCCGCAAAAGCCCGTACTTCGACCGTTTGCCGATCCTCAGCCTCCTGCCCGATAAACTCTCGCGCTATCGCTTGCGCCGTTCGACCCGCAGCGAGCACCTGTGCACCGCCGAAGTCGCGGCGCTGTGTCTGGAGCTGGCAGGCGACACGGATGCGGCCTCTGCCCTGGACGCTTACTTTGACGTGTTCAGCCAGCACTATCTGGGCGCCAAGCAGCAACTGGACATGAACGAGTCGACGCCGGCGCATGCCGAGTTGCAAGCCTATATACCAAAGCCGCAGCCGGTGTCGGCCGCATAGTGGCCCATACTGTACACAACGGTGGCCGTGCTGCTTGACCACCCAGTCTTCGCTGGGCATGCTTGGCGCCGATTAGGGAGCGGCCAAGGTTTGAAACGCCGTGTTTGCTGTTGATTGGCGTTGAACGTGCCCCTGTGGATATCGCTTCAAAGCGGCATCTCGAGTTGCTTTGGCCAGACCGGAATGCACCGCGTCTGCCATCAAAAACAGGATCATTTGAAAAATGGCCACATACGACATCCTGATTGCCGATGATCACCCCCTGTTTCGTAGCGCACTGCATCAGGCGGTGACGCTGGGCCTCGGCCCGGATGTACGCCTGGTGGAAGTGGCAAGCATTGCCGAACTGGAAACCCGCCTGACCGAAAAAGCCGACTGGGATCTGGTACTGCTCGATCTCAACATGCCCGGCGCTTACGGATTTTCCGGTTTGGTGCTGCTGCGCGGGCAATATCCGCAGATTCCGGTGGTGATGGTTTCGGCGCAGGAAGAAGCTTCGGTCATGGTCAAGTCCCGTGAATTTGGCGCCAGTGGCTTTATTCCCAAGTCCAGCGACCTCAGCGTGATTCAGCAAGCAGTGCGCAAAGTGCTCGATGGCGATGTGTTCTGGCCGCCGCAGGCGTTCGAGGCGGTCGCTGTTTCCGACGAAGCCAAAGCCGCCAGCGACGGCCTTGCCAGCCTGACCCCGCAGCAGTTTCGTGTGTTGACCATGGTCTGCGAAGGCCTGCTGAACAAGCAGATTGCCTATGAGCTGAGTGTGTCGGAAGCGACCATCAAGGCCCACGTTACGGCGATCTTTCGCAAGTTGAATGTGCGTACTCGCACGCAAGCGGCTTTACTGCTGCAACAACTTGAGTCAATTCCGAGCCATTAAAGGCTGGTGTCTTCACGCTTTTTTGACTTTTATTGATCTAGCTTTCTCACTCCTTTTTGGTTGGTTTCTTCCTTATGTCACCTTTCAAGGGCCAGACCGGCCTGAAACGTATCCTCAATGCCTCCGGTTATTCGCTCGATGGCCTGCGCGCCGCCTTCACCGGTGAAGCGGCGTTCCGCCAACTGGTGCTGCTCAATGTCGTGCTGATTCCGCTGACATTCTTCCTCAATGTCAGTCGCGTAGAGCAGGCGCTGTTGATTGCCGTGTGCCTGCTGGCTTTGATCGTCGAACTGCTGAACTCGGCAGTCGAAGCGGCCATCGACCGCATCTCGCTGGAACTGCACCCATTATCGAAGAACGCCAAGGACATGGGCAGCGCCGCGCAATTTGTCGCGCTGACCATGATCGCGCTGGTGTGGGCCGTCATTCTGCTTTAAGCAATCGTCGGCAAGACGATCTCGTCGCTGCGCTGCACCCCGGCGGTGAAAGCGCGGCACAGCTCGAGAAACTCGCGCATCGCCGAGGTCTGGTATTTCTGCTTGTGCCAGATGAAGTAGAACTGCCGCGCCAGATCCAGATCCGGCGTCTCTACCGGCACCAGACTGCCGCGCCGGAACGCATCGCGCAGCGCCAGCCTCGAGATGCAGCCAATCCCCAGTCCCGACTCCACCGCGCGCTTGATCGCTTCGGTGTGTTCCAGCTCCAGACGGATATTCAGCGCGCTGCGATGGTGGCGCATGGCCTGATCGAAAGTCAGCCGCGTGCCCGAACCCTGCTCACGCAGGATCCACGCTTCGTGGGTCAGCTCTTCCATGGTCGCGCTACCACGTTGGGCCAGCGGATGCTGTGGCGCGCAGAACACCACCAGCTCATCCTCGACCCAGCTCTGCACTTCGATGTCGGGATGGCTGCAATCGCCTTCGATTAGACCCAGATCAATTTCGTAGTGGGCGACTTGTTGCACGATATTGGCAGTGTTCTGTACGTGCAGCTTCACCTGACTCTCGGGGTGGCGCTGCATGAAACTGCCGATCAGCAACGTCGCCAGGTAATTGCCGATGGTCAGGGTGGCGCCCACCGACAGCGAGCCGAAACCGGATTTGCCGTTGAGCAGGTCTTCGATTTCCTTGGCCTGATCGAGCAGGGCCACCGCTTGTGGCAACAGCTGTTTGCCAAGGGCGTTGAGACTCAGCCGTTTGCCGGCGCGGTCGAATAGCTGGCAGCTGGATTGGCGCTCGAGCTCGGTGATCGAGGTGCTGGCGGCCGACTGCGAGAGGTTGAGCAGACCCGCAGCACGGGATACGCTTTCCTGCTGGGCGACGGCGACGAAGACTTGCAGTTGACGGAGAGTAAATCGCATATCGATATAACCGATAACCCTTATCTTAATAATCCAGTTAACAGATATTGTCGTCGCTATTAGAATGCGATGCAATTGCGCACTCTCAGCGGTATAAGCCAGCGCAGACCCAATCTCCAGGAGTCAAACGTACATGAGCAACATGAACCACGAGCGTGTCCTCAGTGTTCATCACTGGAACGACACTCTGTTCAGCTTCAAGTGCACCCGCGATCCGGGCCTGCGCTTCGAGAACGGTCAGTTCGTGATGATCGGCCTGCAGCAGCCCAACGGCCGCCCGCTTATGCGCGCTTACTCGATCGCCAGCCCGAACTGGGAAGAGCATCTGGAATTCTTCAGCATCAAGGTGCAGGACGGTCCGCTGACTTCGCAGTTGCAGCACTTGAAGGAAGGCGACGAGATCATCATCTCGAAGAAGCCTACCGGCACCTTGGTGCTTGACGACCTGAACCCTGGCAAGCACTTGTACCTGCTGAGCACCGGCACTGGCCTGGCGCCGTTCATGAGCGTGATCCAGGACCCGGAAACCTACGAGCGCTTTGAAAAAGTGATCCTGGTGCACGGTGTGCGTTACGTCAACGAAGTCGCCTACCGCGAATTCATCACCGAGCACCTGCCGCAGAACGAGTTCTTCGGCGAAGCGCTGCGTGACAAGCTTATCTATTACCCGACCGTGACCCGTGAGCCTTTTGAGAATCAGGGCCGCCTGACCGATCTGATGCGCAGCGGCAAGCTGTTCAGCGACATCGGCCTGCCACCGATCAACCCGCAGGACGACCGCGCGATGATCTGCGGCAGCCCGAGCATGCTCGACGAGACCAGCGAAGTGCTCGACAGCTTCGGCCTGAAGATCTCGGCGCGGATGCGTGAGCCGGGTGATTACCTGATCGAACGTGCATTCGTCGAGAAGTAAGCGTTTGGCCGGTGACGCGGAGCGTCACTGGATGCATTCCCACGCGGAGCGTGGGAACGATCAGCCCGCGTTGCCTGAGAAGGCAGCGCGGGCTTTTTCGTTTTCGGGGGTTATGCGTTGGCCGGGATGACTTCGAGTACGCGTATTTGCTCGGGTGTCGGGTAATGCCAGCGCACATCCAGATCCCAGAACTGCGCGCCGTACTCGCGTTCCGGCGCCGGGGTTTGATACGCCGGACGCGGGTCCTGAGCCAGGCACTGTTCAATCAGCTCAACCAACGGCTCGTCGAGGCGCTGAGCGTGGCTGTGCGCTTGTTTCAGCGCCCAGTCCGTCCACTGCACGTCAATCAGCTGCGGCGCGGCGCTGGCGATGCTATTGACGGCGTTAGGGATGATATCGGCATAGGGCACATACGGTTTGATGTCGAGCACCGGCGTGCCGTCGAGCAAATCGATGCCAGAGATGAACAGTCGATTGCCTTCGACCTTGTCCAGTTTCACCACCGATTGGCCGATGCCGTTCGGCCGGTGAGTGGCGCGGGTAGCGAATACGCCCATGGACTTGTTGCCGCCCAGTCGCGGTGGACGGACTTTCAGGCGAGGCTTGTCTTCCAGCGCCTGATGGAACAGAAACAGCAACCAGACGTGGCTGACCTGTTCCAGACCTTGCACGGCGTCACCCTGATCGAACGGCGCCACCAGTTCCAGCACGCCACGGGCGGCGGGCGCTAGTTGCGGTTGGCGGGGAATGGCGAATTTCTCCTTGAAGCAGGAGCGCACGAAGCCGATGGGGGAGACGCTGTAAGTCATGGTTTGCATTCGAAGCGGGGCAGGGTGGCATGATGCCCGAAAGATCAAAAGATCGCAGCCTTCGGCAACTCCTACAGGGGCGCGTCGATCCCATGTAGAAGCTGCCGAAGGCTACGATCTTTTAAAGGCTGAACCCACCATCCAGCGGAATGATATTTCCGGTCATATACGCGCCAGCGGTACTCGCCAGACTGATCGCCAACGCCGCCATTTCTTCCTCACGCCCCCAGCGCTTCATCGGGATCAGCGCCGTATCCTCAGCCAACGCCTGCTGATCATTGCCAATATGCTGGGTCATCTTGCTCGGAAAGCGCCCCGGCGCGATCACGTTGACGTTGATGTGCTGGCTCACCAGTTCCCGCGCGAGAATGCGCGACAATTGGTGTAGGGCCGCTTTACTCGGCCCGTAGGCATAGGCCTGTTCGCCAAACGAAGAAATTCCCGCCACAGAACCGATGTTGATGATCCGTGCCGGATTCGCCGCTGAACCGGCTTTGCGCAACAGCGGCAGAAACTGCTGGATGCAGCTGAACACCGAGGTCACGTTGAGCTGCATGACCTTCTCCCAACCCTTCACCGGATAGCTCTCCAGTGGCGCGCCCCAGGTGGTGCCAGCGTTGTTCACCAGAATATCCAGATGAGTGATCTGCTCGCCCAGGCGCGCGGCCAGCTCCTGTACGCCTTCTTCCGTCGCCAGGTTGGCGGCGATGCCATGACATTTGCCCAGGGCGCTGAGTTCTTCGGCGGTTTGATGACACGCTTCAGCGTCACGCGAGCAGACATAGACACGCGCGCCAGCCTCGACAAAGGCTTTGGCGATCATTTTGCCGATACCACGGGTGCCGCCGGTCACCAGAGCGGTGCGGCCTTGCAGGGAAAAGTATGGGTGCATGGCGAGTCCTGAGGATTAGGGATCAATACACCCTAGTCGTCAGCCGCAAAAAGCGGAGCCACTATTTTCGCAGGGAATGAACGGTCATGCGCTGCGGCGGCGACTATCGGTCGCCACCGCAAAGAGGATCAGGCTGGGCGAACGCGCAGGGTCAGGCCCTTGAGGAAGTTGCGCAGCAACTGGTCGCCGCAAGGACGGTAGTTGGTGTGGCCAACCTTGCGAAACAGCGCGCTCAGCTCAGGCTTGGACACCGGGAACTCGGCCGCCTTGAGAATCGCGTGCATGTCGTCTTCCTTCAGTTCGAAGGCCACGCGCAGTTTTTTCAGGATGATGTTGTTGGTGACTGGCACTTCGATCGGCTGCGGCGGACGGCTTTCGTCCTTGCCACGCTTGAAGATCACCAGGCCATCGAGGAAGTGCGCGATGACTTCGTCCGGGCAGCGCACGAAACCTTCTTCGTCTTCTTCTTTCTTGTCGAGCCAGGTCAGCACGTCAGCGAGCGCGACGTCCATGCCGCCGAGCTTGATGATCTCGACAACCTTCTTGTCGCTGATGTCGAGCATGTAGCGCACGCTGCGCAATACGTCGTTATGAATCATGTCGATAATCCTGATAAGCGTTGTGGGCAGCACGCAGGCGCGCTGCCGGAATGTGTGGCGGCAGTGGAAGCGTTAGAACTTCTCTTTGCCGGACAGGTAGCGCCATTGGCCGACCGGGACTTTGCCGATCGAGACGCCGCCGATGCGGATGCGGCGGATGCCGATGACCTTCAGGCCGACCGCTTCGCAGAACTGGGCGATGATCCCCGGCTGCGGATTTTTCATGGCGAAGCGCAGACGGTTTTCGTTCTGCCAGCTGGCCTTGACCGGCGGCAGCTCCTTGCCCTTGTGCGTGAGGCCGTGCTGCAAGCGATTGAGGCCGTGGGCGACCATGTCGCCTTCGACTTCGACAATGTATTCCTGCTCGATCTTCGCGGCGTCAGCAGTGAGCTTGCGCAGGATTTTCCAGTCCTGAGTGAACACCAACAGCCCGCTGGCCTTGGCTTGCAGGTCGGAACTGGCGGTCAGGCGCAGGAAGTGCCCGCGCAGGGGGCGCTTGCTGAAACGATGCTCTTCGCTGAGGGTTTCGGCGCTGAGCGACTGCATGGCGGTCTCGACGTCGATGCCGGCCGGCGCGTTGAGCAGGATGGTCACCGGCTCCGGCGCGGTGGCCTTGGCGTCCTTGTCGAGCTCGACTTTCTGCTCGCCGACCTTGAATTGCGGCTCGTCAATCACTTCGCCGTCCACGGTGACCCAGCCGCCCTCGATGAACAGCTCGGCCTCCCGGCGGGAGCAACCGACCAGTTCGATGAGGCGTTTGGAGAGGCGAATCGGGTCAGTCATGACAGGGCCGTAACAAAAAAGGGGTGGGCATTGTACCTGTGTGGCGCCGGTTAAGCCCGGTTCCATTTTCACGGTGTGGCTTTTTGTAGGAGTGGGCCTGCTCGCGATAGCCATCTGACATTCGACATTGATGTTGGCTGATCTGGCGCTATCGCGAGCAGGCTCACTCCTACATTTGTTTGTGGTGTGTCAGGCGTGGCTTGAGCGTTGCTGGTTCTGCCTCAAGCGCATATGCAGCAACGGATACGGTTGGCCCATGCCATCCACCTCAGAGCGTCCGATCACTTCAAACCCCTGCTTGAAGTAAAAGCCCAGCGCTTGCGGATTCTGTTCGTTGACGTCGAGTTCATCGGCATTCAGGTGCTGCATCGCGTAGTTGAGCAGTTTCTTGCCCAAGCCCTGCCCCCGATAATCCGGATCGATGAACAGCATTTCAATTTTTCCCGCCGCAACACCGGCAAACCCGGTAATGCGCTGATTGGCGTCCTTGGTGCAGATCAACATCACGGCATCCAGATAACGCGTCAGCACCAGATTGCGCAGCAATTCGATGTAGCTGTCCGGCAGAAAATCATGGGTGGCGCGAACCGAGGCCTCCCAGACTCGGGTCAGTTCCTGATAATCGCTGAGTTTCGGTGTGTGGATGACCGAATGGTGACGCATGCCCGTCTGCCTCTTGTCCGTTTCAAGGGAGTCCGTCCCCCGCTAAACGATAGCCGTAAAAAAGCCCCGCATCTCTTAAAAAGAGCGGGGCTTTCTGTATTAGTTGCGGTGTCTGCCTTCCCCCTCACCCCAACCCTCTCCCCCAAGGGGGCGAGGGGGAAGGGAGCTGATCTTCGTGCTGTTCAAACCTGAGTTCGACTCGAACGTTCAGGTCGGTGCAGCTCGTGAGAACACCTCGATCAGTCCCCTCTCCCTCGGGAGAGGGCTAGGGTGAGGGGCTTTTGACGTTTATATCTGCTCAGCCCACAGGTCGTATTCGTCGGCGTCGGTGACTTTGCACCAGACCTTGTCGCCCGGCTTCAGGTTGCTGCCGTTGTCGATGAACACGTTGCCGTCGATTTCCGGTGCGTCGAAGAAGCAGCGGCCAACTGCGCCTTGCTCGTCGACTTCGTCCACCAGCACTTCGATTTCACGGCCGATGCGCAGTTGCAGGCGTGCCGAGCTGATCGCTTGCTGGTGCGCCATGAAGCGATCCCAACGATCCTGCTTGACGTCGTCCGGGACGATCTCCAGATCCAGATCATTGGCCGGAGCGCCTTCAACCGGCGAGTACTGGAAGCAGCCGACGCGGTCGAGCTGGGCTTCGGTCAGCCAGTTCAGCAGGTACTGGAAATCTTCTTCGGTTTCGCCCGGGAAACCGACGATGAAGGTCGAACGGATGATCAGGTCCGGGCAGATTTCGCGCCAGTTCTTGATGCGCGCCAGGGTCTTGTCTTCGAACGCCGGGCGTTTCATCGACTTCAGCACTTTCGGGCTGGCGTGCTGGAACGGGATGTCCAGGTACGGCAGGATCTTGCCGGCGGCCATCAGCGGAATCAGCTCGTCAACGTGCGGGTACGGGTAAACGTAGTGCAGACGCACCCAGACGCCGAGGGTGCTGAGCGCTTCGCAGAGTTCGGTCATGCGGGTTTTCACCGGCGCGCCGTTCCAGAAGCCAGTGCGGTATTTCACGTCAACGCCGTAAGCGCTGGTGTCCTGCGAAATGACCAGCAACTCTTTAACGCCGGATTTGACCAGACGCTGAGCTTCGTCGAGCACATCGCCAACCGGACGGCTGACCAGTTTGCCGCGCATCGACGGGATGATGCAGAACGAGCAGCTGTGGTTACAGCCTTCGGAAATCTTCAGGTACGCATAGTGACGCGGGGTCAGCTTGATGCCTTGCGGCGGCACCAGGTCGATCAGCGGGTTGTGATCCTTACGTGGCGGCACCACTTGGTGCACGGCGTTGACCACTTGCTCGTACTGCTGCGGACCGGTCACGGCCAGCACGCTCGGGTGGACGTTGCGGATGTTGCCTTCTTCCACGCCCATGCAACCGGTGACGATCACCTTGCCGTTTTCCTTGATCGCTTCGCCGATCACTTCCAAAGACTCAGCCTTGGCCGAATCGATGAAACCGCAGGTGTTGACGACGACAACGTCGGCGTCCTGATAGGTGGACACCACGTCATAGCCTTCCATGCGCAGCTGGGTCAGGATGCGCTCGGAGTCGACCAGTGCTTTCGGGCAACCCAGAGATACAAAGCCAACCTTTGGATTGGCCGGCGCAGGAGTGGTGGACATGTCTAACCTCGGTATTTTGTGACATCGCTTTCTTGGTGCGAAAGCCGACGGATGGGCGCTTAGGGCGCGCCTCTGATCAAAAAGTGCGCAATTCTAGCGGCGAGCAACGCACTTGACCAGCTTTATGCAGGGAAATACGACGAGTGCTGCGCTATGCTTCGCGCCGTGGAGCTTTACCAATTTTTTACAGTCAACAAAACGTCTGTAACAACAGGTAAAACGGCGCATGCTGCACCACAAAGCATAGTGCTTCATTCAAAGAAGCCGGTTCTAAAATCAGGAGTGTTGGATGGGTCAGGCAAGTAGTCATGCGGCAGGCGCCGAGGGTTCGGCCTCCAAGCCGCTGAGCATGCTGGTCGCGGCAGTCGGGGTAGTTTACGGCGACATCGGCACGAGCCCGTTGTACACCCTCAAAGAAGTGTTTTCCGGCGGTTACGGCGTACCGGTCAACCACGACGGCGTGCTGGGCATTCTGTCGTTGATCTTCTGGTCGCTGATCTGGGTGGTGTCGATCAAATACATGATGTTCGTGCTGCGCGCCGACAACCAGGGCGAGGGCGGCATCATGGCGCTCACCGCACTGGCGCGGCGGGCGGCAGGGCATCGCAAGAAGCTGCGTTCGTTGCTGGTGGTTTGCGGGCTGATCGGCGCGGCGCTGTTTTACGGCGACAGCATGATCACCCCGGCGATTTCCGTGCTGTCGGCGATTGAGGGTCTGGGGCTGGCATTCGATGGCATCGACCATTGGGTGGTGCCGCTGTCGCTGGTGGTGCTGGTCGGTTTGTTCCTGATCCAGCGTCACGGTACGGCGCGGATCGGCATTCTGTTCGGGCCGATCATGGTCACCTGGTTCCTCGTCCTCGGCGCTCTCGGCGTGTATGGCATCAGCCACACCCCGGAAGTGCTGCATGCGATGAATCCTGCTTGGGCGGTACGCTTCTTCACTGTGCACCCTGGCATGGGCGTGGCGATCCTCGGCGCCGTGGTGCTGGCGCTGACCGGTGCCGAAGCACTGTATGCCGACATGGGCCACTTCGGCCGCAAGCCGATTGCCCGCGCCTGGTTCATTTTGGTTCTGCCGGCGCTCGTGCTGAATTATTTCGGTCAAGGTGCCTTGCTGCTGGATAACCCGGAAGCGGCACGTAACCCGTTCTATCTGTTGGCGCCGAGTTGGGCGCTGATTCCATTGGTCGGTCTGTCGACCATGGCCACGGTGATTGCCTCGCAAGCGGTAATTTCCGGCGCGTTCTCCCTGACTCGTCAGGCGATTCAGCTTGGCTATATTCCGCGCATGTACATTCAGCACACCTCCAGCGATGAACAGGGCCAGATCTATATTGGCGCGGTGAACTGGGCGCTGATGGTGGGCGTGGTCCTGTTGGTGCTGGGCTTCGAGTCCTCCGGCGCACTGGCCTCGGCCTACGGCGTGGCGGTGACTGGCACCATGCTGATGACCACCATTCTGGTGTCGGCGGTGATGCTGCTGCTGTGGAAATGGCCACCGATCCTCGCGGTGCCGGTATTGATCGGCTTCCTGCTGGTGGACGGCCTGTACTTCGCCGCCAACGTGCCGAAAATCGTGCAGGGCGGTGCGTTCCCAGTGATCGCCGGTATCGCCCTGTTCGTGCTGATGACCACCTGGAAGCGCGGCAAGCAATTGCTGGTCGAACGCCTCGACGAAGGCGCGCTGCCGCTGCCGATCTTCATCAGCAGCATCCGCGTGCAACCGCCGCATCGGGTACAGGGCACCGCGGTGTTCCTCACTGCGCGTTCCGACGCCGTGCCGCATGCGCTGTTGCACAACTTGCTGCACAACCAGGTACTGCATGAGCAAGTGGTTCTGCTGACGGTGGTCTACGAAGACATCCCGCGCGTACCGCCATCGCGACGTTTCGAGGTCGAGGCTCATGGCGAAGGCTTCTTCCGGGTGATCCTGCACTTCGGATTCACCGACGAACCGGACGTGCCGCAAGCGCTGAAGCTGTGTCATCTGGATGATCTGGACTTCAGCCCGATGCGCACGACTTACTTCCTCAGCCGGGAAACGGTGATTGCCTCGAAACTTGAAGGTATGGCGCGTTGGCGAGAGGCGTTGTTTGCGTTCATGTTGAAGAATGCCAACGGCAATTTGCGTTTCTTCAATCTGCCGCTGAACCGGGTGATTGAGTTGGGGACGCAGGTGGAGATGTAAGCTTCGCCTCAACTGAAAAGCCCTCGTTGGCCTAGTGGCGGGCGGGGGCTTTTTTGTGGGCGGCAACTTCAGATCAAAAGATCGCAGCCTTCGGCAGCTCCTACAGGTTTCGCATTCCACGTAGGAGCTGCCGAAGGCTGCGATCTTTTGATCTTCAAACCTCTACAAGCCTTCAGGCATCTCTGCTTCAGACTCGGTCTTCGTACGCGCAGGTCGTGGGATCAGCGCTTGGATCACGTCATCAATCAAGGCTTTGCCCATCACCGTCAGGTAATGCGCGGCCCAGGCGTGGCGATCGGTGTCTCTGATAAAGGCCGCATCCTCGGCGAAGGATTTGGCGAGGGATAGCAGGTCGGAGGATTGGGACAAGGCATCGATGATCGGGATGCCGGAGCGGACGTTGAAGACCGCTTGATCCGCGTTGTAGAGGAAAGGGTGAAGCCGATGGTTTTAACGTTTGCGAGTCCGTGCAGATCAGTTTCGGTCATCGTGTTACTCCTTGGTTCGAAGTGCCGCGACTTTCGTTACCGCGCGAAAGGGAGGCAACTGTACGCAGGGTGGTAAACCGGGAACCAAGGAAACCGGCACGCCCGAAAGCGTCCCACGCACAGCCGCCATATCTTGAGGAGCGCGCTGTTGCGATGGTTTCTCCGGGTTACCACACCCGATCGCTGAATGGGTCAGCGACGTCCGGAGAGTATCCCGTCGAAAAACAGCGCAATAGAGCGGCACAGCGCCCGAACACGAGTTTCGGAGTTTGCCTACAAGGTCTGTGGGCGTCATCTGATATTGCGAGACTAGAAGTAAACGATACTAAACGTCTGACACGAACTAGGGTGTGCAAATGAGCGAGGAGTGTATGACGGCGTCATCGGAACAAGAAAAGCAGGATGATCTCGAGAATCTTCGAATTGAAGCCGAAGCGATGGAACGACTGATCAACCTCGATCCGGTTCAAGTGATCAGCCATGACGATATGCGGGCAAGATACGCTTGCCGGGGCTAACGATTACTTGAGTCCAGCGAAATTCCCCTGTGGGAGCGAGCCTGCTCGCGAAGACGTAGTGTCAGTCGACGAATCTGTAAACTGACCCACCGCTTCGCGAGCAGGCTCGCTCCCACAGGGGATTTTGCTGGCGGCTGGAATGTAAAAAGCCCCCGCAACCGTGAAGTTGCGGGGGCTTTTTGTGGGGGCTCAGATCACTCTTCGGCGACCGAGTCCTTGCTCTGACGTTTCTCGATCAAGTCCACCAAACGCTTGGCCAGCGCCGGGTAGTTCTCGTCGAAGTGGTGGCCGCCAGGGAGTTTCACGGCTTCACCGACTGCAGTCTTGTCAGTGCAGCCACTTTCATCCGTCTCTTCTTCGCCGTAGATGCAAATCACCTTGGCCGGAGGCAGTTTGGCCATTTCCGGCCCGGTAGCGGCTTCTTTGCCGGCGTTGCCCAACCAGCCTTCGACTTCGATTTCGAAGCTGCCGGTGCGGGCGAAGGCCAGCAGGATGATGGCGTCGATGCGTTGCTGCTCGGTGTCCGGCAGGCGGTTGTAGATCGCCGGCAACACGTCAGCACCGAACGAGTAACCGGTGAGGATAAAGCGCTTGGTGCCCCATTTCTGCCGGTAGTGTTGCATCAGTTCGGTCAGGTCCAGTGCGCTTTGCTCCGGGCTCTTGTGCTGCCAGTAGTAGCGCAGGGTGTCGATGCCGACGACCGGATAGCCGATCTTGGCCATTTCACCGGCCACGTCGCGGTCGAGGTCGCGCCAGCCACCGTCACCGGAGAGGAACAGGGTGACGGTGTCTTTCGCCTGGCCGGCCGGCACTTCAACCACCGGGATCGCCAGACCGCCGTTGGCCTTGTCGCCGCCGACGAGGATCTTGCGCAGTTCGTTGTTGAGCACTTGCGGCAGGTTGATGTCGTAGTCGCTGATGCTGGTTTCGGCGTTCGGTTGATCGCGTACGAAACCTGCGCTGGCGTCATCCGGGTTGTCGTTCCACGCCACTAGCCAGTGGCCGTGGGCGGCGGATTTTGGCAGCAGGTGCGTGCAACCACCTTTTTCCAGAGCGAGGTCGACGGAGATGGCCTGGGCCTTGTCGTCTTTCTGCTCCGACAACCAGCGCCAGGCCAGCACAGCGCCTGGGCCGATGCCGCTGACCAAGGTGGCCGGGCCATTCAGTTCACGCAGACCCGATTGCAGGGCGCGGCTTTGCAGCAGGCAGTCCTTGGGCAGAATCACCTGGACGATTTGCGCCGAAGCGCTACGGCTCAGGGTGGTCAGTTGCTTTTCATTGAGCTTCTGATCGTCATTGACGGCGATCAGCACCTGCGCCTTGGCCTTGGTGCCGGGGATGACGCGGGTCATCGCCGCGCCATCGGCCGGGTTGAGCTGTTCGACGGTGGGTTCCGGTGCCGGGCGTTTCAGGTACCAGTAACCGCCGCCGGCAATCACGGCCAGCACGATCAGTGCGGCCAGGATGTACTTCAGGGAGCGTTGAATCATCAGCGTTTCACCAATCCAGTCAAGCCGCCCGCGATCAGGGCAGCAGTGTCGGCCAGCGCCACCAGCGGATCGAGTCCGGCGGGCACGGCCATATAACGGGGTTCCCAGTCAGGCTGGAATTTGTCTTTGAAGCGGCGCAAGCCTTGGAAGTTGTACAGCTGCTCACCACGGCGGAAAACCATCGAGCCCAGACGCTGGGTCAGCGGTGCACCGCGCCGGGGTTGCAACCCCGACAACGGCACCATGCCCAGGCTGAAGCGCGCGTATCCGTGACTCTTATAGTGTTGAATCAGGCCGACCATCATGAATTCCATGGTCAGCTTGGGGGCGTCCGGGTGCGCGCGCATCAGGTCGAGGCTGGCCAAGTCGTGGCTGTAAGTCTCGAGCAGGTTGGCGAACGCCACCGGGCGGCCTTCGAAGCGAATCACCGCAATACGGAAATGCTTCAGGTACTCGTCGCTGAAACGACCGAGCGAGAAACCTTTCTCGCGCACGTTCTTGCCGGTCAGCCACGCATCGGAAATCACTCTCAGCTCATCCATCGGCGCCTGGCCCGGCTCATGGATCTCCAGCGACAGGCCGTCGCGGGAGCCACGGTTCCAGGTATAACGCAGGTCCTTCATCTCTTTGCCCTTGGCTTCCAGGTCAAAGCGCTGCAGATCGACCCGGGCTTCTTCGCCAAGCTTGATCGCAGTCAGGCCGATGTCCATGTAGTACGGCAGGTTCTCCGCGCGCACCTGGTAGAACACCGGGCGGGCGTGGTGGATATCGCAGAGGTCACGGAACTGCCAGATCATCTCGGCGCGTTGCTGGCCGGGGCCGATCGGGTCGTACAGTGCCACCAGGCTGCGGCCACGGCGCGCGTACATCAAAAAGGCTTCGTCGTTCGGGTGAAACAGCAACGCCTTGTCACCGGTCAGTGCGAGGCCGCCGTCGGGTTGCGACGAGGCCATCAGAATCTTCACTGCGCGATCGAGCTCGTCAGGCGTCGGCAAGTGAATGACCGGGCGCGCGGTGCGCAGCAGCCAGGTCAGCGCGATCACCAGCAACAACACCGCAGCGCCGAGCAGCGAGCGCAGGCCACGCGGCGCGTCAGCATCAAGGGTGAACTGCCACCAGAGTTGATGGCTATAAGGAACGTCCTGATAGGCGAACAGCAGCAGCCACGTCGAAGCGCCCAGCACACAGAGGCTGGCCACCAGATACAGCGGCGAGAAGGGCAGTTCGGTCAGACGGCTCGGGCGATAGAACGAGCGACGGAACACACCGAGCAGCGCAGCCGTCAGTGTCATCAGCGTTGCTTCTTCCCAGTCGAAGCCCTTGAGCAGCGAGAGCAGGGCGCCGACCAGCAACAGAATGGTGGTCAGCATCCACGCCGCCGACAGGCGCCGACGCAGGCCCTGCGCGAGCATCAGGCAGAGCACGCCGATCAGGCTGGCGCCAAAGTGCGAAGCGTCGACCAGACGATGCGGGATCAGAAAACCGATGTGTTCCAGACGTGTGTCGATCTCCGGAGTGGCGCCGGAAAACAGCAGGACAACACCCGAGAGGAAAACCAATACCGCCAGAATCGGCGCCGCCAGACCGGATGCGGCGCGCATGGTCTGGGTCTGGAACAGGCGTTGGCCTTCGTTGATCAGCAGCAATACACAGGCCACCAACAGCGGCAACACCACGTAGATCAGGCGATACAGCAGCAGGGCGGCGGCCAGTGGCGCGGCACCGAGCTTGTCGGCGAAAGCGGCCAGCAGGATCGCTTCGAACACACCAACGCCGCCGGGCACATGGCTGAGAACGCCAGCGGCCAAGGCCAACAGGTACACGAGCAGGAACGCACCAAACGGCGGCGCTTCCGGCAGCAACAGATAAAGCACGGTCGCGGCAGCAGCAACGTCGAGGGCGGTGATGATCAGTTGCAGAAAGGTCAGGCGTCGACCGGGCAGGCGCAGGGTGCGGCGACCGGCCCTGACCAGCAGGTTGTCCGGATAAGGCTGATCCGGCAGGCGGCGGCGATAGATGCCGATGGCCAGGATCGCGCCGAGCAGCAGAACAGTGACGGCAACGGAGCCGAGCAAGCCCTCGGACAGGCCCAGTGCCTGAGAGGCGGCGGGCAGGTCACTCAGCGTTGCCAGCGCGGCGAGCGGCGGCAAAGCGCAGCCCAGCGACAGGCTGGCGAACAGGGTCATGTGCGCGACTTCTGACGCCCCGAGCCCCAGTCGTGCATATAAACGGTAGCGCACCGAACCGCCGGACAGCAGCGACAGGCCGATGGCGTTGCCGATCGCAAATGCGGTGAAGCCGCCGAGGGCCAGCGTACGCGGAGGCAATGTCACGCCGGCATAGCGACTGGCCGACCATTCATAACCCAGCAGAATAATGAAGCCGACGACAGTAGCGCCGAACGCGCCGAGCATGGCGGGTTTCGGCACGTCGAGAATCGAGTCATGCAACGCATCGAGATCGAGTTCGGCGAGCAGATGACGACAGGCAATCAGCGCAATGGCGAACAACAGCAAAGTGACCGCCAGACCAATCGGTTGTCGGTATTTGCTCAACCGATCAAGCAAGCGCAGACGCTCAGGCTTGATCGGATGTTCCGCTGTGACGGTGTCTTGTGGATCAGACGAGTTGGCGCGCATCAATCACCTCTTGGATTGTGCGCGACAGGATGGGGGTATCCAGCCAAGTTACCAATCCCTGTAGAAAAAAATAATCACAAAATACTACGCCTCTCACCGGGTATCGGCGAGGGCAGTCATGGATTGCAGACGTCATGCCTGCGACTCAAAGCATAGTCGCAACTTGGCGCGTCTGACGATCCTGGACGATTCACTGCACGATGACAGATCATTGTTGCGAAAGGACTTTTTCGACAGATACAAAAAAGGCCACTCTTTCGAGTAGCCTTTTTTGATGTTTGGTTGCGGGAGCCGGATTTGAACCGACGACCTTCGGGTTATGAGCCCGACGAGCTACCAGACTGCTCCATCCCGCGTCTGTGTGGCGGCATTCTACAGAGGAACGACAGGGTGTCAACCGCTAATCCCATAAAGGGTCAAATAAGTGTGCAATAGCGTCAAACGGTCGCAGTTGGAGCGTTAAGCATCGGAAATGCAACGAATTCCTGTTTGGCGATTACTTCTCTATAAGTAGAAGAAAACCACAAAACAGACGCGCACAAAAAAGGCCACTCTTTCGAGTAGCCTTTTTTGATGTTTGGTTGCGGGAGCCGGATTTGAACCGACGACCTTCGGGTTATGAGCCCGACGAGCTACCAGACTGCTCCATCCCGCGTCTGTGTGTCGGCATTCTACAGAGGAACGCGGGGGTGTCAACCCGCAATCTGGATAAAATCTGTTGAGGTTCAATCGGTTAGCGTTTTTTCTCGGGTGTTTTTCGCGCTGCAGGTCAGGCGGGGCAAGGCTTTCAGCTCTATTGGAGGGCGTTGTTCGATTGATAAAATAAATTCAAAGCTGTTTTCCTACACGCGTAAAAGAACATTCATACCACTGGTGCTATATACAGGTGTCGGTGAGATACTGCCGATCCGGCTCGCCACGTTTCCTTTTCTGACATGACTCAGCGAAAAATCATCCACATCGACTGCGATTGTTTCTACGCCGCCATCGAGATGCGCGATGACCCGCGTCTGGCCGGCAAGCCGTTGGCGGTGGGTGGTTCGGCGGATCGGCGTGGGGTGATCGCCACCTGCAACTATGAGGCGCGGGCGTATGGCGTGCGTTCGGCGATGGCTTCGGGGCATGCCTTGAAACTGTGCCCGGACCTGACCATCGTCAAGCCGCGCATGGACGCCTATCGCGAAGCCTCGAAAGAAATTCACACGATCTTTGCCGACTACACCGACCTGATCGAGCCGTTGTCACTGGATGAGGCTTATCTGGATGTGTCGGACAGCGCGCATTTCGGCGGCAGCGCCACGCGTATCGCCCAGGACATTCGTCGCCGGGTCTCCAATCAATTGCACATCACCGTTTCCGCTGGCGTAGCGCCGAACAAGTTTCTGGCGAAAATTGCCAGTGACTGGAAAAAGCCCAACGGTTTGTTCGTGATTACCCCGGATCAGGTCGAGGACTTTGTCAGCGGTTTGCCGGTGAGCAAATTGCACGGCGTCGGCAAAGTCACCGCCGACAAGCTGGGCAAGCACGGCATCGTCGACTGCTCGCAATTGCGCGAGTGGGACAAACTGGCGCTGGTACGCGAATTCGGCAGTTTCGGTGAACGACTGTGGAGTCTGGCGCGTGGGATTGATGAGCGCTTGGTGCACAACGACAGTCGGCGTCAGTCGATCAGCGTGGAAAATACCTACGACGTTGATCTGCCGGATTTGCGCAGTTGCCTGGATAAGTTGCCGGAGTTGCTCGACACCCTGAAAACCCGCATGGCGCGGATCGACAGCAGTTACCGACCGGGCAAACCGTTCGTCAAAGTGAAGTTCCATGACTTTACCCAGACGACGCTGGAGCAGGCCGGGGCAGGGCGGGATCTGGGCAGTTATCAGTTGATGTTGACGCAGGCGTTCAATCGCGGCGGGAAACCGGTGCGGTTGTTGGGGGTTGGGGTGCGGCTGGAGGATTTGCGCGGAGGGTTTGAGCAGATGGAGTTGTTTGAGCGTTAAAGTCAAAAGATCGCAGCCTTCGGCAGCTCCTACAGGAAAATGCGTTCCAATGTAGGAGCTGCCGCAGGCTGCGATCTTTTAATAGGCCTTAATTCGGTCCCGGATCCGCCACCAGACGCCCCGCATCCTTGGTCAGCGACTTGAGAAACTCAGTCTGCAACTCAGGATCGTTACGCGTCAGTTCGATCAGGCTTTGTTCCAGTTCGCTGGCTTCTTCTTCCAGACCCAGTTCCGACAGACGTTTGACCCGGTGTACCCACTGACTCACTTCGTCGTCTTCCAGATCGTCATAAATCAGCCCGTGCGCTTCCAGCAGTTTGCCGCGCAGGTGACTGCTGATCATCAGCGTCGAGTCCGAGTGCACGTCATCCTTGGCGTCTTCGACGCTGATCTGCAGTTTGCCGACATGATTGAGGTTATTTTCGGCAAATGGGCTGTCGAGCAGGTTCAGGCGCAGAACGCCGTTGCGATCGGTGGTCATGTCGAAGGTCTGCTTGCCGGCCTTGACCTGCACCGGACGCTCGCTCCACGGCAGGCTCGAGTACTCCGTGCGCTTGTCGCGCTGGACTTCATCGATGCCGGCCAGATTCTGCTGCGCACGACCGTTGGATTGCACGTTCATGAACGGGTTGAGCCCGGCGAAACCGTAGCTGAGCCAGTCCTTGGTCACGCTGTCCGGCAGACTGCCGAGCGCAAACACGTTGACCACATTCGCGCCGACACCACCGACCACGGCCACCACGCCCAGCGGAATCTCGTAGACCTCCCGCCAAGGCTGGTACGGCGTGTAGCGATCGTAATGACGGGTGACCTCGAACTCGGTGACTTCAAAAGTCTTCTGTTCGTTGATCTTCACGCGACGCTGCGGCAGCTCAAGCGCCTTAGGCTCACCGACATCAATCTGCAGGCTATGGTCGAGCAACTTTCGCTCGACCCGCTCTTCGTGCTCGCTGCGTTGTGACATGTGATTGGCACAGCCGCTGACCAGCAGGGCACCGCACAGGGCGGTGCCTCCGAGGCCTAAGGTGTTTCGCTTGAACATGACGTCTCTATCTGGTTTCAGCGGCGGATACGGGCCTGCAGGAAGGACAATACGTCGGCCACCGGCAGTGCTTGCGCTTCGCCTTCGGTCCGGCTCTTGTATTCCAGGTTGCCTTCGGCGAGGCCGCGGTCGCTGACCACGATCCGGTGTGGAATGCCGATCAGCTCCATGTCCGCGAACTTGATGCCCGGGCTGGTTTTCTTGTCGCGATCGTCCAGCAGCACTTCGAAGCCGGCCGCCGTCAGTTCGGCGTACAGCTTGTCGGTGGCTTCGCGCACCTGCTCGGTTTCATAACGCAGCGGTACCAGGGCGATCTGGAATGGCGCGAGGGTGTCGCTCCAGATGATGCCGTTGGCGTCGTTGTTCTGCTCGATGGCGGCAGCCACCACGCGGGAAACGCCGATGCCATAGCAACCCATTTCCAGGGTCACTGGCTTGCCGTTCTCGCCCAGCACTTCGCACTTCATCGCCTTGCTGTACTTGTTGCCCAGCTGGAAGATGTGCCCGACTTCGATGCCGCGTTTGATTTCCAGCGTGCCCTTGCCGTCCGGGCTTGGGTCGCCGGCAACAACGTTGCGCAGATCAGCTACGGTCGGAACTGGCAAATCACGCTCCCAGTTCACGCCGAAGTAATGCTTGTCATCGATGTTCGCGCCGATGCCGAAGTCGCTCATCAGCTCGACCGAACGGTCGATGATGATTGGCAGTGGCAGGTTCAGCGGGCCGAGCGAACCGGCGCCGGCGCCAATGGCGTCACGCAGTTCGGCATCGGTGGCCATGACCAGCGGGTTGGCCACGCCTGGTTGCTGGGCAGCCTTGATTTCGTTGAGTTCGTGGTCGCCACGGATGACCAGTGCGATCAGTTTGCCTTCTTCTTCGGCGCGCACGATCAGGGTCTTGATGGTCTTTTCAATCGGCAGATTGAATTTTTCCACCAGCGCCGCGATGGTTTTGGTGTCTGGCGTATCGACCAGGCGCAGCTCTTCGGTCGCAGCAGCGCGCGAAGTCTCGCGAGGCACCGCTTCGGCCTTCTCGATGTTCGCCGCGTAGTCGGAACCGTTGCTGAAGACGATGTCGTCTTCGCCGGATTCGGCCAGCACGTGGAATTCGTGGGAGCCGGCGCCGCCGATCGAACCGTTGTCGGCTTCAACCGGACGGAATTTCAGGCCCAGACGCGTGAAGATGTTGCAGTAGGCTTCATGCATGCGGTCATAAGTGATCTGCAGCGACGCCTGATCCGCGTGGAAGGAGTACGAGTCCTTCATGATGAATTCGCGGCCGCGCATCAAACCGAAGCGTGGACGGATTTCGTCACGGAATTTGGTCTGGATCTGGTACAGGTTGATTGGCAGCTGTTTGTAGCTGCTCAACTCGTTGCGCATCAGATCGGTGATCACTTCTTCGTGGGTCGGGCCCGCGCAGAAGTCGCGACCGTGGCGGTCTTTGATGCGCAGCAGCTCAGGGCCGTATTCTTCCCAGCGCCCCGATTCCTGCCACAGCTCGGCCGGTTGGGTGCTCGGCATCAACACTTCCAGAGAGCCGGCGGCGTTCATCTCTTCGCGAACGATGGCTTCAACCTTGCGCATAACCCGCAGGCCCATCGGCAGCCAGGTGTACAGGCCCGAGGCGAGTTTGCGGATCATGCCGGCGCGCAGCATCAGCTGGTGGCTGATGACGACCGCATCGGAAGGCGTTTCTTTCTGTGTGGCGAGCAAAAATTGACTGGTGCGCATGGTTGGCCGTTGTCGGTTGCTATGACTGGAAATGACGGAGCAGTGTACCGGCGAGTTTTGCTGACGTACAGGCGTGCGGCCGGTGGAGAGGTTCAACGGCGGGATTCCTCCCGCCGTTGAGGAAACGTCTTACGATTCTTCCGCGACCGGCGTCGGTACCGGCTCCGGCGTTGGTGTCGGGCCTGCGCGGCGGCTTTCCTGGAACCAGTGCAGGGCGATCAGCACCAGGGTCGGCACGCCAAGCAGGGCGGTGATGAGGAAGAAGCTGTGATACCCGAACTTCTCGACCATCACCCCGGAATACCCCCCCATCAGGCGTGGCAGCAGCAGCATGATCGAGCTGAGCAGGGCGTATTGCGTCGCCGAGAACTTCAGGTTGGTCAGGCTCGACAAATAGGCAACGAACGCCGATGTGGCGAGGCCCGAGCTGAAGTTGTCGAGGGAAATGGTCACCACCAGCATCTGCAGGTTCGGGCCCATGTCGGCCAGCATCACGAACAGCAGGTTGGTCGCCGCCGAGGCTACGCCGCCGATGAACAGAATCGGCAGAATGCCGAAACGCACGATCAGCAGACCGCCCATGCCTGCACCGACGAGGGTCATGATCAGGCCGAAGATCTTGCTCACGCTGGCGATCTGATCCTTGGTGAAACCCTGGTCGATATAGAACACGTTGGCCATGACGCCCATCACCGTGTCCGACATTCGATAGGTGGCGATCAGGCCGAGCAGCAACAGCGCCTGCCAGCGGTAACGCAGGATGAAGTCGTTGACTGGCGTCAGTACCGGCGCCAAGCCGCGGCGGCCCATGGTCGACAGGCACAGACCGGTCAGCAGCGTATAGAGAATGGCGCGCAGGAAGGCGCGGTCTTCGAGCAGCAGGTCAAGCGGGCTCATGCCGCCGAACAGCACGCTGGCGAAGTCGGTGTTGTAGAGCTGGGTGAACATCGCCGGTACGGACACCAGCAGGACGATCAGCACGAATACCGACATCAATTGATGCATGAAGGTGTAGCGCCCGGCCTGCAGCTGGGTGCGCAACGGCACGGGTGGCTCGCGCATGAACAGCGTGGTCAGCAGCGCGGGCACCATCAATGCGCCGAACAGCACGTAAGTGCCGGTCCAGGCCGAGTGTTTATAGTTGAAGCCAGTCGAGCCGAAGCCTTCAGCGAAAAACAGTGCGCCAGCAGTGGCGAGCAGGGCTGCGACACGATAACCGGACATGTAGCTGGCGGCGAGGGCGGCCTGACGGTTGTCCTCGGCGATTTCCAGGCGATAGGCGTCGACCGCAATGTCCTGGGTGGCAGAGGCGAAAGCGACGACAACGGCAATTGCGATCAGCCAGGACAGATGTTTCTGCGGATCGCAGAAACCCATGCCGATCAGGCCGAGGATCACCAGCACCTGTGAGAGCACCAGCCATGAACGGCGACGGCCAAGCTTGCCGAGCAACGGCAGGCGCCATTGGTCGAGTAACGGTGACCAGACCCATTTGAACGCATAGGCCAGACCGATCAGGCTGGCGTAACCGATGGTTTCACGGGCGACGCCCGCTTCACGCAGCCAGACTGAAAGCGTCGAAAACACCAGCATGTACGGCAGGCCGGCGGCGAAACCGAGCAACAACAGCACGAGCGTCGAAGGACTGGCATAGGCGGCGAGCGCGGCGCGCCAGGTTTTACGGGGCATGGGCTGAAGTCTGCCTCAAGATTGCGAAAACAAAGCGCGCACTCTAACCGCTGTGCTCTACCGGACGCCAGCCATGACGCTGAATATCCACACGATTATTCCGGACGGTGATGCCTTCCGTGCGCAATCGCGCCCGTTGTTCATCGCCTGAGGGTGTGCCCAGCGGCAGGCTGATCCGACCGCCGGCGCCCAATACGCGGTGCCAGGGCAGTTTGGTGTCGCTAGGCAACTGGCTTAAGGTGCGGCCGACCCAGCGCGCGGCGCGCCCCAATCCGGCGAGTTCGGCTAACTGGCCATAGCTGACGACTTTACCTTCGGGCACTTGCGCGAGGGTCGAGTAGAGCGCCGTGCGTCGGATTTGCGCTTCGCTGTCAGCTTCGTGGGTCGGGTCTGTCACGGGCGTGGTTCCTGAACTTCGGCGTGATGTTGGTTCAAGGGTAATCCGTCGCCGCGCTGTTGAGAAATGAACTCAATAGAAATAGTCCGGTCAGTCCTTGTCAGGGTCTTATTCCTACGGATAATGCCGACCTTTTTTCGCAAACCTGAGCCCTCGATTAGCTTATGTTGTCCAGAACCTTGCTGTGCCTTGCTGTTTTCAGTGCGTCTACGCCCCTGCTTGCCGACACCGTCTGGTTGAAGAACGGTGACAAGTTGAGCGGCACAATCACCGTGTTCGATGGCGGTAAGCTGTTGATCCAGACCAAGTATGCCGGTGCCGTCACGATTGACTGGAAAGAGGTCAAGACTCTGAACAGTGATCAGCATTTGCTGGTCAAGCAGGACGCTTACACCGCAGAGGTGTCGAAATCGCTGACCGCCGCTGAAGATGGCAAGGTCACCCTGGCCAATGGCGAAGCACCGAGAACGGTCGAGCTGGCGAGCATTCAGCAGATTCTCAAGCCTAAACCGGTGGTCGAGGATCTGGTCTGGAAGGGTAATGTCGATATGGCGCTCGATTATCAGCGCGCTGAAAAGGACACCGACGACTACGACGTTGGCTTCAAGACGTCTGCTCGTCACGGCCGCTGGCGTCACACCGCCGAAGGCGAATACAACCGCGAAGTGCAGGACGACGAGGTCACCACCAACAACTGGCGCGCCGAATACTCCCTCGACCGTTTCCTGACGGACAAATGGTTCTGGCAGGGGCGTTTGAATTACAAGCGTGATTACGTCGAAGAGTTGTCCCGTCAGCGCGTGGTCGGTACCGGTCCGGGTTATCAGTTCTGGGATGACGAGCTGGGTGCGTTCTCGCTGGGCTCGCTGCTCAACCGTACCGATTACGAGTACAGCGATGGCGGCAAGGACAACTTCTACTCGGTCGCAATGAAGTGGGACTACAACCGTTACCTGATCGGCAAAAAGGTCGAGTTCTTCACTAACGGTGAAATCGGCAAGCCGTTGTCCGGCGTGGCTGACTATGCGCTGGATGCCGAGATGGGCTTGCGCTACAAGGTCACGGACTGGGCGTCGCTGAACCTCAAGGCCGAGCGCGATATCATCAGCGGCACCAACGATGCTGACTTGAGCAAAACCCGTTACACCGCAGGGTTTGGCGTGGCCTGGTAAGACACCAGCAAAACATCGCAGCCTGCGGCAGCTCTTACAGGGATTCATGTAGGAGCTGCCGCAGGCTGCGATCTTTTTTTGCGCCTGAAAAACAGACGCCCACAAAAAAGCCCCGCTTTTAAGGGCGGGGCTCTTTTCTAAAGAAGCTACAAGTTAGATAACTTGTACTTCTTCAGCTTGCATGCCTTTCTGACCGCGGGTAGCGATGAAAGAAACCTGTTGGCCTTCTTTCAGGCTTTTGAAGCCGTCGGATTGGATAGCTTTGAAGTGAACGAACAGGTCGTCACCGGATTGTGGAGTGATGAAGCCGAAGCCTTTTTCATCGTTGAACCACTTAACGGTACCGGTTTGGCGATTAGACATGGTGTAACTCCTTGAACAAAGATAACTGCGACTCAGGAAGAACCCTGGCCGAGACTGAGTGCAAAGAGCAGGAAAAATTCTTGTAGATGGTTGGATCGAAATTCAACATATCGTGTAGAGATTCTCAGTGACACAAGCAGCACAGTGGCGCCACCTTAACCCTTTTTCCGAGACGTGCCAATGCTTCTTGCGAAGGTTTCTGAGATTTAGGGATCGACGGTGTGACGGTTCGTCGCCAGACCGCGTAAATCATGGGGGATCGGCGAGAATTGCAGCCCGCACTTTGAACCCGGCGGCGCGCCCGGTAAGATGCCGGACAGAATTTTTCCACCTCGCTATTCAGGACACCCCGCCATGAGCATCAAATCGGACAAGTGGATTCGCCGCATGGCGCAGGAACACGGCATGATCGAGCCCTTCGTTGAGCGCCAGGTGCGTGGCAACGACGACAACCGAGTGATCTCCTACGGTGTGTCGAGCTACGGCTACGATGTGCGTTGCACCAATCATTTCAAGGTGTTTACCAACATAAACTCGTCGATCGTCGACCCGAAAAACTTCGATCCGGGCAGCTTCGTCGACGTCCACAGTGATGTCTGCATCATTCCGCCGAACTCGTTCGCACTGGCCAGCACCGTCGAATATTTCCGCATTCCGCGCAACGTATTGACCATATGCCTGGGCAAGAGCACCTACGCGCGCTGCGGCATTATCGTTAACGTCACTCCGCTCGAACCAGAGTGGGAGGGTCACGTGACCCTGGAATTTTCCAACACCACCAACCTGCCGGCAAAAATCTACGCCAACGAAGGCGTGGCGCAGATGCTCTTCCTCGAATCCGATGAGGAATGTGAAGTTTCCTACAAGGATCGCGGCGGCAAGTACCAGGGCCAGCGTGGCGTGACTCTGCCGCGTACCTGATTCGTCCATCCGGCGGATGTCGGGAATTCTTTGGCGGGCAGACACTCTATGGGGTGTACTGCCCGTTTTTGTTTCTGGCAAAGCGGGCCTTCGCCGAGGAGTGCTCCATGAAGATCGACCCGCATATCACTGCCGAGCTGGCAAGGCTTGAGCCCAATCAGGTTGGCGTATTGGCCTGGTCCTTGTTGGCACAACCATCCTTGAGCATGGCCGGTGGAATTCCCGGTCAGCCTGATCCTGACTCGCCCAACGAACAGCCGACCGAACCGGGCGAACCGACGCTGCCGGATGAGCCACCACCGGCGCCAGTGGCCTGATGCTTGTGCTTCTCTAGGAGCAACGCTTGCTCGCGAAGCCGTCTGTCTGTTTCATCTTGGGTGAATGGGCGGACGCCTTCGCAAGCAAGCTTGCTTGTACAGGGATGAGGGGCGGATCAGTTGACTGGCCAGATTTCGTTATCACCGATGACAAAGATTTTGCAGCTGTCATCCTTTTCAACCGCATAACCGCCGGTAAACGCGCCGAACGCCGGCATCAGACTGATGCGTTCGCCCAACCTGAAACACGCCAGCCGCAAACTCTGGCGGCCCTTGCCGTGCAGGCGATAAACCGGATGCACATGCCCGGCCAGCACATGCCGCTCAGGATGTGGCTCGGGCTCATGCTGCAGGGCGAATGGGCCCAGCAGTAGCGGCTCCGGCACCACTCGAATGTTCAGCGCCGCCGGTGGATCCCCCGCGCGCTTGTCATGATTGCCGCGAATCAGCGTCATCGGCAGATCAACGTGACGTGCGCGCCATTGCGCCAAGGCGCCCAAGGTGCCCGCAGCATGAGAGCCTGGGCCATGCAGGAAATCCCCGAGAAATATCAGTTGCCGGCAGGGCAGCGTTGCCAGCAATCGATCAATCACCGCGATGTTGCTCGCCGTGGTGCCTTGCGGAACCGGTTGGCCGAGGCTGCGGTAAGCCGCGGCCTTGCCGAAATGCACATCGGCGATCAGCAGCGCCTGTTGCGCCGGCCAGTACAGGGCTTTTTCTGGCAGCAGCCACAGCTCTTCCCCGGCCAGCCTTACGGGATAAGGCGTATTCATAGGCGTTTGCCTTTGTCGGCCGATTTTTCCAGATCACCGACCATGCGCCTGATCCGGTCGGCGAGTTTTTCCGAGCTCATGCTTTCGCGCATTCGCTCCACCAGCAACGGAAAGCCCAGCGGCGTAGGACGTTTGATCTGCTGCACGTCCAGTTTCATCCGGTTGATGCGCTCCAGGGTCTGTTCCAGGCGACGAATATCCAGCTCTTCGCGCAGGACTTCTTCCCCGGCCTGGGCGAGCAACAGGTTGTCCGCGTCATATTGTTTGAATACTTCAAAGAACAGTCCGCTCGAAGCCTGCACCTGTCGGGTGCTTTTCGGGGCACCGGGGTAGCCGGCGAACACCAGCCCGGCAATTCGCGCGATTTCGCGGAAACGCCGCAAAGCCAGTTCGCCAGCATTGAGGCTCGCCAGAACGTCAGCCAAAAGATGCGCAGGGTCGAGCAGTTCAGCGTTGAGCTGCTTCGACCAATCCACCGGCGTGGCACTGAGCAGCTCCAGACCGTAATCATTTACCGCGATCGAGAAGGTCACCGGTTGGCGCTGACTGACGCGCCAGGCCAGTAAGCTCGCCAGCCCCAGATGCACCTGCCGCCCGGCGAACGGATAGAGGAAAAGATGCCAGCCTTCGCGGGATTTCAGCACCTCCGCCAGCAGGTTGTTAACGGTCGGCAGCCCCGACCAGCGTGCCTGAGTCTCCAGTAGCGGACGCAGCGCCTGCATTTCCGCGCCGATAAACTCACCTTCTGCGGCCGCACTGAAGCGTGCCACCACGGCTTGCGCCAATTCGTTGGAAAGTGGCATCCGCCCGCCATTCCAGCGCGGCACCGCCGCTTTTTTCACGCTGCTGCGTTTGACGTAAGCGGTCATGTTTTCCACGCGCACCAACTCCAGCAAACGCCCGGCGAACAGAAATCCATCACCGGGTTTGAGCCGCGCGATAAAGCCTTCCTCGACGCTGCCCAGCTGTTTCCCACCGCCGGCCTTGCTCCAGAATTTCAGGTTGATGCTGGCATCGCTGACGATGGTCCCGACGCTCATGCGATGGCGCCGCGCCAGACGCGCATCCGGTACACGCCAGACGCCATGTTCATCCGGTTCGACCCGGCGATAATCCGGATAGGCTGTCAGAGACATCCCGCCGTGGCGTACGAAAGCCAGCGCCCACGCCCAATGCGCAGGCGTCAGATCGCGATAAGCCCACGTAGTACGGACTTCTTCGTACAGCTCATCCGGCAAAAATCCACCACCGAGGGCCATGCTGACCAGATGCTGCACCAGCACATCCAGCGATTTATGCGGCGACAGGCGTGGTTCGATGCGCCGTTGCTCGACCGCGTCGCGGGCAGCCGCGGCTTCGATCAATTCAAGGCTGTGGGTCGGCACCAGCGTCACGCGAGAGGTACGTCCGGGTGCATGGCCCGAACGCCCGGCGCGTTGCATCAAGCGGGCAACGCCTTTGGCCGAGCCGATTTGCAGGACGCGCTCAACCGGCAGAAAATCCACACCCAGATCCAGGCTCGAGGTGCAGACCACGGCTTTCAACAGGCCATCCTTCAAGGCTTTCTCGACCCAGTCGCGGGTGTCGCGAGACAGAGAACTGTGATGCAGTGCGATCAATCCGGCCCAATCCGGTCGTGCCTCGAGCAGCGCCTGATACCAGATCTCCGACTGCGCTCGGGTGTTGGTGAACACCAGCGTGCTGGCGCAGGCGTCGAGCTCGGCGACCACCTGTGGCAGCATTTTCAAGCCGATGTGTCCGGCCCACGGAAAGCGCTCGATGGACGGTGGGATCAGGGTGTCGACCTTCAGCGATTTTTCGCTTTGCCCTTGAACACTGATGCCACCGCTCTGTGGGATCAGTACTTCCTCGGCGTGGGATTGATTACCGAGCGTGGCGGACACGCCCCAGACAATCAGATCCGGTTGCCAGCGACGCAAACGCGCGAGGGCCAGTTGCAGTTGCACACCGCGCTTGTTGCCAAGCAGTTCGTGCCATTCGTCGACGACGATCATCCGCAGCGTCGACAGCGCGACCTGCGCATCGGCTCGGGCCAGCAGCAAGGTCAGGCTCTCCGGCGTAGTGATCAACGTGGTCGGCAGGCGTCGACTTTGGCGCGCGCGTTCGCTGCTGCTGGTGTCGCCGGTGCGCAGACCGATGCTCCACGGTATTTGCAAATCATCGACAGGGGTTTGCAGAGCGCGCGCGGTGTCGGCGGCGAGCGCGCGCATGGGCGTGATCCACAACACGGTCAGTGGTTCGGCCGGTGGTTTGCGCTTGCGCGAGGTTTCAACGATGGCAGCGGATTTGGCGAAACGGTTGAGTGCAGCGAACCACACCGCATAGGTTTTGCCGGCACCGGTGCTGGCATGCAGCAACCCGGATTCTCCGCGTTTGACCGCCGCCCAGACCTGCTTCTGAAAGGCGAACGGCTTCCAGTCGCGGGCGCTGAACCAGGTTTTTGCGTGGTCGGGATATTTCGCCATGCCGGCTGCGCGCGCTCTGGAGGTGTACTTCCAATGACCACGCTGACCAGCGAAAGGTTTAAAAACAACGCGAACCCCTGTAGGAGCTGCCGCAGGCTGCGATCTTTTGATTGTAAAAAACAAGATCAAAAGATCGCAGCCTGCGGCAGCTCCTACATGAGCAAGACGTTACTTCAGGTTGCCGCTGAGGAATTGTTTGAGGCGTTCGCTTTTCGGGTTGCCCAACACATCCTCGGGAGCGCCTTCTTCTTCCACCAGGCCTTGGTGCAGGAACAGCACCTGGCTGGAAACCTTGCGGGCGAAGCTCATCTCGTGGGTGACCATGATCATGGTGCGGCCTTCTTCAGCCAGACCTTGAATCACCTTCAACACTTCCCCGACCAACTCCGGATCGAGCGCTGAAGTCGGTTCGTCAAACAACATCACTTCCGGCTCCATCGCCAACGCCCGGGCAATCGCCACGCGTTGCTGCTGACCCCCGGAGAGGAACGCCGGGTATTGATCCGCCACCCGTGCCGGCAAGCCGACCTTGTCCAGATAACGTCGGGCGCGGTCGTCGGCTTCCTGTTTGCTGCAACCCAGCACCCGGCGCGGGGCCATGGTGATGTTTTCCAGCACGGTCATGTGGCTCCACAGGTTGAAGTGCTGGAAAACCATCGCCAACCGGGTGCGCAGGCGTTGCAGTTCATCGGCGTCGGCGACGTGCATGCCGTGGCGGTCGGTAACCATACGGATCGCCTGGCCGTCGAGGCTCATCGCCCCGTCGTTGGGTTGTTCGAGAAAGTTGATGCAGCGCAAAAAGGTACTTTTGCCCGAGCCACTGGCGCCGATCAGACTGATCACGTCGCCAGTCTTGGCCTTGAGCGAAACGCCTTTGAGCACCTGATGGTCGCCATAGCTTTTGTGCAGGCCTTCAACGGTCAGTTTGTACATGGGACGAACATCCTCAAGGCGAAAGTAGGTAGCCGCTGCGATAGGCTTCGGCGCCCGCCACGTGGGCGATGACCATGCCGGCAGTGGCCATGCGCCGCAGCGAGCGGGCATAGAGCAGGCCAGCGGCGGAGCAATGAATGGGGGTGACCTTGTCGTTGATCGGGTCAATGATTTCGGCGATTTGCTGGCCGGCTTCCAGGTATTGACCGGCGGTGACGCAGTACACCAGCAAGCCGCCAACCGGCGTGGTCACCGGTTCGACGCCGGCCAGCGGAGTGGCCGGATACGGCAATGGCGGCTGCGGTTTGGTCTCGCCGACGATCGCATCGAACTGGATCAGGTAGTCGATCAGCGCCTGGCAGTCGCGGCTGGCCATTGGGTGATTGACGTCACCCTGGCCGCGCAACTCGACGGTCACCGAGAAGCTGCCGAGCGGAATCTCGAAGTGTTCGCCGAAGCGTTCCTTCAATTGCCACCACAGCAGCGTGAAGCATTCGTCGAACGACTGGCCGCCGGAATCGGTGGCCAACAGGCTCGCCTGCGACTCGATATAACGCGCCAATGGCTCGACCTGCGGCCAGGCTTCGGGCGTGGTGTAGAGGTGCACCACTGACTCGAAATCACAGTGCAAGTCGAGGACCATATCGGCATCGCAGGCCAGCCGTTGCAGGGTCAGGCGCTGCGATTGCAGTTGCGTGCCGGCGGTCTGGCGGGCGAGGGCAGCGCGCAGATGCGTGCGGATCAGTTCGAGGTTGTGCTGCGGATCATCGTTCAGCTTGCCTTCGATGGCATTGCCGATTTCCTCGCTGAGGTCGACGAACCAGCGGTTGAAGTTCTGCCCGCTCTCCAGCTCGTAGCGGCCCAGTGGCACATCCATCAGCACCTGTTCGAGGCCGACCGGGTTGGCCACGGGCACGAGCACGATTTCGCTGCGCAGGCGCCCGGCGGCTTCCAGCTCTGTCAGACGCTGCTTGAGGTGCCAGGCGACGAGCATGCCCGGCAGTTCATCGGCATGCAGCGAGGACTGGATGTAGATCTTGCCTTTGGCCTGTTCCGGGCCGAAGTGGAAGCTGTGGATCTGTCGTGCGGTCCCCGGCAGCGGGGCCAGCAAGTCATGGATCAGGTGGCGCATTTGCAGTGTTGTCCTAGTGAGTCGGCCCGAGGAAGGCCAGCCATCGGCGTTCGGCAAGGCGGAACAGGCCGACCAGCGCAAAGGTAATGGTCAGGTAGATCAGCGCGGCGATGCCGAACGACTGAAAGGTCAGGAAGGTCGCCGAGTTGGCGTCCCGCGCGACTTTCAGGATGTCGGGAATGGTCGCGGTAAAAGCCACGGTGGTCGAGTGCAGCATCAGGATCACTTCGTTGCTGTAATACGGCAACGAACGGCGCAGCGCCGAAGGCATGATCACGTAGGCATACAGTTTCCAGCCGGTCAGGCCGTAAGCCTTGGCCGCTTCGACTTCGCCGTGGTTCATGCTGCGGATCGCCCCGGCAAAAATCTCCGTGGTGTAAGCGCAGGTGTTGAGGGCGAAGGCGAGGATCGTGCAGTTCATCGCATCGCGAAAGAAACTGTCGAGAATCGGCTGCGCGCGCACGGCGGCGAGGCTGTAGATCCCGGTGTAGCAAATCAGCAACTGGATATACAGCGGCGTGCCCCGGAACAGGTAGGTGTAGAACTGCACCGGCCAGCGAATGTAGAAGTGCGGCGACACCCGCGCGATCGACAACGGAATCGACACAAGGAAACCGATAACGATTGAGGCCGTGAGCAGCCACATCGTCATCGCCAGCCCGGTGATGTTCTGGCCATCGGTATAAAGGAAGGCGCGCCAGTATTCCTGCAGAAGTTCGATCATCGTACGGCCTCCCGGGAACCGGCGGCATAACGGCGTTCGAGCCAGCGCAGAATGAAGTTCGACGCACTGGTGATCAGCAGGTAAATCAACGCAGCGAGGACCAGGAAGTAGAACAGTTGATAAGTGCTTTTACCGGCGTCCTGCGCGGCTTTGACCAGATCGGCGAGGCCGATGATCGACACCAGCGCGGTGGCCTTGAGCATCACCATCCAGTTGTTGCCGATACCTGGCAGGGCAAAGCGCATCATTTGCGGAAACACCACGAAGCGAAAGCGCTGGCCGCGTTTGAGGCCGTACGCCGTGGCGGCTTCGACCTGACCGCGCGGCACCGCGAGAATCGCGCCGCGGAAGGTTTCGGTGAAATACGCGCCATAGATGAAGCCGAGGGTCAGCACCCCGGCGCTGAACGGGTCGATCTCGATGTATTCCCATTCCAGGTAGTCGGTCAGCGTCGTCAACCAGGTTTGCAGGCTGTAGAAGATCAACAGCATCAGCACCAGGTCCGGCACCCCGCGAATCAGCGTGGTGTAGAGCTGGGCGGGCAGGCGCACCAATTTGATTTTTGACAGTTTGGCACTGGCGCCGATCAGACCGAGCAACACGGCCACCAGCAGCGACAACGCCGATAATTTGATGGTCATCCAGGTGCCTTCCAGCAACAAAGGACCGAAGCCTTTGAGGCTGAAGGCGGAGAGCCCCAGATTTTGCAGGAGGGTTTCGAACATAAATCAGCAACCTGAGCGGATGGAAAAGGCGCCCATCGAAGATGGGCGCCGAGGCATTATTTGCCGCTGTACAGAATCAGATCGCCAAAGTGTTTCTTTTGAATCTCGGCGTATTTGCCGTCGTCGTGTAACGCTTTGATACCTTTATCTAAAAGCGCCTTCAGCTCAGTGTTACCTTTCTTAATACCGACAGCGGTTTTGGCTGGCAGCAATTCGTTGTCGACTGGCTTGCTGACGTCATAGTCGGCGCCCTGTGGCGACTTCAAAAAGCCCAGTTCGGCTTGCAACATGTCCTGGATACCAGCGTCGAGACGGCCGGAGGTCAGGTCGGAGTACACCTGATCCTGGTTCTGATAGGCCTGGGTTTTCACGCCGGCCTTGTCCAGTACGGCTTTGGCGTAGGCTTCTTGAATGGTGCCTTGCTCGTAACCGACGGTTTTACCCTTCAGCGACGCGACGTCGGCGGTGATACCGGAACCTTTTTTCGACACGTAGGCCGTCGGGCCGGAGAACAGCTCGCTGGAGAAGTCGATGACTTTTTCGCGGGCCGGGGTCACGGTCATCGACGAGATCACACCGTCGAATTTATTGGCTTTGAGGCCCGGAATCATGCCGTCAAAGTCACTTTCGACCCACTTGCACTTGACCTTCAGTTCGGCGCAGATCGCGTTGCCCAGGTCGATGTCGAAGCCCACCAGGCTGCCGTCGGCCGCTTTCGACTCAAACGGTGCGTACGAAGGGTCAACGCCAAAGCGCAGCTCTTTGTATTCCTTGGCCAGCGCGGAGCCAGCGGCCATGCACAACGCCAGTGCAGAAAGGGTCAGCAATGCTTTTTTCATTATTCAATCCCTAAGAACCAATATGAGCGCTTGTGGCGCAGAATTATTGTTACTGGAACGCGTACGACCTATAGAAAGTAGCAATTTCCGAACCAGAGTCCCGAACAAGTGTTTTAAAAGGTTGGGCGGGGGGCGGCGAGGGGGATGGAATGCCCGGAAATGGGCATTGCGATTTCGTTGCACCCTTTCGGATCAAACCCCAGGTTTTGCGGAATATGATTTCCCTGTGGCGAGGGGATTTATCCCCGTTCGGCTGCGAAGCAGTCGCAAAACCTGAGTATGCGGTTTTCCAGTGAAATTGCAGGGGGCCGCTTCGCAGCCCAACGGGGATAAATCCCCTCGCCACAGGGGTTATTTATCGCCTGAGAAGGGTTCAGGCCAGCAGGTCTTGCAGAGTGGCCAGGCTGTCCGCTTCATCGACGGTCTTATCCTGCCGCCAGCGCAGCATCCTCGGGAAACGCACCGCAATTCCGCTTTTATGCCGCCGCGACAGGGCGATGCCTTCGAAGCCCAGCTCAAACACCAGGCTCGGTTTCACGCTACTGACGGGGCCGAATTTCTCCACCGTGGTCTTGCGCACAATGCTGTCGACCTGACGCATCTCCGCATCCGTCAGCCCTGAATAAGCCTTGGCGAATGGCACCAGCGCCCGTTGGCTCGACTCCGGCGGACCATCCCACACCGCAAAGGTGTAGTCGCTGTACAAACTGGCCCGGCGCCCATGGCCGCGTTGCGCATAAATCAGCACGGCATCGACGCTGAACGGATCAACTTTCCACTTCCACCACACGCCCATGTCTTTGGTACGGCCAACACCGTATAGCGAGTCACGCGCCTTTAACATCATGCCTTCCACACCCAAGCGCCGAGAGGCCTCGCGCTGGCGGGCAAGGTCGAACCAGTCGCTGCCGGTCAGCACCGGCGAGGGCAGCAGCACCGGGCTGTTACAGCGAGCGATGACCTCTTCCAGTTGCGCGCGGCGTTTGGCCTGCGGTTGATTGCGCCAGTCTTCGCCTTGCCATTCCAGCAAGTCGTAGGCGAGCACCACCACCGGCACTTCTTCGAGAATCTTTTTGTCGAGGGTTTTGCGGCCAATGCGCTGCTGCAACAGGGCGAACGGCTGTACCGCTGGCGGTTCGTTGGATTGCGGATCGAAAGCATCTTCGGTGCTGGGATGGGTGCTTTTCCACACGACGATTTCGCCGTCGATCACTGTGCCATCGGGCAGCCCGTGAACCAGCACATCCAGTTCGGGAAAGCGCTCGGTGACCAGTTCTTCTCCGCGCGACCACACCCACAACTTGCCGTCGCGCTTGACCACTTGTGCGCGGATGCCGTCCCACTTCCATTCGATCTGCCAATCGCTGGCCGGCCCGATCAACGCTTCAAATTCTTCAACCGGTTGCGACAACGCGTGGGCGAGGAAAAACGGGTAAGGCTGACCGCCTCGCTGGGCATGCTCGTCGGCGGATTCAGGGGCAATCAGTTTCAGATAACTGGCAGCGTTCGGGCGATTGGACAGGTCGGTGTAGCCGACCAGGCGTTGCGCCACGCGTTTGCTGTCCAGACCGGCCATCGACGCCAGTGCACGGGTAACGAGCAATTTCGACACGCCAACGCGGAAGCTGCCGGTGATCAGTTTGATGCACAGCATCAGGCTTGAACGATCCAGTTGCGCCCACAGCGCCGGGAGTTGCCTGCTCAAAAATTCTGGCGTTTCACCGCGCAACGGCAGCAGTTTGTCTTCGATCCATTGCGCAAGGCCGGCTTCAGAACTGTGCAGATTTTCCGGGAGTACCAACGAAATGGTTTCCGCCAGATCGCCGACAGCCTGATAACTTTCCTCGAACAGCCAGGGTTCGAGGCCGGACATGTTCACGGCAATCTCGCGCAGAATTCGCACCGGCACCAGTTGCCGAGGTCGGCCGCCTGACAGGAAATACACTGCCCACGCTGCATCTTGCGGTGCCGCCTGGGCGAAATAAGCCTGCATCGCCGCCAGTTTGGCGTTGCTCGACGTGGTCGCGTCGAGTTCGGCGTACAACTCGGCGAAGGCCTTCATGCGGGCATCTCGGCGATGGTTGGCTGGGCGGCGATGTTGTCTTCTTCGTCATCGCCGTATTCGGTGTTGAAGCCTTGCGCATCCAGACCTTGCTCGCGCAGATGACGCACCAGCACGCCGATCGAACCGTGGGTAACCATCACCCGTTCGGCGCCGGTTTGTTCGATCGCCCAGAGCAACCCGGCCCAGTCGGCGTGATCGGAAAGCACGAAGCCACGGTCGACACCGCGCCGCCGTCGCGTGCCGCGCAAGCGCATCCAGCCACTGGCGAACGCGTCGCTGAAATCGCCGAAACGCCGCATCCAGCTGCTGCCTCCCGCCGAGGGCGGGGCGATGACCAGCGCCTCACGCATGCGCGGATCGTTCTTGGCGACGTCACCGGCGTAGATCGTCGCCGGCAAATACACCCCGGCCTCGCGGTAGACCCGGTTCAGCGGTTCGACCGCGCCATGGCTGAGGATCGGGCCGAGGCTTTCATCGATGCCATGCAGAATCCGCTGTGCCTTGCCGAACGAATAGCAGAACAGCACGCTGGCCTTGCCGGCAGCGATGTTCGCCGCCCACCACTGATTGATCTCGGCGAAGATCTGCGCCTGCGGTTGCCAGCGATAGATCGGCAGGCCGAAGGTCGATTCGGTGATGAAGGTGTGGCAGCGCACTGGTTCGAACGGCGCGCAGGTACCGTCCGGCTCGACCTTGTAATCGCCGGACGCAACCCAGACTTCACCGCCGTATTCAAGACGCACTTGTGCCGAACCGAGGACGTGACCCGCCGGGTGAAAACTCAGGGTGACGCCGTGATGGCTCAGGCGCTGACCGTAGGCGAGGGTTTGCAGGTTGATGTCTTGACCGAGTCGCGCGCGCAGAATCCCTTCGCTGGCGCTGCTGGCCAGGTAGTGCTGGTTGCCGGTACGCGCGTGATCGCCGTGGGCATGGGTAATCACCGAACGCTCGACGGGGCGCCACGGGTCAATGTAGAAATCCCCGGCGGGGCAGTACAAACCTTCCGGGCGCGCGATAACAAGGTCCATGTCGTTACCAGAATGGGGGGCTTGTTAGCTATGAGGCTGGCGCTGGGCCGGAAGTTCTATCGACTTTTTCGCGGGGGTAAAAAGCAAAAGATCGCAGCCTGCGGCAACTCCTGCATTGATCTGTACAGGAGTTGCCGCAGGCTGCGATCTTTCGATCTTGCCGTTACTTGCCCGGCGTCAGGGTCAAACGCGCTTTGCCGTATACCCGGTCAAAGTTCTGCGGCTGCATCGGCAGGCCGACGTACTGCCCCTTCAGCCACGCATCGATGCCATTGAGGTAATTCGGGCTGACCGGATTACCCGATTGGCCGGTACCGTTCTGGCCCATCAGCGGTTCAGCCTGGCCGAAGTCGACGATGAAGCGCATCGACGGTGCACGGGTGGTGGTGAAATCCTGGCCCCAGGCGAACGCCGAAGTGTTCAACGTGGTGTGATCGCCACCCGCCGCCAGCGGCCCGCGCACGTTCCGGCCATTGGCATTGGTCCATTGGTAGGTGTGCAGCTTGCCCCATTGCCAGGCACGGTGATCGCCACCCAACTGGCTGTCGCCGGCGGTGATTGCTGCGGCAAGACTGCGCGCGAGGATGGTCGGTTTGTCTTCTTTGTTCGGCGTACGAATGTCGTCCCAGAATGGACTGTCTTCGCGACCGAGCAGATGATCGGCCTGCGCCGCGTAGGACAAGTCGCCATTGGCGATGAACGCCTTCCACGCCGGGCTGCTTTGCGGACCGAGTTCGTCGAGGAAAATCTGTTTCATGCTTTCCTGCAGGAACAGCTCGTAAATCGCCGCATCGGCCGACGTCGCGCTGAGCTTGCCGTCAAACGCCATCAAGCGGGTGAACGCTTCACGCGCCTTGCTGCGATCGGCTTCCGGTAAAGCATCGATCGCTTGTTTCAGCGATTGCTTCATCCCCGGTGCCTCGAACATCTTCTTCAGCTTGGCGGCGAAAGTGCTGGTCTGGTCGTACTGCATGGCGATCACGCTGCGGCTGTCGTGCTTGCCGCTGCCGGCCAGTTCCGCCAGGCGTTCACCACGTTCCGGCGCAGCCCAGGAGTTCGACAACTGCATGCCGTAGCCATGCGGGATGACCCGCTGGTTGGCGGTGCCGAGCCAGCCCTGTGCCGGATCCTGATCGTACGGGTGCAGCATCGGGTCGGCGTAACCGTCCCAGTCATAGCGACCTTCCCAGCCCGGCGACGGCAGCAGGCCTTCGCCTTCACGGCGATTGGGGAAACGTCCGGTGACTTGCCAGCCGATATTGCTCGCGTCTGCGAACACCAGATTCAGCGCAATGGCGCGGATCTCGCGGCTGGCATCCGAAGCACGTTCCACGGTTTGCGCGCGGCTCAGGTCAAAAAACGCGTCCAGCGACTTGTCGTCGGTGAAGCTTGGCGTCTGCAAGGCCAGGCCGAAGCCATTGCCCTGCGCCGCTGCTTGCGCACTATTGAGCAGCGCGCCATGGCGGGTTTCGTATACCGCTTCGCGAATCGGTCGTTGGCCTTTGACGAAATAGGTTTCGTTGCGCACGGTCAGTGGCTGCCATTTGCCATTGACCTCGTAGGTCAGGCTGTTGCCCTGGCGGCGGATTTTTTCCAGGAACAGGTCCTGGTTGTCGCCGAGCACGCTGGTCATGCTCCACGCCACTTTGCCGTTGAAGCCACCCAGCACCATCGGCAAACCGGCGACGGTGACGCCCGCTGCCTGATATTTCGGCGCGCGAATCTGCACGAAGCTCCACAGCGACGGTGCGGCCAGCGGGCCATGGGCGTCGCTGGCGAGAATGCTTTTGCCGCTACGGCTGCGTTGCGGGGCGATTGCCCAGTTATTTGCCGACGGCGTGCCCAGCAGGTTCAGCGCTGCCAGTTGCTGGCTGGCGTTGCTTAGTTCGGTCAGCCCCGGGATCTGCCCGTTGAGCTTGATGCCTTGCAGCTTGTCGGCCTCGGCCAGAGGCAGGTTTTCGTCAGGCGCGGACGGGGTCAGCCAGGCGAGCTTGTCGGTGGTCACGGTTTGCGCGAGCACCAGCGAGGAAATTTCTTCCGGCAGGTTGGCCGACTGGCTGAAATTCAGCAGGGCGAAAATCAGCGCCGAGTCTTCTGGTTTCCAGTATTCCGGCTTGTAGCCGCTGGAGGCGAGGTCGCCCGGCAGCTTGTCGGCGTAGCGGAACAGGTAGGCGTTGACGCCGCGTGCATAGACTTCGAAGAAACGCTTGAGGCGTGGCGACGACGCTTTATAGAGCTCGCCGGCGCTTTTCTTCAGGTTGACCGCGCGCATGTAGCGGTCGGCGTCGAGCATGGAGGCGCCGGACATTTCCGCCAGACGGCCCTGAGCCAACAGGCGCAGGGTGACCATCTGGTTGATGCGGTCGCTGGCGTGCACATAGCCGAGGCTGAATAGCGCGTCGTGGAAGGTATTGCTTTCGATCAACGGCATGCCCATGGCATTGCGTCGCACTGAAACGTTCTGCGCCAGCCCCTTGAGCGGTTGCACGCCGGAGGTGGGCGGGAGGGTGTCCTGAGTGTTCCAGGTCTGGCAACCGGACAGGCTCAAAACACCGGCCACTGCTGCGGCAACGCCGAACCGGGGAAGAAAATGTGTGAGGGCTGGCGAGGCCATGGCAAAGCTCCTGCGGGGGGTAACGTCAGTAAAGGCGCTACGTTAGTGAGCAGGAGGATGCCGCGCAAGCGGGGGCAGGGGTTATTTGTGTATTTCTGTCGAATGGAAAAGATCGCAGCCTGCGGCAGCTCCTACAGGGATACGCATTCCAATGTAGGAGCTGCCGCAGGCTGCGATCTTTTACCCTTCAATCAAGCCTTCGGTGGATTGACCTTCGGCACCAGCGCATACGCCTTCACTGTCGCCGGGCGATCCTTGATGTGGTTGAACCAGCGCTGCACATGCGGGAAATCCTCAAGGTTCTGGCTCTGCCACTTGTGCGAGACGATCCACGGATAAATCGCCATGTCGGCGATGCTGTATTCGCTGCCGGCAACGAATTCGTTATCGGCCAATTGCTTGTTCAACACACCATACAGACGCGCCGTCTCATCGATGTAGCGCTTGATCGCGTAAGGAATTTTCTCCGGCGCGAACTGGCTGAAGTGATGATTCTGCCCGGCCATCGGCCCCAAACCACCCATTTGCCAGAACAGCCATTGCAGCGCTGTTTGCCGGCCACGCAGATCCTTGGGCAGGAACTGGCCGGTTTTCTCCGCCAGATACAACAGAATCGCCCCGGATTCGAACAGCGACAACGGCTCGCCGCCATCGGCAGGCTGATGATCGACGATGGCCGGGATGCGGTTGTTCGGGGCGATTTTCAGAAAGTGCGGCTGGAACTGCTCGCCCTGACTGATGTTGATCGGGTGGAGGTTGTACGGCAGGCCGGCTTCTTCGAGGAACAGGGAGATCTTGTGGCCGTTGGGGGTGGTCCAGTAATACAGGTCGATCATGGAAAACTCCAAAACTGAAAGGGACGTGCGTGCGGACAGCAAACGCCGGCGTCAGGTCATCCTGTGTGCGTTCGATAGCTTGCTTAGTGAGAAGAGGTGATGCTGAACTGCGCAGAATTCAATGACCCCGCGCGAGAAAAATTGCCATGGAGCTTCAGGCCACCGCTGCACTGATCATCATCGACCAGCAAAAAGGCATCCTGCAGCCGCGTCTCGGGCGGCGCAATAACCCCCAGGCGGAAGCGCGAATCCTCGATCTGCTGGGGCTTTGGCGGCGTAGCGGACGGCCGGTGATTCATGTTCAGCATTTGTCCCGCGAGCCGGATTCGGTGTTTTGGCCCGAGCAGGAAGGCGTGGAGTTTCAGCAGCGGTTTTTGCCGCAGGACGGGGAGTGGCTGATTCAGAAGCAGGTGCCGGATGCGTTTTGTGCCACTGGATTAGAGGCGCGGTTGCGCGAGGCAGGCATCTCGCAATTGATCATCGTCGGTGTGGCGACGAACAACTCAGTGGAGTCAACGGCGCGTACGGCGGGCAATCTTGGCTTTGCTGCGTGGGTGGCGGAGGACGCGTGCTTTACCTTCGACAAGGCCGATTATTTTGGCACGTTGCGCACGGCTGAAGAGGTGCACGGGATGTCGCTGGGGAATTTGCACGGGGAGTATGCGACGGTGGTCAGTGCTGCGCAGATTCTGGTGGCTGGCTGAAAATCCTTCGTTGAATATGCCGCCGCCATCGCGAGCAGGCTCACTCCTACAATAGATTGCATTCCAACTGACGAAACCCGGTTCAATGTAGGAGCGAGCCTGCTCGTGAAGGCGGCAGGTCAGGCGAAGTAGGTCTTCGCCCGGAGCATCAAGCGCCGTGGCACTTCTTGAATTTCTTGCCGTTGCCACATGGGCAAGGATCATTGCGGCCGACGTCTTTCAGGGCGTTGCGCACCGGTTCCTGGTGGGCGTGGCCGCAGTTCGGGCCGTGAACATGGCCGTGGTCGTGATCGTGATGATGGTCATGATCATGATCGTGGTTGCAGTCAGGGCCATGGACATGAGGTTGCTGGGTCATCGGTGTTGCTCCGGAATTAAATCGGCGGGGATTATCACGCCATTGCGCTCAAGGTGCACGTAATGCGCGATGAATAAACCGGTTTCCATTTCCCCTTGCAGGCGATAGGGGATCTGCTGGTGTGGATTTTTCAGCATTTTCACCACTTCTTTCACCTGCGGCCACAGGTTGGTGCGGATCGGCACTTTGTAGAACGAACTGCTTTTCGGCGCGACGGTAATCCAGTGTTCGTGCTCACCGTCGGCCAGCAACATGTCGGCCAGATGAATGCGGTATTCGAGGCCGCGCACGGTCAGGTCACTGTCGTTGGGGTTGTCGATGCGAAAGTGCAGGATGAATTTCTGTTCGAGTAATTTCGCCCGCACCACCTCGACTTTTACCAGGTGCACGGCGGGGTCGACGCTGTCGTCGCTGAACCATGAGGCGCAACCGCCGAGGTTCAGGATCAGCATCATAATGAAGCATTGGCAGGTGCGCCGACGACCGAGCATGGTTTAACTCCCTTTGGTGCCAGTCTAGACGCTAAAAGATCGCAGCCTGCGGCAGCTCCTACAGGGTACGCAATCTCATGTAGGAGCTGCCGCAGGCTGCGATCTTTTGATCTTGATCCTCAAGCACCAAAATACCCCGCGCAGCACTTCTTGAACTTCTGCCCGCTGGCGCACGGGCAACTGTCGTTGCGCCCCAGCTTCAATTGCACCGTCGGATCAATGAAGTACCAGCGTCCGGTGTTCTGCACGAACGAGGAGCGCTCGCGATGGCTGTGTTCACCCTGATCGTCGTGCCAGCGCGCGGTGAAGGTGACGAAGGCGTGTTCCGGCTGACCGCCGAAGACTTCCGAGCTTTCGACATCCAGGCCGAGCCAGGTGCTTTGCGCGCTCCAGTCGCTGATCGATTGACGATTCAGTCCCGCTTGCTGAGCAGGCAGGGTGGTCGCCACAAGGTAATCGATCAGACCCAGCACATACGCGCTGTAGCGCGAACGCATCAAGGCTTCGGCGCACGGCGCCGGATGGCCTTCGTGATAATGGCCGCAGCAGGCATCCAGCAAATTGCCGCTGCCGCAGGGGCAAATGGCTGTACTCATCGCATTACCACCAGTATTTCCCGAAATTTTCCGGATTGGCCCAGAACCGTGAGTTGAGCCAGTCGGGGACTTGTTTGTAGTCAAGCAGATCGTAGGTGAACAAGGTCAGCGTCTGCTCGTCGCGTTGAAAACGTTCACTGGCTTGCAGGGCCAGCGAATAGAAGTCGGTTTCCTGCCAGCCGCTGGCCGACAGATCCGCCAGTACAGCGATGCGGCTGGCGTTGAGGTTGCGGATGCCGCCCAACAGGTTCAGGCCATCGCGCTTGGGCAAATGCTCCAGGCAATCGACCACCAGCGCCAGATCGAAACGCTGCGCCGCCAGTTCGGCAGGCAAGGCGCCGGGCGCGGCGTGGGCGACGACGGTATCCGGATGCGCCGCTTTAAAGGCACTCAACGCCGGAAACTCACTGGCGCCGATCAGCAGCAGACGCGCCGGGGCGTAGCGATCCAGCAAAGCGGCCAACGCCTGTTGCGGCGTGCGGGAAGAAATGGCGACGTTCATCGAAGCTCCTCAATCAGACCGCCAAGACTAGCCTGCCTGAATGTCCCGGCAAAGAGCCCTGTGACGCCGGTTTCCGGCAAAAGCGCCAAAGTCCTGTGAACACGGTCGCAAACGGCAGTGGCCTATTGCTGGCGGAGATTAAAACTCCGGTCTTTACTCCCTGAATCGGTTCTAAGCCGATCCCTCAGGAGAAAACCAGATGAGCATAGTTCGGACAGCATTACCTTTGATTCTGCTAACCAGTGTGTTGACTGGTTGCGCAGGTTTGCAAAAAACCGACTGGCCGACCTGTGCGGCGGTCGGTGGCGTGGTCGGCGCTGGTCTCGGCGCTACCGAAAGTTCGGCATGGGCCGGCTACGGCGCGTTGCTGGTCGGTGGTACGGCAGCGGCTTATTGCTGGGTACACGGTGATGGCGACGAAGACGGCGACGGTGTGCCGGATAGCCGCGACAAGTGCCCGCACACGCCTAAAGGCGTGCAAGTCGACGCTGACGGTTGCCCTCCACCAGCGCCTGCACCCGTGGTCGAAGAAGCTGTAGTGGTCAAGGAAGAAACCATTGTCATCCGTGATGTTCACTTCCAGTTCGACAAAGCCACGTTGACCGGCCCTGACAAACAGGTGCTCGACAAAGTCGCCACTCGCCTGAAACAGGAATCCTCGACTGCACAACTGACCGTGACCGGTCACACCGACAGCGTCGGCAGCGATGCCTACAACAAGAAACTGTCGGATCGTCGTGCGCACTCGGTGGTGGAATACCTGATCCAGCAGGGTGTGCCGCGCGCCAGCTTCGTTTCGGTGTCCGGTCTGGGTGAAAGCCAGCCTGTTGCCGACAACAAAACCGCTGACGGTCGTGCGCAAAACCGTCGTACCGAAATCAAAATCGTCCGCTAGACCTCTCGCATCCGCGGCTTGTGCAGTCGCGGATGCGGGTCTTTACTCCTGTGTAACCGGTATGGGCCGGTGACACAGGAGCTTTTACAATGACTGTATTCTCAAGGTCCGTCTTGCCGGTGCTGCTGCTAGGCGGCTTGCTCACCGGTTGCGCCACCCACAGCGATGGCACGGCACCCCTCAATCAACGTACGTGGCCGATCTGCAGCCTTATCGGCGGGCTGGTCGGTGGCGGTCTCGGCGCCATTGAAAGTGGCGGTTGGGCCGGTGGCGGCGCAGCGCTGGGGATTCTCACCGGCGGACTGATCTGTTATGCCCAGGACGGCGATGAAGACGGCGACGGCGTATTCGATCGCCGCGACCGTTGCCCGGATACCCCAGCCAATACTCCGGTTGATCACCGTGGTTGCCCATTGCCGCAATATCCAGTCGCGGAAAAAGTACCGGAGCCAGCGCCGCAGACGGAAGTCATCACCTTGAGCGATGCCGGCAACGTGCTGTTCGATTTCGACAAGTCCGACCTGACCCCGTCGGCGAAAGCCCAGCTCGATACGCTGATGGACAAACTGCGTAACGCCGATGTGGTGAGCATCAAGGTGGTCGGCCATACCGACAGCAAGGGCTCGGATGCCTATAACCAGGCATTGTCGGAACGCCGGGCGAGCAGTGTCGCCGCGTACTTGCTGAGCCAGGGCCTGGCACCGAACAAACTCACCAGCGAAGGTCGTGGCGAGAGTGAACCGGTGGCGGATAACGCAACCGATGAGGGCCGCGCGAAAAACCGTCGCGTCGAGTTGCACATCAATCGTTAGGACGCGTCTGTAGTCCGCGGGCTAGAGCTGCCGGGCGACGACCCTCGTCGTTTGGCAGCCATTTGGCAGGCCACCGAAGTTTTTTCATTTACCCCTCTGGCTTATCCCTCGCAGAAGCCGTTACTGTGCGCCCAAAGAATAATTCGCAACACGGGGGAGCGTATGAAAGTGTTCTGGGGGCTGGGGCGTTTATTGACCCTGCTGTTCTGCTGCGTGGTGCTGGCCAATCAATTGGTGCCGTTCGTTCATCCGCTGCATTTGCTGGTCAATCTGGCCGGCGCTCTGCTGTTGCTGATCCACATAATCGAAGTGCTGCTGTGCAACCGCAGCCTCAAAGGCCGGCCGCACCCTTGGCGTGACCGTGGCCGCATCCTGCTGTTCGGCGTATTCCACCTGCAAACCATCCCGGCCCCGGCCGCTCCGGAGGCTTCTTCCCATGCGTAAACTTTGCCTGCTCGCTGCATTCATCAGCCCTTTGGCCTGTGCCCAGGTGGTCAGTGTCGAAACCAATTCGTTGATGCGCTTGCCCAACACTGCCAGCACTTTGCAATTGGAGAAGCTTGAAGTCGCCGATTACGGCACGCTGTTGATTCCGGCGAACGTGACCGAGTTGAGTGTCGGTGAACTACGTCTTGGCCATGAAGCACGTATTGCGATTGTCCCGGGTGAACAGGCTCTGGACCTGAAAGTCATTCGCGCCGAGTTGAGCGATGGCAGCCAGATCACCGCGCGTGGCGCGCCGGGTACTTATGAAAAAGCCGCGCGTGCCGGGCGCAATCTGAATCTGCAATTCAAGGCGTTGAATGCGCCGCAACTGTTGGTCGATGCCCGTGGCGGCACTGGCGCACCGGGTTTTGTCGGGCTGGATGGCGGCAACGGTGAAGATCCGGGCTGCACTTATGGCTCGGCCGGACATGGTTTTGATGGCAGCAATGGCAGTGACGGTCAGCCGGGTGCACCGGGTGCGCTGGTGCGACTTGAGGTGCCACGCGAGTTTCCGGCTGAGCTGATCAAGGTGAACGTCACCGGCGGTGCCGGTGGCCCGGCGGGTGTTGGCGGTAAAGCAGGGAAGGGTGGCAAGTCCAAGGGCTGCCTGGTGTATCGCGCTGATGGCGGCAAAAATGGCAAGGCCGGGACGGATGGCCAGCCTGGGCCGGTGGGCGCGGCGGGTGCCGTGACCGTGCAGCGCCTGTAAAAGCAGACCCTCATCGGAACGCCGCCCGCCCAGCCCTCTCCCGGAGGGAGAGGGGGCCGACCGAGGTGACTCACGCTATCCATCGACCTGAAAAACCGAGTCGATTATGGATTCGGCAGAGAATTTTCAAGTCGGCGTATCTCTTCAATATCCCCCATTCAGTCCCCTCTCCCCCCGGGAGAGGGCTAGGGTGAGGGGCTTTTGATCTAATCCCCGATCTTCAAATCATCGGCCGAGCCGCCGCAATTGCCACCAGCACCAACCCCACAATCAAGTTAAGCCCCACCACCCGGCGAATCCGCCCCAGCACCGCCGCGCCTGTCGGCCAGTCCTTCGCTTCCACCGCCGTGCGCAGCTCCGGCAGCATCAAGCCTTGAATCCGGATAAACAGCGCCGTCATCACCACGTACAACCCGATCATCACTTGCACATATTTCGGCGCGGTCTCAAACCCGACCTGCTGCAGATGCAACATGCCCACACCGCTGATCGGCAACAAGATCACCGCGACCCAGACCCAGCGGAAAAAACCTTGAAACACTTCCACCCACAGGGTCAGTCGGGCAGGGCCGTCGAGGGCCTTCACAGCCGCCGGGCGCAGGACCATCCAGGCGAAAAACATGCCGCCGACCCAGACCAGGGCGGACAGGACATGCAGGGGATAAACGAGGCTAAAAAGTGTCATTGGGTTACTCCGTTCTGCGCAGGATCGATTCGCGGGGTATGATAGCCGCCGATCCAAACCACTGAAAATTTATCCAGCGTTTTTTGCGCCCGACACTCAATGATCAGCACTGAACTCAAAACCACGATCCAGGGCGCCTACTCGCGTTTTCTTGAAGCCAAGAGCCTCAAGCCGCGTTACGGCCAGCGCCTGATGATCGCTGAAATCGCCAAAGTCCTCGGGGATATCGACACCGACGACGAAGGCCGGCGCAGTGGCGACCCCGCAATTGTTGCGGTGGAAGCCGGCACCGGTACCGGCAAGACCGTGGCCTACAGCATGGCGGCGATCCCGACTGCGAAAGCCGCCGGCAAGCGACTGGTCATCGCCACCGCGACCGTCGCGCTGCAAGAGCAGATCGTCTACAAGGATTTGCCCGACCTGATGCGCAACAGCGGGCTGAATTTCACCTTCGCCCTGGCCAAGGGCCGTGGCCGCTACATGTGCCTGTCCAAGCTCGACATGTTGCTGCAGGAAGGTCACGCGCAAACCGCCACCGCCCAGCTGTTCGAAGAAGAAGGCTTCAAGATCGAGGTCGATGAGGCCAGTCAGAAGCTGTTCACCAGCATGATCGAGAAGCTTGCCGGGAATAAATGGGACGGTGACCGCGACAGCTGGCCCAACGCGCTGGAAGACGCCGACTGGGCGCGGCTGACCACCGATCACAGCCAGTGCACCAACCGTCATTGCCCGAACTTCGGCCAGTGCGCCTTCTACAAGGCCCGCGAAGGCATGGGCAAGGTCGACGTGATTGTCACCAACCACGACATGGTCCTCGCTGACCTGGCGCTGGGCGGCGGTGCGGTACTGCCGGACCCGCGCGACACCATTTACGTGTTCGACGAAGGCCACCACCTGCCGGACAAGGCGATCGGCCACTTCGCCCACTACACGCGCCTGCGCTCCACCGCCGACTGGCTGGAAACCACCGCGAAGAACCTCACCAAATTGCTCGCCCAGCACCCGCTGCCGGGCGATCTCGGCAAGTTGATCGAGCAGGTGCCGGAGCTGGCGCGCGAGATCAAGGCCCAGCAACAGTTCATGTTCAGCGCTTGCGAGCAGGTTGCCGACTTCAAGCCCGGCGAGGACGTCGAAGGCCGTGAGCGTCCGCGTCATCGTTTCGTCGCCGGGGTGATTCCTGAACACATGCGCGAAATGGGCATCGAGCTGAAGAAAGGTTTCTCGCGCTTGAACGATCTGTTCACGCGTTTGACCGACCTGCTCAAGGAAGGCATGGACGGCGAGGTCAACATCGGCATCGCCAGCAATCAGGCCGAAGAGTGGTATCCGCTGTTCGGCAGCCTGTTGTCCCGAGCGTCGGGCAACTGGGAGCTGTGGACCGCGTTTACCGCCGAAGACCCGGAAGACAGCCCGCCGATGGCGCGTTGGCTGACCCTCGCCGAAAGCGGTTCGTTGTTCGACATCGAGGTCAACGCCAGCCCGATCCTCGCCGCCGAAACCTTGCGCCGCAGCCTGTGGAACGTGGCTTACGGCTGTCTGGTGACCTCGGCAACGCTGACCGCGCTGGGCACTTTCGACCGCTTCCGCATGCGCGCCGGCCTGCCGAAAAAAGCCGTCACCGCCGTGGTGCCGAGCCCGTTCCATCACGCCGATGCCGGTGTGCTGCGAGTGCCGGATCTGAAAGCCGATCCGCGCGATGCTCCCGCGCACACCGCCGCGATCATTCGTGATCTGCCGGATCTGGTCGAAGGCTCACGCGGCACGCTGGTGTTGTTCTCTTCGCGCAAACAGATGCAGGACGTGTTCGACGGCCTCGACCGCGACTGGCGCAAGCAAGTGTTCATTCAAGGCAACCTGTCGAAACAGGAAACCCTGAACAAGCACAAGGCGCGGGTTGATGGCGGTGACTCCAGCGTACTGTTCGGCCTCGCCAGTTTTGCCGAAGGCGTCGACTTGCCCGGCGCGTATTGCGAACACGTAGTGATCGCCAAGATCCCGTTTTCGGTGCCGGATGATCCGGTCGAAGCGGCGCTGTCGGAATGGATCGAGGCCCGTGGCGGTAATCCGTTCATGGAAATTTCCGTGCCCGACGCCTCGCTGAAACTGGTGCAGGCCTGCGGGCGACTGCTGCGTACCGAAGAAGACCGCGGCACCATCACTTTGCTGGATCGGCGGCTGGTCACCCAGCGCTATGGCAAAGCGATCCTCAATGCGTTGCCTCCCTTCCGTCGTGAAATATCCTGAGACATCGGTGGGCAGTTTTGCCCGCCGTGCTGTCTATCTCTCTGCCATCGCTTTTCCATTGGCCAATGTTGGTCGCTAGGGAGAACTCCGTTCTTATGATTCGCCGTTCGTTGCCTGCCGTTTTCGCCTTGATCTTCGCTGCGCCATTGTTCGCGGCACCCGCCGGTCAGCAGACCCTGTTCAACTTTGTCCGCCCTGCCGACGTGGTGAAAATTGCCACCGAAAACGCTGATCTGCCGCAAGCCAACGCCGAGCAAACGGCAGAAGGCGAAGTGCTGCGCCGGGTAACCTTCAACCCGGTGGTCCGCCCGACTTTGCGCCTGACCCCGCAGACCGGTGCCTGGGACTGGTCGCAATCCGCGATGATGACCCTGCGTTTGCAGAGCGCGATGAACTGGGCCGTCACCGTTTACGTGCAAATTCAGAGCAATGACGGCCGCACGCTGGTCAGTCGCGTCGATCTGCCGGCCGGTCCTGCGCAGACGTTGCTGGTGCCGCTGGTCGCCTCGACACCGTTGAGCCAAGGCATGAAGGCCGGGCCGCCGATGCCGATGACCGTCGATGGCCAGCGTATTTTGCTCGCCAGCAGCAGCGGTGAGATCGATCGCAGCCAGGTGGTCTCGGTGAGCTTGTCGATGGATCAGCCGAAAGTCGCGCAGAGCTTGCTGCTCGAGCGTTTCGGTGTTCAGGACGGCGACTCGGTGACCCAGGCTGTTTACGGCAATCTGGTCGACGCTTACGGGCAATCGACCCGCAGCAAATGGCCGGAAAAAGTCAGCAGTGACGAACAACTGAAATCTGCCGCCGCCAAGGAACAGCAACAGCTGAAAACCTGGCTGGCCGAGCGCGAGAAGTCCTCGCTGGACAAGTTCGGTGGCTGGAACAAAGGCCCGGCGTTCAAGGCCAGTGGCTTTTTCCGCACGGAAAAGCGTGACGGTCGCTGGTATCTGGTCACGCCTGAGGGGCATCCGTTCTACTCCCTCGGCGTCAATACCATCAGCCCCGACGTCAGCCAGACTTACGTGGCCGGTCGCGAGTACATGTTCGAATCTTTGCCTGAACCTGACGAACCGTTGGCCAGTCACTTCGGTGAAGGCGACAACCGTGGCGGCAATGGCGCCGATCAGGGGCGAGGCTACGGCAACGGGCGTTGGTACGACTTCTATGGCGCCAACCTGCAGCGTGTATACGGCGAACCGTGCAAAGCGCAAAGCGAAGTTAAATCCGGGGTCGCTGCAGCGGCGAAGGCTGAAGCCACTGAGACCGCCGCCGCCAAAGCCGCAGAACCTGCCGCCGTGCCGGCCGAGCCGAAGTCCGGCGTCGCTGAAGCGGCCAAGACTGAAACCGTTCAAGTGACCACTGAAAAGGTTGCCGTGCCGTGCAAGGCGATGATCGATCAGCAGCAGTGGGCCAACCACACGCTCGATCGCCTGCAAGCCTGGGGCTTCAACACGGTCGGCAACTGGAGCGCCGATTCGCTGAGTGAAGCCGAACGCGTGCCGTACACCTTGCCCCTTTCTATCGTCGGCGATTACACCAGTATCAGCACCGGCAGCGACTGGTGGGGCGGCATGCCTGATCCGTTCGATCCGCGCTTCGCCATGGCCACCGAGCGTGCCGTGGCCATCGCCGCCCGCGATCATCGCGATGATCCCTGGCTGATCGGCTATTACGCTGACAACGAATTGGCTTGGGCCGGCCCCGGCGATGACCCGAAATCCCGCTACGCGCTGGCTTACGGCACGCTGAAAATGACCACCGACGTGCCGGCCAAACGCGCCTTCCTCAAGCAGCTGCGTGACAAGTACCGCAACCAGGCCGGACTGTCGAAGGCTTGGGGCATTGACCTGCCGGCGTGGGAGTTGATGGAAGACCCGGGCTTCGAACCACCGTTGCCGAGCCCGGAACATCCGGAAATCGAGGCGGATTTCAAATACTTCCAGAAGGTCTTTGCCGACACCTACTTCAAGACCATTTCCGACTCGCTGAAATGGCACGCGCCGAACCAGATGCTCCTCGGCGGCCGCTTCGCCATCAGTACCCCGGAAGCCGTGGCGTCCTGCGCGCAATATTGCGATGTGCTGAGCTTCAACATGTACACGCTCAAGCCTCAGGACGGTTACGACTTCGCTGCGCTGGGCGCACTGGACAAGCCGGTGTTGATCACCGAGTTCAACTTTGGCTCCGCCGATCGCGGCCCGTTCTGGGGCGGCGTGACGCAACTGAGCAAAGAAGAAGATCGCGGCCCGGCCTACGCCAACTTCCTCAAGCAGGCCTTGAGCGAGCCGTCGATTGTCGGCGTGCATTGGTTCCAGTATCTCGATCAACCGGTGACCGGGCGTTTGCTCGACGGCGAGAACGGTCACTTCGGTCTGGTCGGCGTTACAGATCTGCCGTATCAGGGCTTTGTTGAAACGGTGCGCAAGAGCAATCTTCAGGCGATTGATCAACTTGGCAAAGAAGCTGAGAAAGCCGCCGCTGCGGCAGGGCATGAAGCTGAGGGCGGGCGCAAGGGCGAGGCCGGCAAAGGGCCGGGAGCAGGGCATGCGGGTGGGCATTCGGGGAATGGTCATTAAGGTTTGAAACGCTAAAAGATCGCAGCCTTCGGCAGCTCCTACAAAAGGAACGCAACCCCATGTAGGAGCTGCCGCAGGCTGCGATCTTTTGATTCTGCTTTTAACCGTCTGGCCCGCAGCTGTTCCAAAATCCCTCAAGGGCTGGAACAATGCGGGCCACTTTGTAGAGCGTTGTCGCGGGGGAGTTGCGGGTGCAGATTCAGGGACATTACGAGCTTCAATTCGAAGCAGTGCGCGAGGCTTTCGCCGCACTGTTCGACGATCCCCAGGAGCGCGGCGCAGCCCTGTGCATCAAGGTCGGCGGAGAGACCGTCCTCGACCTCTGGTCCGGTACCGCCGACAAGGATGGCGCCGAGGCCTGGCACAGCGACACCATCGCCAACCTGTTCTCCTGCACCAAGACGTTCACCGCTGTCACTGCGCTGCAACTGGTCGCTGAAGGCAAGTTGCAACTCGATGTTCCGGTCGCGCGCTACTGGCCGGAATTCGCCGCTGCCGGCAAAGAAGCCGTGACCCTGCGCCAATTGCTCTGCCACCAGGCCGGTTTGCCGGCCCTGCGCGAACTGCTGGCGCCAGAAGCCCTCTACGACTGGCAAACCATGGTCGACGCGCTCGCCGCCGAAGCACCGTGGTGGACACCGGGCACCGGTCACGGTTACGCCGCGATCACTTACGGCTGGCTGGTCGGCGAATTGCTCCGACGCGCCGACGGTCGTGGCCCGGGCGAATCGATTGTCGCCCGCGTGGCCAAGCCGTTGGGCCTGGATTTTCATGTCGGTCTGGCTGACGAAGAATTTCACCGTGTCGCACATATTGCTCGCGGCAAAGGCAATGCCGGCGACGCCGCCGCGCAACGCCTGCTGCAAGTGACCATGCGCGAACCGACCGCCATGACCACCCGCGCTTTTACCAATCCGCCGTCGGTGCTCACTAGCACCAACAAACCGGAATGGCGACGCATGCAGCAACCGGCGGCCAACGGCCACGGTAATGCGCGCAGTCTCGCCGGGTTCTACGCCGGTCTGCTCGACGGCAGCCTGCTCGAAAGCGACATGCTCGAAGAGCTGACCCGCGAACACAGCCTCGGCGAAGACAAGACGTTGCTGACCCGCACCCGCTTTGGCCTCGGCTGCATGCTCGATCAACCGGACGTGCCGAATGCCACGTACGGCCTCGGCCCGCGTGCATTCGGTCATCCGGGGGCGGGCGGTTCCATCGGTTTTGCTGACCCTGAGCATGATGTCGCGTTTGGTTTTGTGACAAATACCCTTGGGCCTTACGTTTTGATGGATCCGCGCGCGCAAAAGCTCGCGCGGGTACTTGCCACTTGTCTGTAAAGCGTCATTAGAAGTTCCAGGGTCGGAACCTCGGCGTGATTTTCGATTCAAAACGGCTGTTTATCCGGGCGAAAGTGCTCTGATTTTTCATTACTTCATTTTGTGGATTTTCAATGTCATCTAAAAAGACCCTCGCCCTGGCCCTGTGTGTAGCGATCACCGGTTGTGCACAGACCCCGAAAAACGATGCGGACGGCGGCAGTTGGTGGCCGTTCGGTTCTTCCGACAAAGTGGCGGCCAAAGAGCCGGCTCCGGTTCCAGCCCCAATGAAACCTGCCGCCACTGCTCCGGTGGCGAAAACCGAAAGCAGCAATCCTTGGTACTGGCCTTTCGGTTCCGATGATGCAGCGGCCAAGGCTGACATGAAGGCTGAAGTCGCACCGGAAGCCAGGAAGCCGGTCGCCGTGGCCAAGGCTGACGCCGACACCGGCAGCAAATGGTGGTGGCCGTTCGGCGGCAAGGATCAAGCAACCGCCCAAGCCGTGCCGATGCCAGATCCAAAAGTCACCCAGGCCTGGCTTGACGACTACGAGCCGCGCCTGCGTGAAGCGGTCAAGGACAGCAATCTGCAACTTGAACGCCGTGAAAACGTGCTGGTGGTCACCGCGCCGGTCGAAGGCTCCTTCAACCCGGATCGTCCAGCCATGCTGCTGCCGGTGACTCTCGGCCCGTTCACCCGTGTAGCGAAAATCCTCGAAGCCGACCCGAAAACCGCCGTTCTGGTGCTCGGTCACAGCGACTCGAGTGGCGCCGCACCGGCCAACATCAAACTGAGCCAGGAACGTGCCCAGGCCATTGCGGCGATCTTCCGCCTCAGCGGTTTGCAGCGTGATCGCCTGATGCTGCGCGGCATGGGTTCCGAAGCCCCGCGCGCAGCCAACGACAGCGTTGAAGGCCGCGCCCTGAACCGTCGCGTCGAACTGCTGGTGACCCCGCAAAACACCATGGTAGCCCTGCTGAGCAAGTACAACATGCCAGCGCCGAAACCAGTGACCATGGTCGCTGCGCAAGACGTCAAGCCAGTCGCCAAACCGGTCACCCCGGCTCCAGCAACGAAAAAAGCAGCGGTGCCGGCCACCAAAAAAGCACCGGCCAAGAAAGCCGCAGCCAAGGCTCCGGCGAAAAAAGCTCCAGCCAAGGCTCCAGCGAAGAAAACCACGCCAGCCAAAGCGGCCGCGACCGACAAGAAAGTCGCCGCGACCGATACCACCAAAAAGTGATCCGCTAACGAAAAGGAATGCGCCATGACCCAGGCTCTGGCAGATATGCGTCGTGATTACACCCGCGATGGCCTGACCGAGGCGCAAGCCCCGGCCGAGCCGTTTGCGCTGTTTCACCAGTGGTTTGCCGACGCGGTGAAAACCGAACAGGCGCCGGTTGAAGCCAACGCCATGACCCTGGCCACGGTCGATGCTGACGGGCGTCCGCATTGCCGCATTCTGCTGCTCAAGGGCCTGGACGAGCAGGGCTTCACGTTCTTCACCAACTATGACAGCGCCAAGGGCCAGCAACTGGCGGCAAATCCGTTTGCCGCCATGACCTTTTTCTGGCCAACCCTGGAGCGCCAGGTGCGCATCGAAGGGCGCGTGGTGAAGGTCACGCCGCAAGAGTCCGATGCGTATTATCAGGTGCGGCCGCTGGGCAGCCGTCTCGGTGCCTGGGCATCGCCGCAGAGTCGGGTGATCGACGGGCGCGGTGAACTGGAAGATTTGCTCAAGGCAACCGAGCAGCGCTTTTCCGACACACAGCCCGACTGCCCGGAACACTGGGGCGGTTACCGCTTGCTGCCGGAGCGCATCGAGTTCTGGCAGGGCCGTCCAAGCCGCCTGCACGATCGCCTCAACTACCGTGTGCAAGGCGCCGACTGGATTCTTGAACGTCTGGCACCCTGAACAGTCTACCGAGCGGGATAGCCTGCTGACGCGGCCTCAAGCCACTTCGGCAGATCCCGGCGCTTGATCTTCTGCGCCTGAGCGCGCGCCAGCTGGTCAAGCATGAAGGCACGTTTGCCCTCATCCTTACCCGCCAGTGACAGCGCCAGGTCGCGATCCATCCAGCGCTTGATCCGTCTGTACAACCACCAATGGAAGTACAAACCGGCGGCAGTGGTGACGACGATGATGAAGTAATCCATGAAAATCCTTGGCCTCGGTGGCGCAGGTTTGCCAATTTGGCGCTACTGTAGGGGCTATGTCAGCGAAAGCGTGCAGGCGTCTGTACCGTGCCTGAATGAAAGCGAATTTGTCCGGGCTGCGTCGTGACAGGCGTCAAGCCACGGAGTTTAATGAATATATGTTCTTTTGGAGTTGATGCTATGCGTAAGTCTGTTCTGCTGGTTGCTTCCTTTTCCACGATGGCGATGTTGCTTACCGGCTGCCAATCGAGCCTGACCGGTGACTCCTACTCCCGTGACGAAGCACGTCGCGTGCAGACGATTCGCATGGGCACCATCGAATCCCTGCGCCCGGTGAAAATTGAAGGCACCAAAACCCCGATCGGCGGCATCGCCGGTGCAGCAGTCGGCGGCGTCGGCGGCAGCGCGATCGGCGGTGGCAAGGGCAGCATTGTTGCTGCAGTCATCGGTGCGGTGGCGGGTGGCTTGATTGGTTCGGCGACTGAAGAAGGCCTGACCCGTACGCAAGGTGTGGAAATCACCGTACGTGAAGACGACGGCAGCATGCGCGCCTATGTGCAGCAGGTTCAGGAGAATGAAGTGTTCCGCGTTGGCGAGCGCGTGCGCATCTCCACCGTCGGCGGGACCAGCCGCGTTTCGCACTAAGCGGGATGTAGGGTAAAGAAAAACCCCGATCAGGTGACTGGTCGGGGTTTTTGTTTTTTGCACCCTCGTTCGTCAAGATAATGCTCGGGTTCCAATGAAATATTCCAAGCCTTCCGGGAACTCGGTGTTCAAGAGTTCCGCGGCTTGCTTTATTTGAGTATCAGTCATTTCCAGTTCACCTGGTTCCAGATCATCAAGGGATTTTGATTCTGTTAATTGTGCTAATGCTTGGTTTAGCTCGTAGTCTTTTATCAGTAGCTCGAACTGCAATGAATCGTCTTTTGCTTCGTCAGGCAAGAATCCAGTGATAGATAGGTAACGCATAGTTTTTCTCGTTCTTGAGTTATTTGGGAGTCGTCCGGCCCGGCTTCGCTTTTTTGGTTTGCTTCCCGGTTACGTGATCGAACTCTCCTAGGTGTATTCCTAATTTGTCATAAATTTCGACAGCACCGCTTTTGGAGTCCCACTCATATATCCGGCTCTTTCGATCAAGCCAGCGGGCTCTTTTCTTTCCCCCTCCCTGTACGGAAGCTTTTGACTTCACCCTTTTCGTATCGGGGAATGCGGGAAGTGTTTCCGGGTCGTCGTAATACTTGTGGTCAGGAAGTTTACTTACAACTATATAAACCGGCTGAACCAACGAGCCTAGTGGAAAAACTAGAATAAAATCCCTGTACTCCGGCGGATAAACCGGGTTGACCAGAATCCCATCCGCCGCTTTCGTCGGCGGATACACCCAAATATGCGGCGCCTGCGGTGCAGCCTCCAACGCCGGAATACCGAGGATGTCGGAACCGTCCACAGCCGGCGTCCAGATCAGTTGGACGCCTTCACCCAGATCCGCAATGAACTGGCTACCGCGCGCGGTGAACTGCACGACATCAACCATTTCCCAGTCGCGATTCTTGCCTGTGTAAAAACCGTAACCGTTCAGGCGGCCGTCGGCCTGTTGTTCGATGCTCAGCCGAACTCGTGTTCGCGCCTGCTCAAGTCCGCGCAACTGCTCATCGGTATACAATGCGCTGTCGCCAAGACTCGATGGCATGAACAGCGCGACCAAACCCACCAAAGGCGCAACAGCCGCACTGGATATCATAGCGGGCAGTGTTTCAAACACCGAACCGGCCAACGCCAGACTACCAAACCCGGCTGGGATGGCTGTCGCACCGATTTTCTTGAGAGGGACGTCGCCGCTGTCATCAGCCTCACGCGCGCCCAGCAAAATCAGGTCGCCGTAATCCTTCAGGCTGTCAGTCGGCACCATCCCCGCAGGACTGGAGTAATCGATAATTGCATCCGGCAGATTGCAGGACTTGGCGAATACACAGCCAGCCCGAACGGGCTCGGCTTTTTTGACCGCCACCTCACGGCTGCGCTCGAAAGCATCCTGTCGGGCCAGCATGGCGTCGTAAGCATTTTGTCTGGCGTCGCGCTCGGCCAGTTCAGTGGCCGTCATGTAGCGGTAGGTGACGTGATGCCCGTCGCCTTGCGGTGGGTTGGGAACCCGAGGAATGTCCTTGTTACCAGCCACTGATCGTCCTTTCGTTCATCCATCGACAGCCCTTCGCAAAGGGCTGCGTAACGTTAACGAAGCAGGAAAATGGTGGCTGTAGGACGCGTCTCTAAAGACGTGGGGATTAGTCGCTGTGTATCAGTATGGCGGCACTTGTGGCGAGGGGATTTATCCCCGTTGGACTGCGCAGCAGTCCCCCAGCTCTTAATTTAAAAGCGGGGGCCGCTTCGCAGCCCAACGGGGATAAATCCCCTCGCCACAGGTGTTCTACGCAGGATTCAATACTGTGTTTCGGCGACTCGCCGCCGCCGTCACCGCATAACCAATCAGCGCCGCCAGAATCGATCCGGTCAAAATCCCCATCCGGTCCATCCCCGCGTAATCGCTCACACCCGGTTCAAACGCCAACGAGCCGACGAACAGGCTCATGGTGAAGCCGATCCCGCCGACCCCGATGGGCGACCTCGCCGGTGCAGCCGTTGGCGGTGGCAAGGGCAGCATCGTTGCTGCAGTCATCGGTGCGGTGGCGGGTGGCTTGATTAGTTCGGCCACTGAAGAAGGCCTGACCCGTACGCAAGGTGTGGAAATCACCGTACGTGAAGACGACGGCAGCATGCGCGCCTATGTGCAGCAGGTTCAGGAGAACGAAGTGTTCCGCGTTGGCGAGCGCGTGCGGATTTCGACTGTTGGCGGGACGAGCCGCGTTTCGCACTAAGCGATAGCGAGTTGTTAAAGAAAACCCCGATCAGGTGACTGGTCGGGGTTTTTTTAATGCGTTTCAACGTCCATTGCACGTCAGTTGGAAGGTGTACTTCGGATCGAAGACATTCCTTTCCAGCAGTTTCTCCAGCGCGGCAAGCTGATTATTTGAAAGATCGTAACCCTCCCAGCCTTCCTGCTTACAAGACCAATTCATGATAGCAGCCAGGTTCTCGTCGCATCCGCTAGGCAGGTCTTCTTCAAAAACGAGAAACTCTGTTTTCCTATCGAATGCTTCAATCCTATAAATCATAAGAGACCGTCACCAGACATCGCTGTAGTCAAAAGAGATCTGATAATCGTAAGTTTTGAAGACGATGCCATGTTGAAAATACGGCTGAATGATTCGAATCCAATCTTCGAGAACATTGAAACCGCCATTGTTTATGTTGTTTTCCACAGGTATACCCAAAGCATTCAAAACGGTTTCATCATCACCTAAATCCTTGGAATACTCTTCACCCTCGCATAGATGGTTTTGCTTGTCGTACCACTCTAGCCTCAGTTTTAATCCCATCATCAACCTCACAAATATTTTTTTCTGATGCTTCTTTCATCTTTCGCATCTTCGCGTCGCTCCCCTGTAAAGGGGTCAAACGCGCCTAGGTGAGTTCCGTCACTTGCTCGGTAAACCTCCAGCTCTCCGTGCATCGAATCCCACTCGTAGATTTTTCTACCTTTCGCATCTTTCCACCGTTCCCGAAGTCCTCCGCCTCCTTGTATGGGATTCTTTTTCTGCACCTTTATCAGTCCGGGAAATGCAGTGATTTCCTCTGCTTTTGGAGGCCTATGATAACTATGCCCCGCGGACGGTAAGCCTTTACGTGATGATGTGCTGACTACGATGTATACCGGCCTAACACCCGAATTAGCCGGAAACACCAGAATAAAATCCCGATACTCCGGCGGATAAACCGGGTTGACCAAAATCCCATCCGCCGCTTTCGTCGGCGGATAAACCCAAATATGGGGTGCCTGCGGTGCAGTCTCTAAAGCGGGGATGCCGAGGATGTCTGAGCCATCCACAGCAGGCGTCCAGATCAGTTCGACGCCTTCACCCAGATCCGCAATGAACTGGCTACCGCGCGCGGTGAACTGCACGACATCAACCATTTCCCAGTCGCGATTCTTGCCTGTGTAAAAACCGTAACCGTTCAGGCGGCCGTCGGCCTGTTGTTCGATGCTCAGCCGAACTCGTGTTCGCGCCTGCTCAAGTCCGCGCAACTGCTCATCGGTATACAACGCGCTGTCGCCAAGACTCGATGGCATGAACAGCGCTACCAAACCCACCAAAGGCGCAACAGCCGCACTGGATATCACAGCGGGCAGTGTTTCAAACACCGAACCGGCCAACGCCAGACTACCAAACCCGGCCGGGATGGCTGTCGCACCGATTTTCTTGAGAGGGACCTCGCCGCTGTCATCAGCCTCACGCGCGCCCAGCAAAATCAGCTCGCCGTAATCCTTCAGGCTGTCAGTCGGCACCATCCCCGAAGGACTGGAGTAATCGATAATTGCATCCGGCAGATTGCAGGACTTGGCGAATACACAGCCAGCCCGAACGGGCTCGGCTTTTTTGACCGCCACCTCACGGCTGCGCTCGAAAGCATCCTGTCGGGCCAGCATGGCGTCGTAAGCATTTTGTCTGGCGTCGCGCTCGGCCAGTTCAGTGGCCGTCATGTAGCGGTAGGTGACGTGATGCCCGTCGCCTTGCGGTGGGTTTTGAACCCGGGGAATGTCCTTGTTGCCAGCCACTGATCGTCCTTTCGTTCATCCGTCGACAGCCCTTCGCAAAGGGCTGCGTAACGTTAACGAAGCAGGAAAATGGTGGCTGTAGGACGCGTCTCTAAAGACGTGGGGATTAGTCGCTGTGTATCAGTATGGCGGCACTTGTGGCGAGGGGATTTATCCCCGTTGGACTGCGCAGCAGTCCCCCAGCTCTTAATTTAAAAGCGGGGGCCGCTTCGCAGCCCAACGGGGATAAATCCCCTCGCCACAGGTGTTCTACGCAGGATTCAGTACTGTGTTTCGGCGACTCGCCGCCGCCGTCACCGCATAACCAATCAGCGCCGCCAGAATCGACCCGGTCAAAATCCCCATCCGGTCCATCCCGGCGTAATCGCTCACACCCGGTTCAAACGCCAGCGAACCGACAAACAGGCTCATGGTGAAGCCGATCCCGCAGAGAATCGCCACGCCCATGACCTGGCCCCAGTTGGCGCCTTGCGGCAGGGTGGCGATGCCGATCTTCACGGCCAGCCAGGTCAGGCCGAACACGCCGACGGTCTTGCCCAGCAGCAGACCAACCGCAATGCCCATCGGCACGTGGTGAGTGAAGCTTTCGACGGTGACGCCGCTCAGCGACAGGCCGGCGTTGGCGAAGGCGAACAGCGGCAGAATGCCGTAAGCCACCCACGGGTGCAGCGCATGTTCGAGGGTCAGCAGTGGCGACGGCTCGGCGTTTTTCGTGCGCAGCGGGATGCAGAAGGCCAACGTGACACCCGCCAGCGTTGCATGGACACCGCTCTTGAGTACACAAACCCAAAGGATCAGGCCGATGATCATGTACGGCCCGAGCTTGACCACCCCGAGCCGGTTCATCGCCACCAGCGCCGCGATACACGCCGCCGCCAGACCCAGCGACAGGGTCGAGAGTTCGCCGGAATAGAAGATCGCGATGATCACGATGGCGCCGAGGTCATCGATGATCGCCAGGGTCATCAGAAACAGCTTCAGCGATACCGGAACGCGCTTGCCGAGCAAGGCCAGCACGCCGAGGGCGAAGGCGATGTCGGTGGCGGTCGGAATCGCCCAGCCGTCGAGGGCTGCCGGATTGTCACGGTTGAGGAACCAGTAGATCAGCGCCGGCACCAGCATGCCGCCAATCGCAGCGGCACCGGGCAGGACGATCTGCGACGGTTTCGACAGCTGGCCGTCGAGGACTTCGCGCTTCACTTCCAGGCCGATGAGCAGGAAGAACATCGCCATCAGGCCGTCGTTGATCCACAGCAGCAGGGGTTTAGCGATTTTCAACGCACCGATCTGCGCCACCACGGGGGTGTCGAGCAGGCCGGTGTACAGCCACGACAGTGGCGAGTTGTTGATAATCAGAGCCAGAATGGCCGCGGCGATCAATAACAGACCGCTGGCAGCTTCCAACTGAAAGAAACGCGTGAAAGTGCTACGCAGAGGCAAGGTCGCTCTCCATCGAATCGTCAAAAAGGTGGGACACCCTAACCCGTACTGTTAGTTGTTAAAACAAAAGTTATATTCTTTTTTGTTATATGTCGTTACAAGGTGTCTGGCCCAAGCCACGGTGAGCCTAGCAGTTGCCTGACATATTGAGACTCAGCTGTACCTGTGCGCGATGTAGGTTTTTTCCTAAGCTGATGAGTGAGCCTTCATAGAGGCCGATCTCCTGCCCGATTCAACGAGAACCATCACCATGAGCGACAACCGACAGTGGGCCCGCGAAGCCATCCGCATTATCGAGGCGGACTTCCAGCGCAGCGCCGACACCCACCTGATCCCTTTGCCGCTGCCGGGTTTTGCAGGCATCGAGTTGTATTTCAAGGATGAGTCGAGCCACCCGACCGGCAGCCTCAAGCATCGGCTGGCGCGCTCGCTGTTTCTCTATGCATTGTGTAACGGCTGGTTGAAACCGGGTGCGCCGGTGATCGAGGCGTCCAGCGGTTCGACGGCGATTTCCGAAGCGTATTTCGCGCGGATGCTCGGCCTGCCGTTTATTGCGGTGATGCCGGCAACCACTTCCAAAGAGAAGATCGCGCAGATTGCCTTCTATGGCGGCCAGAGCCATCTGGTGAAAGATCCGACGCAGATCTACGCCGAATCCGAGCGCCTGGCCCGTGAACATGGTGGCCATTTCATCGACCAGTTTACCTACGCCGAACGAGCCACCGACTGGCGCGCGAACAACAACATCGCCGAGTCGATCTTCCAGCAGATGCGTTACGAAAAGCATCCCGAGCCAAGCTGGCTGATTTCCAGCCCCGGCACCGGCGGCACCACCGCGACCCTCGGCCGTTACGTGCGCTATCGCCAGCATTGCACCCGCGTGTTGTGCGCCGATGCCGAGCGTTCGGTGTTTTTCGATTACTACCAGACCGGCGACGCCAGTCTGCGCCTGGATTGCGGTTCGCGCATTGAAGGCATTGGCCGGCCGCGCGTCGAAGCGTCGTTCCTGCCCAAAGTGATCGATGCGATGGTCAAAGTGCCGGATGCCTTGTCGCTGGCGGCCATGCATTATCTGGCGCAGCGCCTGGGTCGGCATGTTGGCGGCTCGAGCGGGACCAATCTGATTGGTGCACTGATGGCGGCGCAGCAGATGAAAGCGGCGGGGGAGTCGGGGTCGATCGTGGCGATTCTGTGCGATGGCGGCGAACGCTATGCCGACACCTATTACGATCAGGATTGGCTGAAGGCTCAGGGGTACGAGTTGGCTGGGTTGATCGAGGCAGTGGCGGCGAGCGCCGAGCGTGGTGAGGCGCTGCCGACTTCAGTGCTACGCGCCAACATCTGACACAGCGAAATCAACTGTAGGAGTGAGCCTGCTCGCGATGGCGGAATAGCATTCAACTTTGATGTTGAATGGACTACCGCTATCGCGAGCAGGCTCACTCCTACAGGGTTTTGTGTCAGTCAGTCAGGCCGAGGATGTCGCGCGCCACGGCTTCAGCAATACGAATCCCGTCCACACCCGCCGACAGAATCCCGCCTGCATAACCCGCGCCTTCACCAGCCGGGAACAAGCCCTTCACGTTCATGCTCTGCAGCGTCTCGTTACGGGTAATGCGCAGCGGCGAGGAAGTGCGGGTCTCGATCCCGGTCAACACCGCATCGTGCAGCGAGTAACCGCGAATCTGCTTCTCGAACGCCGGCAACGCTTCACGGATTGCCTCGATGGCAAAATCCGGCAGCGCCAGGGCCAGATCGCCCAGCGCTACACCTGGTTTGTACGACGGCTCGACTTCGCCCAGTTCGGTCGAAGGAATGTCGTTGATGAAGTCGCCAACCAGTTGCGCCGGTGCCTTGTAATCGCTGCCGCCAAGGATGAAGGCGTGGGATTCCAGACGTTCCTGCAACTCGATCCCCGCCAGCGGGCCGCCCGGATAATCGACTTCCGGGGTGATGCCGACGACGATGCCGGAGTTGGCGTTGCGCTCGTTACGCGAGTATTGACTCATGCCGTTGGTGACCACGCGGTTCGGCTCGGAAGTCGCCGCGACCACGGTGCCGCCCGGGCACATGCAGAAGCTGTAGACCGAACGACCGTTCTTGGCGTGGTGCACCAGTTTGTAGTCGGCGGCACCCAGTTTCGGGTGTCCGGCGTACTTGCCCAAGCGCGCACGGTCGATCAGCGATTGCGGGTGTTCGATACGGAAACCCACCGAGAACGGTTTGGCTTCCATGAACACGCCACGGCTGTGAAGCATGCGGAAGGTGTCGCGGGCACTGTGGCCGAGGGCCAGAACCACGTGTTTCGAATGCAGGGTTTCACCGCTGGCCAGTTCGACGCCGACCAGTTGGCCGTCTTCGATCAGCACGTCGGTGACGCGTTCCTGGAAGCGCACTTCGCCACCCAGTTCGCGGATCTGCTCGCGCATGTTTTCAACCATGCCGGTCAGACGGAACGTACCGATGTGCGGCTTGCTGACGTAGAGGATTTCTTCCGGCGCGCCGGCCTTGACGAACTCGTGCAGGACTTTGCGGCCAAGGAATTTCGGGTCCTTGATCTGGCTGTACAGTTTGCCGTCGGAGAATGTGCCCGCGCCGCCTTCGCCGAACTGCACGTTGGACTCGGGGTTGAGCACGCTTTTCCGCCACAGGCCCCAAGTGTCCTTGGTGCGCTGACGGACTTCGGTGCCGCGTTCGAGGACGATCGGCTTGAAGCCCATTTGTGCCAGCAACAGGCCGGCGAAGATCCCGCACGGGCCGAAACCGACGACGATCGGGCGCTGGCTCAGATCGCTTGGTGCTTCACCGACGAATTTGTAGCTGACATCCGGCGCCACGTTGACGTTACGGTCGTCGGCGAACTTGCCCAACACCTTGGCCTCGTCGCGCACTTCGAGGTCGATGGTGTAGATGAAGCACAGTTCGGAGGACTTTTTGCGCGCATCGTAGCTGCGCTTGAACAAGGTGAAATCGAGCAGATCATCGCTGGCGATGCCCAGGCGCTGCACGATGGCAGGGCGCAGGTCTTCTTCGGGATGGTCGATTGGCAGCTTGAGTTCAGTGATTCGTAACATGGCGAGGATCCGGGTTCGCGGGGCGCACAACTGCGCCAGGGCGTTTGAAGGCCGCGATTATAAGCCGCAAAGGCCGGATCCGGTGAGGCTAAAACGCTCAGTCGTTGCGCGATCCGCCGAAATACCCGCAACCGCGCTGCACCTTGCCGTCGATGCGCAGTTCGGCGCTCATGTGCTGCACGCTGCCAGTGCTGCTGTCGACGCAGCGCTGCGGCGCGACCCACAATTCGATGCGCTGGTTGTTGGCTTCGCTGCTGAGGTTGAAGCGTCCGTCGCCCAGTTGTTCTTCAACATAAGGTACGGCGAGTGGCGGCTGGCCTTCACGGTCGATGACCATGCCTTTGCCGCTGACTTTGACGTTCCACTCAGGACCGTGGCCGCTGGCGCGCAGAATCAGCAGTTTGAAATTCGGATCATCGCAGGCGGTGCCGGAGCGTTCGACACGATACAGCTGAGTCAGGTCGAGTCGATCGCCGGCGACTTTGCCGCGAACATCGGCGAACAGTTTGCCTTGCTCGTCGGCCAAGGTAGCAGCTTCCTGCAGAATGCTGGTGCCACCGATGTCATTGACGACGAGTTGGCGCTGATCCTGACACGGCTGGAACACCAGTTTGCCGTCAGCGGCGGTCAGCTGCCCCTGCATCCGCGTCTGCCCGACGTGCGAGGCACTTTCTCGCTGGCCATCGAACAACTGGCAGGCGGCAAACAACGGCAGCAGGGCAACAAGGACTAACGAACGGGCAACACGCATCTTCGGCTCTCCAGACAAGTGCCGCCACGTTACGCAGCCTGCCGGTCAAATGCAAAAGATCGCAGCCTGCGGCAGCTCCTGCATGGATACGTGTACACCGGGTTATGAAGACCGTCGGCAAAATGCAAAAGATCACAACCCCCGACATGCCCTTGTAGGGGCTGCCGCAGGCTGCGATCCTTTGATCTTAACCGACGTGAAACGTCTGACCCGTCTGCAAGCCTTCAACACTCTTCGCATAAGCCAATGCCACATCCGCCGCCGGAACCGGCTTATACCCACGGAAATACGGCGCATATTTACCCATAGCCTCCAGCAACACGGTCGGGCTGACCGAGTTCACCCGCAGACCGCGCGGCAATTCAATGGCTGCCGCACGAACAAAACTGTCGATTGCTCCGTTGACCAGCGCCGCCGATGCGCCACTGCGAATCGGATCATGACTGAGCACGCCGGTGGTAAAGGTGAACGAAGCACCGTCATTGGCGAATTCCCGGCCGATCAGCAGCAGATTGACCTGGCCCATCAGCTTGTCCTTCAGGCCGAGGGCGAAGCTGTCTCCAGTCATCTCATCCAGCGGCGCGAAGGTCACGTTGCCGGCGGCGCAGATCAGCGCATCGAACTTGCCGGTTTTCTCGAAGAGCTTGCGGATTGACGCGCTGTCGCTGATATCGACATTCAGATCACCGCTGTTACGACCGATACGGATGACTTCGTGGCGTTGCGACAGTTCTTTGTCCACCGCCGAACCGATGGTGCCGCCAGCGCCTATCAACAGAATTTTCATCGTGCTGTGCCTCAAGTGATTGAACGAGGTTTCAGTCTAGAGTGGTTTTTTCTGCGGATAAGCGCACTAATAGGCAACCTTTGGTTTTCAAATGGAAACAATCCATGAGCGAAATGGATGATCTGGCGGCGTTTGCCGTGTTGATCGAGGCTGGCAGTTTCACCCTGGCGGCGCAGCAATTGGGCTGTAGCAAGGGCCAGTTGTCCAAGCGCATCAGCCAGCTCGAAGCGCAGTTTTCTGTGGTGTTGTTGCAACGGACCACCCGGCGTTTGAGCCTGACGGCAGCGGGCGCGGCGTTGTTGCCGCAGGCCCAGGCGCTGGTAGTCCAGGTCGAAAAGGCGCGTCAGGCATTGGCGCGTTTGAAGGACGATATGGCCGGTCCCGTGCGTATGACGGTTCCGGTGTCGTTGGGGGAAACCTTCTTCGACGGCTTGCTGCTGGAGTTCTCGCAGAAATACCCCGAGGTGCAGATCGAGCTGGAACTGAACAACAGTTATCGCGACCTGTCGCGGGATGGTTTTGATCTGGCGATTCGTTCCGAGGTCGCCAATGATCAGCGGCTGGTGGCCAAGCCGCTGCTGGCCTGGCAGGAAATGACCTGCGCCAGCCCGGCTTATCTTGAGCGTTTCGGTGAGCCGACGATGCCGCAGGCACTGGCCGAACACCGTTGCTTGCTCAACAGCCACTACAGCGGACGCGAAGAGTGGCTATATCACCTGCAGCACGAATTGTTGCGAGTGCGGGTGTCCGGGCCGTTCGCCAGCAACCATTACAGCCTGCTCAAAAAAGCTGCGCTGTCCGGCGCCGGCATCGCTCGATTGCCTTCGTACCTCCTGCAAGCGGAATTGGCGGACGGGCGATTGAAATGGCTGCTGCGCGACTTTCAGACCCGGCGCATGCCGATGTACCTGGTGCATCCGTATCAGGGAGGGCTGCCGAAACGTACGCAGGTGCTGGCGGACTATCTGATCGGCTGGTTCAAGCGCAGTGGAGAGGCGCTGGATCAACTTTGACGGCCACCAGCGCCTTCTTGTATCAACGCCGTTGGTGTCTAGATAGACTGTTCGCTTGTGATCCCTTGTGCGACCGTCGAAGCTGAATAGGAGATTTCTTCCAGCAGTTCATATTCAGCCGCGGTGTCATGGCCTCCCGACTCGGCCAGCCCCCAAGTGATGACGACACCTGTCCTGGTCAACGCCACGAATGCTTCAGAGTTACTGTAAATGGCCACGACATCCTTCAAGCGCTTGCTGACCAGAGCACTGTCCCCGCCCCAGACAGAATTGCCCCAGGTCACCACGCTGCCATCCGCACACAGGGCTGCAAAGGCGCCATTGGTCGCGGCGAGTTGCACGACATTGCGCAACTCTCCTATCGCTCTGGGTACCTCCCCACCGTGGTCCGGGTTGCCCCACGCCACGACACGATAGTCATCCAGAATGGCCGCAAATGCATAGCCGGCGCCGACGATATCGATGATGTTGTGGAGGGCAAGAATCGACGCCGGTGCAGCGCCCCCCCAGTCTGGTCTGCCCCATGTTTTTATTTGCCCGTTGTCCAGATGCGCAACATAGGCGTAGCCGGCGCTGATGATTCGGGCAACATTGCTCAGAGGGCTGATCAGTTGACCTCCTGAGTCTGGGTTGCCCCACGCTACTACGGTGCCGTTGGTCAGGCGGGCCGCAAACGAATCATGATTGTTGACCACCTCGGCGATGTTGCGTAGACGAGCGATGTCGGCTGGCACCACTCCACCGCGCGAGGCATCCCCCCATGCCATTAGCGACCCGTCCGTCAGTTGCACAGTGAATGCCGTTGCGCTCGCCCGAATGTTGCGGATGGTTTTCAGCGCAGCGATGTTGGCGGGCACTTGTCCACCATTGGCCGGGACGCCCCATGCAACCACGGAGTTGTCGTTTGTCAGTGCCGCAATGGCCTGGCCTGCCGTACACAGTCGGCGTATGTCTCGACGCGCCGCGATGGGCGCGGGGACTTCCCCTCCTAACACTGAGTTCCCCCATGCGACGACTGAACCATCGCGCTTGAGTGCAGCGAATGCCGCCATTGACCAGGCCACGACGCTGACATCGCTAATCGACACAGTGCGACCACCATTGTCTGGAACACCCCATGTGAATACATTTCCGTCATCTTTCAATGCCACGAAGGCAGAGTGAGCAAGGTTGAAATTGTCGAGGTCACAGAATCCGTTACCGAAAAAATTCGCCGGTCTGATGGTTACGCTTCGCCCGCCATATCGCACATGAAGTGGGTGCTCGGGGTGGAGGTCATCGAAGTGAGCGGTAGCCACTTCTTGCGTTTCACCCTCATATCGCCACCGTGCTCTGAGAGGTTTGCCGGTCCGCGCGTCGAGGGCCGTGATATAGCGCGACGCGCCTTTGTTGGCCCAGTATTGCACTGCGGCCACGCGTGCGCCCATGACGTCTAACTCACCGTCCACGGGATCGACGGTTGCCGATATCCGTCTTGACCAACGTCGCAAGTGCGTGGGATTGCCCAGTTGATCGGTCACGGTGTAGCTGACCGTGAGCACGCCAGGCTTTCCGGCCGAGACATACATCTCCATCGTTACGATGATAACGAAAGGTTTGTTTTCCTCGCCCGGCTGTACCGTGAAAAAAAACGGCACATTGTTGATTTCGAATTTGATCGTGTCGTAGGCGCGTTTGAACGGATAGTCGAGATTCAGCCGGACCAGACCATTGGCGAACTCCTCGGGCCCGATCACCGGAGGACTGCCCAACTGCGATGCAAAATCCAGGTGCAAATCAGGATGATCCCCGGTTCCCGGCACATCATTGCCGCCTGGTAGATTTCGGTGGTACTGGATTCCCAGCTTTCGTGAGTCGTTAAAGTTTCCGCTGGCTCGGATATAGCGCAGCTCCAGGATATTCAAGCCTTCGTTGAGTTCTGCCTGGGGCAGTTGTGCCTGCACGATTCCATTTTGATCTTCCGGCTCTACGTATTGGCTGGAAACCTGCGTGTTGTTGACCCTCAGAGCAAGGGTTTCATATTGGTTGGCAGGATCATCGGAAAGGGGATCGGCCAAGACCAACGCCGCGTTTTTGCGAGTGGGATCACGGGTCAGCGACAGAGTGAACGCCGATTGCGCAAGACCAACGTAGTACACGCCCGGTAATGGGGGCGGGTAAGGGGTGATTGGATCTGTCGCATTTGGAATGCGAGGAGGATTAATGGCCAATACACCCGGTTCGGTATCTTTTGCGCTCATGGACGTTTCCTTCGAAGTGATACGGTTCGAAGGCATGAGTCAACGCGGTAATGAGCCTCCTGCCTACTGTCAGGATTGACAGGTGGCGGGGGCTATTAGACGAACGGTCAGCGCTGTACATACCGCGAGATCAGATGATCGATCGACAGCTTCCCAGGCCCGCTCGCCATCAGGTACAGCAATATCGCCGCCCAGGTGCCGTGAGTCGGATACGCATCCGGGTACACAAACAGTTGAATCGTCAGGGTCATGCCCAGCAATGCCAACGCAGAAAACCGTGTAGCGAAACCGATCAGGATCAATACTGGAAAAAAGTGTTCGGCGAACGCGGCCATGTGCGCAGCAATCTCTGGCGACAACAGCGGCACAGGGTATTCGCTCTTGAACAGCGGAATCGTCGAGTCCGCCAGTCGTGGCCAGCTCAATTCAAAGGTGCCGTCGATCAGGTCGATGGCCAACCCTTCGACCTTGGTCTGCCCGGACTTCCAGAACACCGCAGCAATCGAAAACCGTGCGATGAAGGCGATCAGGCTGTGGGGGATTTTTTCCAGCAGCGCGATGGCGCGGACGATGAGGTTGGTCATGGCGATTCCTTGTTGCTCAAGTGGGTGATGGCGTTGTGCGCGATCAGCAAGCCGAGGGTTTGTGCGAGATCGAAGGGAGGGCTGTGTTCAACTGCCGCCAGTAATGGCTGGCCATCGATGAGATGGCGGATAAACGCGCTGGTGCCGGGCTCGATGACAAACACTTCAACGACGAGATGGTTGCGCAGCACCAGCGCGTGCTGTGCTTGCTGCAAGTCGATGCCCGCGAGCGTTGCTTGCCGTTGATGCGCTGCCCAGATCGCGACCGTCGGCCAGGGTGAGTCGAGCAGATGCAACGACGGATGCAACTCGACACTCAGGGCGCTCAGGGAATGCGGATCGGCGAGTGCAGCGGTGATTTCTTCCGCCCGCACCGGCAACGCATCGGCCGCGTGATAAGCACAGGTGCGCAAACGCTCAAGGCGCGCGACATCGGCCAGATAGGGCACGCTGGACGCCGGCTCGAACGCGGCAACGAAGTCAGCGAAATCTTCGCCGTAACGACTCATCAGCGGACTTTGCGGCGGCTGGACCTGTAAGAAAACGGCGGCCATCGCCCGAAAGAATTCCTCGCCGACCAATTGCCTGACCACCGGATAACTGTCGGCCAACGCGTTGATCAGCGAGTTTTGCACGTTGTTGCGATACACCGCGAAGCGCCTGGCCGGATCGGCGCCGCTGGCACTGCACAAGCCGTCGGGGCAGGGAAGCCGCGTGTCAATGAGCGCGGCAGCGAAAGCGCTGTGCGTACTCATGCGCGCCCCCTGGCTTGCAGCAACAAGTGATCGGCTTGCTGCGCTTCGGCCAGCAGCACATCGAACGCCGGCACTTGATTGTCACGTTCGATCAGCGTGGCCACCGGGCCAATGCGTTTCAGAACTTGCCGGTATAAATCCCACACCGCTTGATCGATCGGTGCACCGTGATCGTCAATCAGCAGGCGTTCACCGGGGCTGTCGGAATCTTCGGCAAAACCGGCCAGATGAATCTCGCCGACGCGATGCAGCGGCAGTGCGTCGAGATAAGCCAGCGGATCGCGCTGATGATTGATGCACGACACGTAGACATTGTTCACGTCGAGTAACAGGCCGCAGCCAGTTCGGCGGACGACCTCGGCGATGAACTCCGGCTCATCGATGGTCGAGCGCTGAAACGCCAGATAAGTCGCCGGATTCTCCAACAGCATGGGGCGTTTGAGGCTGTCCTGCACCTGATCGATATGCTCGCAGACACGGTTCAGCGTCGGCGCGTCGTAGGCCAGTGGCAGCAGATCATTGAGAAACACCGGGCCGTGGCTGGACCAGGCCAGGTGTTCGGAAAAGGACTGAGGTTGATAGCGCCGAATCAGCTCGGCAAGGCGCTTGAGATGGTCTTTATCCAGCGGCCCTTCAGCACCGATGGACAACCCGACACCGTGCAGCGACAGCGGATACTGCTGACGAATCAAACCCAGAAAATGATGAAACGGGCCGCCGTCGACCATGTAGTTTTCGGCGTGGACCTCGAAGAAACCGAGGTCCGGTGACGAACCGAGCACTTGCGCAAAGTGCTCGCTCTTGAGCCCGAGCCCCGCACGTGGCGGGAGCTCGGCGCGGGCTGCCTGAGTGCGGGGGAGGGCAGATTGATGGGCGTTGGACATGATCGTCACTCAGGCAGACCGGGGATCAGGATTTGGCTTTGAAGGCTTCCATCTGGCCGAAACCGGTCGGCGAGGTCTTGCTTTCGGTGGTGGCGCAGGTGCCTTTCGGCACGAGTTTCCAGGCGTTGGCCTGGTAATCCATTTTCGCCGTGCCGGCACAGGTGGTGCCTGCACCTGCGGCGCAGTCGTTATGACCTTTCATGGCCACGCCGAAGCATTTTTCCATGTCGTCGGCGGCGTGGGCGGTGGAAACAGCGGCCATGCTCAGGGCAGAACCGAGGGCCAGAACCAAGGCAGTGGCGGACAGGGTGCGGGTGGTAGCAGTCATGATGTTTCTCCAGTCTTGTCAGGGTTTGTACAAGCGATTTGCGCTTGCTTACCCCTCTAGAGAAACCAGTCGACAATGCGTTACAGCCCACCGCAAATTTTTCCCAAATAATCCAAAACCCCCTGTAGGAGCTGCCGCAGGCTGCGATCTTTTGATCTGTCTTTTTTCCCTGGTGAATCAAGATCAAAAGATCGCAGCCTGCGGCAGCTCCTACAGAGACTGTGTTTGCCGTTGATATCAGGCGTTTTCAAACTTGCGAAGTCTGTCTTTTGTTCTTCGCGGAATAAACACCAGTTGGTAATCGCGAATGGTCATAAAAGACTGTTATTTCTGACAGTTCGAGGTTCTGAGTCAGCTGAATACACTCAAAGGCTAGCGGTTTTTAAAAAGGAGAGAGTTATGACCAGGGCTGAGTTAATGGAGTTTCTAGAAATCAAGATCAATGAAAAGGCTCAAATCATCCTTGATGAGGATATGGTTCACGATGGTGCCGCATTGGGAGAGATGCAGATTTATTTTTGCTTTCGAAGAATTCTCAATAAAAAGGCTACGTTAGAGGATGTGGGCGCCCTGCACGCAGTCAATAAAGTCCTGCAGGCGTTGGGGGTGCTAGCTGCAAAAGAGACGCTTCGATCGAGAGTTGAAAAATAACTGCGCATTGAAATTTAGCTAATTAATCACCGGCAAATATTTATTTGCTTAAGGCAATTGAAGTTTGCAAGGTTGAGGAAGTGGGGTTTTAAGATGGATGACATACAGTCGCGTGTGATTAAAATTGTTGCTGAGCAATTAGGTTTGTCCGAGAGCAATATTTTGTTGTCTTCCCATTTTATTGATGACCTGGGTGCGGACTCGCTCGATACCGTTGAACTGGTCATGGCATTAGAAGATGAGTTCGAGACGGAAATCCCAGAAGAAGAAGCCGAAAAAATCAATACCGTGCAAAAGGCGCTTGATTATCTGCACGCGCATATCAAAACCTGAGGTCTTTTTATTGAACGACACAAAAAACGGCCAGAACGGCGTTTTTTGTTCGACCTGACGCCTCAGTCTCAACTCATCGCAATTTTTCCAGATAATACAGAGCCCCTGTAGGAGCTGCCGCAGGCTCGGGCCGCGATCGGACGATCTTTTGACTTGGCTTTTTATCTACTGAATCAAGAGCAAAAGATCGCAGCCTGCGGCAGCTCCTACAGTGATTTATCCGAGTTGCCGGCAGTGTTCTATAGTCACTTCAACGGCCACTCCGACAGGCCGATTTACCAGGACGGTATCTCATGACGAAGGATCGCTCAGTCTGCGCTGTGCTGTCGCGCAAGACTTCATCGTTTGCTCTGGCCTGCACGCTGCCTTTGCTGTTCTCCACGGTTTACGCCCAGCCGCAAGCCGATCCGCAGGACACGCTCAAACGCATCAACCACAACTACAACACCCTCAAGGACGCGTGCCAGGAACCCGATACCGGTGCGGCGCGTGGTCTCTACTATTGCAGCGGCGTGACGCTGCGCATGGTCAATGACGGGCCTTTCAATCCTTGGGATTACAGTCCTTACGCGATCAGGATTGGCGCGACGTCCTACTCATGGATTCGCAAGGATCTGAGTACGCGAATCCTTATCCACCCGGCCGGTTTCATCCTGCGCACGCCCACGGATGCGGCGACTTTGAATCTGCCGGTCAAAGAGCAGGGCTTTACCTGCATCTACGCCTTCGATGGCGGTACGGGGCCGGAGCGCAAGTGGTATGGCTGCGGCTTCTTCGACAGCCGTGAACCGCCGCGTGCCGCACAGGCGGCGATGAATAATCGCAATGCGGCACTGGCCTACGGTACCTGTGCCGAGGCTGGGGTCAGCACTGCCGAGCAGTGGACGCAGAAATACACCGGCTTGATGAAGGGGCCGATTCAATACGGCCAGTGCTCGTGGAACGCGGAAAAGCCCAGCGACTGGAACGCGATGATCCGGGTACACGAGTCGCGGCCAAGCACCACCAACAAGGACCCCTTTGCCTTCAGTGCCCAGGTCAACGAGTTCATGTTGAAAAACGCCACTGCGACCAACGATGGCAGCGAAAACATGAAGTACATCGATGCCTTCATCTACAACGTCAACAGCACGCAGAACTTCGCCACCCGCGGTGATCAGGCGCCACCGAAGCCCGAGAACGGTTTGAACAGCGCGCGCAATTTCCAGAAGAAACTTCAGGCGCAAGGCTACAGCGTGCCGATCCTGCGACTGGATTTCACCAAGCCCGCCGAACAGCGTTTCAGCTTCGTCGCTGCCGATCAGGCGATCGATCTGCCGGTGGCGGGCGGTCCCCAGCCGCCGATTGCGCCGAGTTCGAAATACATCGCCAGCGCCACTTGGATCGAGCGCTACGATCCGGGCAGCAAGAAAAACGAATGGTCGCTCAGCGTCACGCCGACCGCCCAGGGCAAGGCGAACCAGGCCAGCAATCAGGAGGCGGTGTATCAGGAACTGCTGGCGCTGCGGGGGGCTGATAGCCAGTGGCGCGACAACGAGAAGTCGGCGGGTAGCATGCGTCAGCAACTGGCCTGTCTGGTGCAAAACTATCCGGCCAAGACCGAATGGAATCTGGAACCCTTCCGTCCCGCTGTCAGCCCGCAGGAAACAGCGAAGGCCGGTTGCAATCCCGTGGCTGCCGCGTCACCGCAATACATCGCCTCGGCTGACTGGGTCAAACGTTACGACCCCGGCACCCGCAAGGATGAATGGAGCCTGAGCATCGTGCCCACGGCGGCGGGGCGTGCCTTGCCCAACGAGCAACTCGGCGCGATTTACGCGCAACTGTTCGCACTCAAGGGCGCAGACAGCAACTGGCGCGACAACGAAACGTCGGCCGGCAGCATGCGTCAGCAATTGGGTTGCGTCCTGGCCAATTATCGCAACAAGACGCCGTGGAATCTTGAGCCGTTCCGGCCGGCGTTGTCGGACGCCGACACCCGGGCCGCCGGTTGCAACCCTGTTCCTCGCTGAGTGTGTTGGCTAATCAAGGAGATGCAAGCCATGAAAAAACGTCTGATCAGGACCGCTCCATTGCTGATGTTGCCGCTGCTGTTGCACGCGACATGGGCCCGTGCCGAATCTTGCGAAGAGACGCTGAAAAAGGTCGAAAGCCTGTACAACAAAACCGTCGACAGTTGCGGGCAGGATCCCGCGTCGGACTGCTCGGGACTGCTGGTGCGTGGCACCCACCGCGCCGATCCGGCCAAGGGGCAGAAATGGGATGTGTGGAATCCCAGCCCGAAAGCCGTGGAACTGGGAACATTCGCCGCTTCGTATATGCGCGCTGACGGCATCAGCTATGAAGACCCGGGCATGAGTACGCAAAACGGCTACTTGATTACGCCAAGAGATCTGATCCGCGACCCCGAGACGCCGGTGCATGTTTACTGCGCGTTTCCCAACGATGCCTGGACTGATTTTCGCAATGACCGTGGCTGTGGCGACAACAAGAACACCGCGCCGACCGAAGCGGTCTGCCAGGCAATGAAACCACCGATCAGCAGCCCGAATGCCTGGGTCGCCCACTTCACTCAGTACAACAACAACCGGCAGCAGGATCAGTTGCAGTGCGGTTTCAACATGCGCAATCCGATGAGCAGCAGGGAGCGTGTCGATGCCTTCCGCAATTTCATGGGCGCGCGCAAAGTCATCAACAGTCGCGAGTTTCAAACCCAGACCGAGCTGCGCCTGGGCAATCCGAAAACCGACGAGCTACCGATTCTGGCGTTCTTCTACAGCGATCAGCGCGGTTTGAGCGATGCCATGGCCAATCAGCGCGATTACAAGGCCAAAACCGGCAAGGACCGCAACATCATCAAGATCAATTTCCCGCAAACCCCGGTCGCCAAGGCCTCGTTCTCGTGCATCCAGACCTCGACGCCGGCAGAACCAAAATTCTGCGACAAGTACATCGAATCCAGCACTTGGGTACAACGTCCCGATCCGAAACTGGGGCCGAACACCTGGTCGCTCTCGGTGGTGCCGACCGCTTGCGGTCGCGCGATCAAGGATGACCAGACTGACCGGATGTTTGCCGAGCTCTACAACAAGCACAAAGACGATCAGCAATGGCGCGAGTACAGCGTCAACGGTGGTTCGTTGCGTCGGCAGATGGTCTGCCATCTGGCGGCAACCTACGACGGCAAGCCGGTGCGCAATAAACCGGAGTGGAACCTTGAACCGGCGCGTCCGTATGTCGATCAGGCCACCGCTGTAGCGCAACACTGCAACCCGTACTGACACTGATGCCCTGTAGGAGCTGCCGCAGGCTGCGATCTGTTGACGTTGTTTGTTAAAAACAAGATCAAAAGATCGCAGCCTGCGGCAGCTCCTACAGGGGGGATGTGTGGGTATAAAAAAACGGCCCGAGGGCCGTTTTTTTTGTTGGGCGCATGCATCAGCCGCCGAGGTACGCCTCGCGTACTTTCGGGTCGGTCAGCAGTGCTTCACCGGTACCTTGCATGACGACGCGGCCGTTCTCCAGAACGTACGCCCGGTCAGCGATTTTCAGCGCCTGGTTTGCGTTCTGCTCGACCAGGAACACCGTCACACCGTCCTTGCGCAGCATTTCGATGATGTCGAAAATCTGCTGGATGATGATCGGTGCCAGGCCCAGCGACGGCTCGTCGAGCAGCAACAGCTTGGGCTTGCTCATCAGCGCGCGGCCGATGGCGAGCATTTGCTGTTCGCCGCCGGACATGGTGCCGCCGCGCTGGTTGAAGCGTTCTTTCAGGCGCGGGAACAGGCCGAGGACCTTGTCCATTTGCTCCTGATAGTCGCCCTTGTCGGTGAAGAAGCCGCCCATGGACAGGTTTTCTTCAACGGTCAGACGGGCAAACACCCGACGACCTTCCGGCACCACCGCGATGCTCTTGCGCATGATCTGCGACGAGTCCTGGCCGATCAGTTCCTCACCCATGTAGCGGATGCTGCCGCTGTGCGCTTGCGGCGAACCGCAGAGCGTCATCAGCAGCGTGGATTTGCCGGCACCGTTGGCGCCGATCAGGGTGACGATCTCGCCCTGACGGACTTCGACGTTGACGCTGTGCAGGGCCTGGATCTTGCCGTAGAAGGTGGAAACGTTTTCGAACTGCAGCATTTACGCTTCCCCCAGGTAGGCTTTGATCACTTCAGGATTGTCGCGGATCTGTTCCGGCGTGCCGTCAGCCAGAGGCGTGCCCTGGTTGATCACGACGATGTGGTCGGAAATGCTCATGACCAGTTTCATGTCGTGTTCGATCAGCAGCACTGTCACATTGTGCTCTTCACGGAGCATGCCGATCAGCGCCTTGAGGTCTTCGGTTTCCTTCGGGTTCAGGCCGGCGGCCGGTTCGTCGAGCATGAGGATCCGCGGACGGGTCATCATGCAGCGAGCGATTTCCAGACGCCGTTGCTGACCGTAGGCCAGGGTGCCGGCGGTACGGTTGGCGAACTCCTTGAGGTTGACCTTTTCCAGCCAGTACTCGGCAAACTCCATGGCCTCGCGCTCGCTTTTGCGGAACGACGGAGTCTTGAACAGGCCAGCCAGGAAGTTGGTGTTCAAGTGACGGTGCTGGGCGATCAACAGGTTCTCGACCGCCGTCATGTCCTTGAACAGGCGCACGTTCTGGAAGGTGCGCACCACGCCTTTGAGGGCGATCTTGTGGCCCGGCAGGCCTTGAATCGGCTCGCCGTCGAGCAGAATGCTGCCGCCCGTTGGCTGGTAGAAACCGGTCAGGCAGTTGAACACGGTGGTCTTGCCGGCGCCGTTCGGGCCGATCAGCGCAACCACCTGTTTCTCTTTGACGGTCAGGGCCACGCCGTTGACCGCGAGCAAACCGCCGAAGCGCATGCTCAGGTTTTCGACCTTAAGAATCTCGCGGCTCATTTTCGCAACTCCATGTGTGGGCGTTGCATCGGCAGCAGACCTTGTGGACGCCAGATCATCATCAACACCATCAGCGCACCGAACATCAACATCCGGTACTCGCTGAACTCACGCATCATTTCCGGCAACAGGATCATCACCACTGCGGCGAGGATCACACCTAACTGCGAGCCCATGCCACCCAGCACGACGATGGCGAGGATGATCGCCGACTCGATGAAGGTGAACGATTCCGGGGTCACCAGGCCCTGACGGGCAGCGAAGAAGCTACCGGCGAAACCGGCGAAGCTTGCACCGAGGGTGAACGCCGACAGCTTGATGATCGTCGGATTCAGACCCAGTGCCCGGCAGGCGATTTCATCTTCACGCAGCGCTTCCCACGCACGGCCGATCGGCATGCGCAGCAGACGGTTGATGATGAACAACGCCGCCAGTGCCAGCAACAAGGCCACCAGGTAGAGGAAAATCACCTTGTTGATCGAGTTGTATTGCAGGCCGAAATACTCGTGGAAGGTCTGCATGCCTTCCGCGGCTTTACGCTCGAAGGTCAGGCCGAAGAACGTCGGTTTCTCGATGTTGCTGATGCCGTTCGGACCGCCAGTGATGTCGGTCAGGTTACGCAGGAACAGACGGATGATCTCGCCGAAGCCGAGGGTCACGATCGCCAGATAGTCACCGCGCAAACGCAATACCGGGAAGCCCAGCAGGAAGCCGAACGTCGCCGCCATCAGGCCGGCGATCGGCAGACAGATCCAGAAGCTCAAACCGTAGTAGTGCGACAGCAGCGCGTAGCTGTAGGCGCCGACGGCGTAGAAGCCGACGTAACCGAGGTCAAGCAGACCGGCCAGACCGACGACGATGTTCAGGCCAAGGCCGAGCATCACGTAGATCAGGATCAGCGTCGCGATGTCCACCGCGCCACGCGAGCCGAAGAACGGCCACACCAGCGCACCGATGATCAGCGCAATGATGAAGTAGCGTTGCGTGGTCGGCAGGGTCAGGAAGTTACTGGCCTTGGCCGGGATCAGCGGCAGGCCCGGCGAGGAATTCCACGCCTTGCTGATCTGCTGGTTGAACAGCACCCGCAGGAACATCAGCACCGAGCAGATGGCGATGGTCGCCAGAATCATCGGGCTGGTGTTGTGCACTTCGAGGTTGATGCCGACGATGGTCAGTTTCAGACCGAGTACCGGGTAGGCCACGGCCCACACCAGCAAAGCGCTGAACAGCGCCTGTTTAAGATTCCTAGTCATACTTTCTCAACCTCCGGACGGCCCAGAATGCCGGTCGGACGGAACAACAGCACCAGAACCAACAAGCCGAAAGCCACGACGTCCTTGTATTGGTCGCCGAAGATATCGGCACCAAACGCTTCCGCCACCCCCAGCACCAGCCCGCCGAGCATGGCGCCGGGGATGCTGCCGATACCGCCGAGTACCGCTGCGGTGAAGGCTTTGAGGCCGACGAGGAAACCGGCGTTCGGGTTGATCACACCGTATTGCATGCTCAGCAGCACGGCCGCGATGGCCGCCAGCGCAGCACCAATGACGAAGGTCAGGGCGATGATGTTGTTGGTGTTGATGCCGAGCAGGTTGGCCATCTTGATGTCTTCGGCACAGGCGCGGCAGGCGCGGCCCAGACGAGAACGGGAGATGAACAGCGTCAGCCCGAGCATGGCGACCAGGGTCACCACGAACACCACGATTTGCATGTAGGAAATCAGCACTTCATGTGCGCCACCTGGTCCGAAGGAAATGTTCCCGGGGATCAGGTTGGGGATGGATTTGTCCTTGGAGTCTTGCGCCAGCAGAACCGTGTTCTGCAGGAAGATCGACATGCCGATGGCGGAGATCAGCGGGATCAGACGGTTGCTGCCGCGCAGGGGGCGGTAGGCGATCCGTTCGATGCTGTAACCATACGAACTGGTGACAACGATGCTCGCGATGAAGGCGGCGGTCATCAACAGCGGGACGTTGTCGATTCCCATCATGGCCAGCCCGGCGATGGCGATGAACGCCACGTAGGAACCGATCATGTACACCTCGCCGTGGGCGAAGTTGATCATTCCAATGATGCCGTAAACCATCGTATAGCCGATGGCGATCAGGGCATACGTGCTGCCAATGGTCAGGCCATTAACCAGCTGCTGGAAGAAGTGATAGAGGTCAGGCATTACAACGCTCCTAAAAACCTGATACGCATTTCACTGGTGGAGTCATTTTCCCGCCCGGCCCCGTGGATCTATATCCACTTCGAATCCGGGTTTTGCCAGCGAACCGCTGATGACGGTTTTGAGATTTTCAGGTGGGGAGACTGGCGGATCACGCCAGCGCGGCCCATACATTCGTAAAACAAAGCCCACGGCACGCCGTGGGCTTTATTGGCAGTCAGTCAGGGCGCGCCTTACTGAGGCGAAACTTCAGTTTTTGGTTTGCCGAAGTGCCACTCGTAAACCACAAATTTGAAGTCCTTCAGGTCACCCTTGGCGTCGAAGCTCAGATCGCCAGTCGGGGTTTTGAAGGTGCCGGCGTGAATGGCTTCAGCCACTTTGGCCGGGTCTTCGCTCTTGGCAGCGGCGATACCGCCGGCAATCACTTCAACCGCCGAGTAGGAAGGGAACACGAACGGGCCGCTCGGGTCTTCTTTCTTCGCCTTGAATGCATCCGCCAGGGCAATGTTGGCCGGATCCTGGTCGAAGGATTTCGGCAGGGTTACCAGCAGACCTTCGGAAGCGTCTTTGGCGATCTGCGAAATGGAGTCGTTACCCACGCCTTCCGGACCCATGAACTTGGCTTTCAGGCCTTTTTCAGCCGATTGACGCAGGATCAGGCCCAGCTCCGGGTGGTAGCCGCCGTAGTAAACGAAGTCGACATTGGCTTGCTTGAGTTTGGCGATGATCGAGGAGAAGTCCTTGTCGCCGGCGTTGACGCCTTCGAACACGGCAACTTTCACGCCTTTCTTCTCAAGGGTGGATTTGACGGCGGTGGCGATGCCTTCACCGTATTGCTGTTTGTCGTGCAGCACAGCAACGATTTTCGGTTTTACGTGATCGGCAATGTAGTTACCGGCGGCAGGGCCTTGGGCGCTGTCCAGACCGATGGTGCGGAAGACCATTTTGTAACCACGGGCGGTGATGTCCGGGCTGGTGGCAGCCGGGGTGATCATGATCACGCCTTCGTCTTCGTAGATGTCCGAAGCCGGTTGAGTGGAGCTGGAGCACAGGTGACCGACGACGAACTTGACGCCGTCGTTGACGACCTTGTTCGCTACCGCTACCGCTTGTTTCGGATCGCAGGCGTCGTCGTATTCAACAGCTTCGAGTTTCTTGCCGTCGACGCCGCCCTTGGCGTTGATCTGTTCGATGGCCATGCGGGCGCCACTGAACTGCATGTCGCCGTACTGGGCTACTGGACCGGTTTTAGGGCCGGCGATACCGATTTTGATGGTGTCAGCTGCGAACGAATGGCTGGCAACCCCGGCCAGAACCATAGCGGCAAACAGTTTGGAAATCTGCTTAGTAGCCTTAGTCATAGTGCTCCACTCTTACTGTTGTAATTTTTTTGAGTTCTGGCGCCGTAGCAGCAGAACCGGGTCAGATATCTTTGCGATACCCTCCGGAAATGCCCCCGGCAACTGTACCGGTACAGTGTAGAGCGCCGGTTGTCAGCCTGGGAAGCGGGCGCCGAGGGGCAAAACTTGGGGGTGTCGCATTTTTGAATGAAAAAGACAGAATTGCGGCGGGGCGTTCGTGGGCATATATCCCAATCAACAGCATTCCTTGGCGTTCCTGCTCTTTTCGTTCGGTGCAGCCATTTGCAACCGGGTTTTGCTGACGGACCACCGACGTTATCATTTGCGTCGATTTCTTTTCCGGAACAGCGCCCATGAATCAAGAACCTAGCACCCTCTATGCCAAGCTGCTTGGTGAAACCGCATCTATTACCTGGAAGGAGTTGGAGCCGTTCTTCGCCAAGGGTGCCCTATTGTGGGTCGACCCTACGCTGGATCTGATCGCCGCTGCCGAGGCCGTAGCCTCGGACGAAGGCGAGAAAGTGGCTGCCTGGCTGGCCGAAGACAAGGTCGCCAAGCTGTCTGAAACGCGGGCGCTGGATCTTTTCGAACGTGATCCGCCGTTGTGGGCGGTGGTGGTTTCGCCGTGGATTCTGATCCAGGAAAGGGCAGTCGCTGCAGACGTCGCACCTTGATGGTGCGACCGGTCGTCAGCGAAAAGTGTGTAGCCGAGTAGCGTGATGGCACGTTGCCGTAGAGAAACACCACAAGCGAGGGTGGCATCACGGTGACGTAAACGTAACGGGAACAGTTTAGTAAGCAGCCTAACGGCTGCTTAATTGTTTCTGGATATGATCGTTCCCACGCTCCGCGTGGGAATGCATCAATGGACGCTCTGCGTCCGCATGGGACGCAGAGCGTCCCGGGCGGCATTCCCACGCAGAGCGTGGGAACGATCGTGGGAGCGAGCCTGCTCGCGAAGGCGGCGACTCGGTTCCGGATCAGACCGTAAACGACTTCCCGGTATGGTTATTCAGCGAAATAACCTTGGTCTTGCCAATCCGGTGACGATAAATCTCGCGCAGGTACTTGATCGACTTCTTCACACAATCGCGCGACAGGCGAATGTCATTGATCGAGACAAACTTCTCTTTGTCGTTGATCAGTTCGCGATACTTCTTCTCGTACATCGGCTTGATCGCGTACCAGTTGGTATCAAGGATCTTCGCCGGGTTTTCGAATTCGTTGAGCAGGTCGTCGATACGGTCTTCGTCGAATTCTTCGTTGATGATGAAGTCGAGAATCGAGTTGTCGAGGGTCTCGTCGAAACGGTACGGGTTCTTCGCAAAGCAACGCTTGATGAACGCCACGATCAGCGTCAGGAAGTCGTCTGACAGGCACGGGCTCTTCGCGATCAAAGTGGTCAGCGAGAGGTTGGCGGAGGCGCCGATCACCAGTGCGTAACGCTTGAGCGTGGTGTTGGGGAACAGGCTATTGAGGTGAGTCTTCAACCGGTTCAGGTCCATGTACGACAGCTTGTAGTCTTTCGGCAACGACACGATCGAGACCACCGACGAGCAGTTCTTGAAGAAGTGCAGGTCGTGCAAAGCGGCGGCGTCGTAGCCGGAATTCTTGTACTGCTCAAGCGACGCGCGATAACGCTTGGACTCGATCGGCAGCAGGCTGATGCCTTCGATCGCCTGGGTGACCTTGTTGAAGTGCGGCAGGTCGATCGAGCGGAAGAACAGGTCATCGATGTTCAGGCGCTGCGGCTCTTTGTCGAACACCTTGAATTTGTCGCTGCTCGGCGGCGGGGTTTCCGGCACCACCGATTCGGCGTAGGCAATCGCTACCGGGCCGGCCAGGCTCATGAACAGGTCGTTGGCGTCGAGGCGAATAGTTTCGCCGATGTCGATGCCGGCGCGACGGAAGTAGTTCTGGTCGTAGTCAGTCGTAACTGCCTGCGCCGTCAGAATGTTGAAGATCTGCTGCGAGATGTACTGGTTGGCGTGCTTTTCCATCGCATTGACATCAATGTTCTGGATGTTGCCGTCATCGCTTTCTTCGGCGTAACGCATGATGTCGTTGGAGATCAGCATCATCGCGTTCCATGGGCGGATACGGCCCATGACGCTGGCTTCGCTGCTGTCTTCGTTGGCGAAGTTGTAGGAGAAATCCCATTCTTCCGAGAGGTATTTGCACAGCAGGCGACCGGCGTTGATGTGCAGCGCCTCGGACATTTCGCTGCGGTGATCGGAAATGTTCGGCAGCACGCAAATGCCGCTGGTGAAGATCGGCTCGAACACGAACGAATGACCGCTCTTGCCGTCGTGCTCGTCCATCGGCTTGGTGTCGAACGTCTTGTTCATGTACGAGTGCTGCTGGGCCAGACCGAATTCCGAGGCCATGCCGGAACCGGTACCGCCGCCGGCACTGAAGATCGAGAAGTACAGGCGCGACTGGTTGGCCTTGATGCCGCAGCTGTCGATCAGGTACGAGTGGATCATTTTCCAGTCTGGGCTGGAGAAGCGCTGGGTGTCCTTGTTGAGGATGATCTTCGCCAGGTACTGGCCGAGGATCGGCGCGTTACCGGCGCCACCGGCGTGGACTTCGGACAAGTCCATGATCTTCATTTTGCTGTAGTCGCGCAGGAAGCCGCTTTTCTCGCCCTTGCGCGAAAAACGGATGCGCCCGGCGATGTCCTTGTCGAGGTCGCCAAGCATCACCAGCGGTTCGACCAGGAACACCGGTTTGCTCGCCTTGCTGTTGCCGATGCGCAGGTTGTTCTTGATCCACTGCGCCGGGCTGTAGCCCTTGTCGGCGGAGCGCCGGTCACTGGTCGGGCGATCTTCGTTGTTGAATTCGTTGAGATAGAACTTGCGCGCGTTGTACACCAGCTCCGCCACATCGAGGGCAATGTTGGAGCCGCAGCGACCGAGGCCGATCAGGCACACCGAAGGGAATTCCTGATCGTTGTGCTGTTCGTTGTCGCCTTCCAGGTGCGGCGGGCGCGGGAACACCAGATCACGCAGGCCATCGAGATTGTCGAGGATGCGGTCGGTATTGGTTTCGGTGAAGTACAGGTATTGCTGGGTCGACAGCGGGCGCGACGGGACCAATGGCTTCGACGCAGAAGGGCTGTTGGCGGCAGGGCTCAACGTCAGATCGGATACCGAAGTGGCGGGATTGTTTTTAGAAGTCATTGTGCGCCATATACCTGGACTGGGTTGGTGCGCTGGCCGATGCCTGCGAACCTCACGGAATAAGATCTCGCGTCTTTTTTGCGCGTATTTGGCCCGAGCGTCAGGGACTTGGCCTGATTGTCGCTGGGGGGAATCCTTTCCTGATCGTTGTTGAATCGGCCATTATTCGGCGATCTTTAATCGAAAAGAGGCAAAATGATGTCAACGCTACCTTCGTTGGGGTTCGCCGGAATCGGTCTGATGGGGCTGCCCATGTGCCGGCGTCTGTTGGCGGCGGGTTATCCGCTGACCGTGTGGAACCGCAACCCGGCCAAGTGCGCGCCGCTGGTCGAGGCCGGTGCCCGGCAGGTAGCGAACCCCGCCGATTTGTGCGAACACGCGGACATCGTGATGTTGTGCCTGGCCGATACGGCGGTGGTGCGTGAGGTGGTGTTTGGCGCTGGCGGTATCGCCGAAGGTGCGAAAAGTGCCCAGTTGCTGGTGGACTTTTCCAGCCTCGAACCGACCGCCACGCGCGAGATGGCAGCGGAGCTGGCCGAGAAAAGCGGCATGGCCTGGCTGGACTCACCCGTGTCCGGCGGGGTGGTCGGCGCCGAGGCGGGCAGTCTGGCAATCATGGTCGGCGGCGCGGCGGCGGACCTTGAGCGCGTGCGCCCGGTGCTGCTCAATCTTGGTCAGCGCGTCACGCACATGGGCGGCATCGGCGCCGGGCAGGTGACCAAGGCCTGCAATCAGATGATCGTCGCCTGCAATGCGTTGGTGATCGCTGAAGTGGTCGCGCTGGCCGAACAGGCTGGGGTCGATGCAAGCCTGATCGCCGAAGCGCTGGCCGGTGGTTTTGCCGATTCGAAACCGTTGCAGATTCTCGCCCCGCAAATGGCCGAAAGCCGTTTCGAACCGATCAAATGGCATGTGCGCACGCTGCTCAAGGATCTCGACACGGCGGTGAAATTCTCCCGTGAACAAGGCTCGGCAACGCCGATCAGCGGATTGGCCGCACAACTGATGCGCCTGCATGGGGCGCAGGGCTTTTTGGCAAAGGATCCAGCGACACTGGTGCAAATGTACCGCGCGCCAGACTCAACGGATTGACCGCATGAGAGTGCTTGCGCTGATTGATTTCCTCCAGCACGGGGCGCAGCTCGTCCAGCGGCACCGGGCGGCTGAGCAGGTAGCCTTGAATGAAATCGCAACCCGAGCGCTCGAGAAACTCGTATTGCTCCAGGCTTTCCACGCCTTCGGTAACCACCTGCAGATGCAGGGTGTGCGCCATGACGATGATTGCCTGGACGATCTCCATGTCCGCCGTGGCATTGGGAATGTCGATGATGAACGAACGGTCGATTTTCAGCGTGTTGAGCGGCAGACGCTTGAGGTAAGCCAGCGACGAATAACCGGTGCCAAAGTCGTCGATTGACAGTGATACACCGAGGGCGCGGATCTGCCGCAACAGCACCAGCGTGTTGGCAATATTGCCCATCAAGGCATTTTCGGTGACTTCCAGTTCCAGTCGTTCCGGTGCCACGCCGGCAGTGCGCAGCGCGCTTTCGATCTCGATGGCCAGCTCTTCGCGGGCGAGATTGAGGGGCGAGCAGTTCCAGGCGATTTTCAATTCATCGCAGCCATGGCGCGACAGTTCGCCGAGGTCCTTGCAGGCGCGGCGCAGCACCCAATTGTCCAGTTCGGCGATCAATCCGTTGTTTTCGGCGATGCTGATAAAGCGGTCCGGCGTCAGCAAACCATGCAACGGATGCTGCCAGCGAATCAGCGCTTCGAGCTTGGTCACCCGGCCGGTTTTCAGTTCGAAGATCGGCTGGTAGTAGAGCATCAGGCCGTTTTCTTCGCGCAGGGCATGACGCAGTTCCTCCTCGAGTTGCAGCTCCAGGGTGGCGCGGTTTTTCAGGTTGCAATTGAAAAAGTGCAGGCCGTTGCGCCCGGCACCTTTTGATTGATACAGCGCCAGGTCGGCGTGCTTGAGCAGTTCTTCGCAGGTGGTGCCGTCTTCGGGAAACAGGCTGATGCCGATACTGGTGGTCATGACCATGCGCCGTCCGGCCAACTCGATCGGCTCTTTCATCTTCAGCATGATGCGCTGCGCCATGTTGCGGGCTTCTTCGCGGTCATGCAGGCCGATCAGAATGCAGAACTCGTCACCGCCAAAACGCGCGACCACGTCCTCATGGCTGCGCACCGAACCTTTGATGTGGTTGGCGATGACTTTCAGCAACTCGTCACCGGCGTCATGGCCGAGGCTGTCATTGATCCGTTTGAAGTGGTCGATGTCGAGGAACATCACCGCGAGCATGCCGCCTTCACTGGCTTTCTGGCTGAGTTTTTCGGCGAAGATCTGATTGAAGCCGCGACGGTTGATCAGGTTGGTCAGGGCGTCGTAATTGGCCACTTGCTGTAGCGACATGCGCGCCTGATCGAGCTGGCTGAGCAGGGCGTTGACCCGGCGCAGGTCGTGCTCCTTGTTTTGCAGTTTCTTGTCGGCCAGGGCGGCGCTGATCGCACTGCCAAGGATCAACAGCGTGATCAGCGCCACCGTCAGGCCGAGTTGCAGATGACTGCTCTCGACCGCCAGGACCGGCACACGGCCCTCGGGCAACACCAGGCGCAATGCGGCCATGCCGGTGAAATGCATGCTGATGATGCCGGCACCGAGAATCAGCGCGGCGCTGTACTTGAGCATCTGATGGCCGAGGCCACTGCCTTCACGCAAGTAACCGGCCACCCATAACGCGGCGAAACTGGCGCCGATGGCAATCACCACTGAAAGGCAGAACAGCAGCGGTTGGTAATAAGCGGTAGCGACCGATTGCATCGCCGCCATGCCGACATAATGCATGCCGGCAATGCCGAGGCCGATGACGATCGCGGTTTTCAGGTACTGGATCAGACTCGGCTGCGGCTCGCTCAACGTGTGCATCGCCAGCCAAGAGGCGAGCAGGGCGATCAGCAGGGAGAACAGGGTAATGGCGAGGTCGTACTGGATTTCGATCGGCGCCTGGAAGGCCAGCATGCCGATGAAATGCATGGCCCAGATGCCACCGGCCAGACAGGTTGCGCCGATCCAGCGCCACAAACGTTGCGAGCGGGGATCTTCGGCATGGCCCACCCTCTCCGCCATGTCGAGGGTGGCAAAACTCGCCGCGCAGGCGACCAGATAGGCCACCAGCACCAGCAAGGGATTATGGGTGCAATCGAGAATGACCTGCCCGCTCTCCGGCAGCTCGGTAACAAACTGCAAACCAAGCCACTCCATAGCATGCCCCGTCTCTGAAGTCGTCCTGACTGCGCGGTGAACGCAGGCGAATGACTGGAGTATAGAGGCGGTTTTCAGGGAGCAAGCGGTAGTGGCACATTGGCGCTAATGATTTCGTCATTAGCGTCATAGCGATTGGCGCTAAAGGCTCAGGCGATCTGTTCGAATGGGATTTGCGCCCAGTCCGGTTGCAGCGGCGGCAAGCCGAAGCGTGCACGGGCCTTGTCGCAATCGACATTCTGTTCGCCGTTTTCCCAAGACGATTCGAACTCGCGGCAAGGGCTGGAGCGCAATTCATAAATCGAGCACTTCACCTCGCTGCCGACCTCGCCGACCAATGCCGTGCAGCGTGGCGATTTGCAGTCGGTGCCGTTCATCGCCACCCGGCTCGGGCTGATCTGCGTGACCAGTTCATCGGGCACCGTGCCGCCGGAGGACGCGCATTCACCCCAGAAAAAAGACACACGAAAATGGGAACAACAGGCACCGCAATTCAGACACGGACTGACTTCGGACATGGACGGGGGTATCAAAGGGATTGATCGGGAGATCCGGACGGATCCGGCGGCTATTCTAGGCTTCGCCACAGCGTTGGGAAGGGGGGCGCGAAACTATTTTTTTGTGCCAGGATTTTGCTGCAAAAGCCCCGGTTTTCGGGGGATTGCAGACTTATCAAGGGCTTACGTTTCGTTACAGTGGCATGGCCCGATATCAGGCAGACGAATGATCACAGACAGCTTCCGACGGGCTGACTAGATTGCAGGTTCCGGGCTCGGATGCGTTGGCAGTGAAGCCCTATAACAATAAAGAGACGGACCCATGCAGAACTCGACCCAAGCGGCGAATGCCTGGCGCATTCTGTTCCTGCTGTTCCTCGCCAACCTGTTCAACTTCTTCGACCGCACCATTCCGGCGATCATCATCGAACCGATCCGCATGGAGTGGCACCTCAGCGATTTTCAACTGGGGATTGTCGGTACGGCATTCACCATTGTCTACGCGATCGCCGGCCTGCCTTTGGGGCGCATGGCCGACACCGGCTCGCGGCGCAAACTGATGGGCTGGGGCCTGGCGACGTGGAGCGCGCTGACGGCGGTCAACGGACTGGTCGGCAGTTTCTGGAGCTTCTTGATCGTGCGCATGGGCATCGGCATCGGTGAAGCCAGTTACGCGCCGGCGGCCAACTCGCTGATCGGCGATTTGTTCCCGGCGCATCGTCGGGCGCGGGCGATGGGCATTTTCATGCTCGGTCTGCCGCTGGGTCTGTTGTTGGCGTTCTTCACCATCGGCGCGATGGTCAAGGCGTTCGACAGCTGGCGCGCGCCGTTCTTTATTGCGGCGGTGCCGGGGCTGATCCTCGCGATCTTCATGTTCTTCATTAAAGAGCCGAAGCGCGGCGCGGCGGAATCCGTGCAGGTTTCGCAAGAGCGAGTCGACAAGCCGATCCGGCGGATTCTCGCGGTGCCGACCTTTCTCTGGCTGGTGCTGGCCGGGTTGTGCTTCAACTTCGCGACTTATGCCTGCAACTCATTTCTGGTGCCGATGCTGCAGCGCTATTTCCTCATGCCATTGCAGGAAGCGGCGGTGGCCACCGGGATGATCGTCGGCGTCACCGGGCTGGTGGGTTTGACGCTGGGCGGCTGGATTGCCGACAAGATTCACCAGCGCGTGGCCAACGGGCGACTGCTGTTCGCGGCGTTCAGCCTGATTATTTCGACGCTGTGCACGGCGTGGGCGCTGCATGCCGGGCGTATCGAGATCGGTGTGTTTGTCGCGGTATTCAGTGTTGGTTGGCTGTTTGCCTACAACTTCTACACCTGTGTTTACACGGCGATTCAGGACGTGGTCGAACCGCGCCTGCGGGCGACGGCGATGGCGTTGTTCTTTGCCGGGTTGTATTTGCTCGGTGGTGGTTTGGGACCGGTGGTGGTCGGTGGCTTGTCCGATCACTTCGCCCACACGGCGATGCTCTCGGCGGGCGCTGAGCAGATGACCGAGGCGTTCAAAGCGGTCGGGCTGCATGATGCGATGTATCTGATTCCGGTGGCGCTGTTCTTGACCATGGTTTTTCTGTTTATGGCAGCGCGGTGTTTTGTGCGCGATGCGCAGCGGATGAAGGAGGGGCTGGTGGCGGTGGTTGAGCCAGAGGTTGTGGCGGCGACTGCTTGAGATCAAAAGATCGCAGCCTTCGGCAGCTCCTACATGGGAATGCGGTTTCCTGTAGGAGCTGCCGAAGGCTGCGATCTTTGCTTGATCGTTCCCACGCTCTGCGTGGGAATGCAGCCCGGGACGCTCTGCGTCCCTTTCCAGAGCTGGAACGCGGAGCGTCCCTTGAGGCATTCCCACGCGGAGCGTGGGAACGATCGGCCCGCATCGCTGCGGGCCTTGTTGTTTTTGGCGGTGGAGCGGGGCGGTTTAACCCGCCACCAACACCCGAATCGCTTCCAGACGCAACGCCGCTTTATCCAGCATCGCCAGACCCTGCTCACGCTGCTCACGCAGCGCCACCAGTTCGCTGTCACGTACGGTCGGGTTGACCGCTTGCAACGCGGTCAGGCGCGCCAGTTCTTCGTCGGTGTCGGCCGCCAGACGGCGACGGGCCTCGGCCACGCGCTCGGCGTGACGCGGGGCGATCTTGTCTTCACCGGCGTTGATCCGTGGCGTCAGTTGATCGCGCTGGGCCTGGATGAACTTGTTGGCGCTGGCACGCGGCACGCTTTCCAGCTGATCGTTCAGCGTTTCGAACGAGACGCGAGGCGACAGGTCGTTGCCATTGGCATCCAGCAAGCAGCGCAGCGCAGCCGGCGGCAGGTAACGGCCCAGTTGCAGCGAACGCGGGGCAACCACTTCGCTGACATACAGCAATTCCAGCAGCACGGTGCCTGGCTTCAACGCTTTGTTCTTGATCAGCGCGACGGCGGTGTTGCCCATCGAACCGGACAGCACCAGGTCCATGCCGCCCTGCACCATCGGGTGTTCCCAGGTGATGAACTGCATGTCTTCGCGCGACAGCGCCTGATTGCGGTCGTAAGTGATGGTCACGCCTTCGTCGTCGCCCAGCGGGAAGCTGGCGTCGAGCATTTTCTCGCTCGGCTTGAGGATCAGCGCGTTTTCCGAATGGTCTTCGCTGTCGATGCCGAACGCGTCGAACAGGGTTTCCATGTAGATCGGCAGGGCGAACTGATCGTCTTGCTCAAGGATGTCTTCGACCAGCGCTTCACCTTCGCCAGCGCCGCCGGAATTGAGTTCCAGCAGACGGTCGCGACCGGTGTGCAGCTCGGCTTCGAGACGCTCGCGCTCGGTGCGCGCTTCGTCGATCAGCGCTTGCCACTCGCTATCATCAGCTTCTTCGAGCAGCGGCAGCAGGCGCGGGCCGAACTGGTGCTGCAAGGCGTTGCCGGTCGGGCAGGTGTTGAGGAACGCGTTCAACGCTTCGTGATACCACTGGAACAGGCGCTCTTGCGGGCTGGTTTCCAGGTACGGCACGTGCAGTTCGATGATGTGCTTCTGGCCGATCCGGTCGAGACGACCGATACGCTGCTCGAGCAGGTCCGGGTGCGACGGCAGATCGAACAGTACCAGGTGGTGAGCGAACTGGAAGTTGCGACCCTCACTGCCGATTTCCGAGCAGATCAGCACTTGCGCGCCAAACTCTTCGTCGGCGAAGTACGCGGCGGCGCGGTCACGCTCAAGGATGTTCATGCCTTCATGGAACACCGTGGCCGGGATGCCGGAACGCACGCGCAGGGCGTCTTCCAGGTCCATTGCGGTTTCGGCGTGGGCGCAGATCACCAGCACTTTGGTGCGCTTGAGCATTTTCAGCTGATCGATCAGCCACTCGACGCGCGGGTCGAATTTCCACCAGCGTTCTTCTTCGCTGGCGTCTGGCTGCGACTGGAAGCTGACTTCCGGGTACAGCTCGGCGTGATCGCCCAGCGGCAGTTCGAGGTATTCGTCCGGGCACGGCAGCGGGTACGGATGCAGTTTGCGCTCCGGGAAACCCTGCACGGCCGCGCGGGTGTTACGGAACAGCACGCGGCCGGTGCCGTGACGGTCAAGCAGTTCGCGGACGAGGCGGGCGCTGGCTTCAGTATCGCCGTCGTTGACCGCGGTCAGCAGTGCTTCGCCTTCATTGCCGAGGAAACCCTGAATGGTTTTGTGCGCTTTGGCCGAGAGACGGCCCTTGTCGAGCAGTTCCTGCACGGCTTCGGCCACCGGGCGATAGTTGTCGCTCTCGGCGCGGAAGGCAGCCAGGTCATGGAAACGGTTCGGGTCGAGCAGGCGCAGACGGGCGAAGTGGCTGTCCTGGCCGAGTTGTTCCGGGGTGGCGGTGAGCAGCAGCACGCCCGGGATGACTTCGGCGAGTTGCTCGACCAGCGAGTATTCGGCGCTGGCTTTTTCTTCGTGCCAGACCAAGTGGTGGGCTTCGTCGACCACCAGCAGATCCCAACCGGCGGCGAACAGAGCGTCCTGCGCTTTCTCGTCATCGACCAGCCATTCCAGCGCGACCAGCGCCAGTTGGGTGTCTTCGAACGGGTTGGCGGCATCGCTTTCGATGAAGCGTTCTTCGTCGAACAGCGCGACTTGCAGGTTGAAGCGGCGGCGCATCTCGACCAGCCACTGGTGCTGGAGGTTTTCCGGAACGAGGATCAGCACGCGGTTGGCGCGGCCCGAGAGCAGTTGGCGATGGATCACCAGACCGGCTTCGATGGTTTTACCCAGACCCACTTCGTCCGCCAGCAGAACGCGCGGCGCAATACGGTCAGCGACTTCACGGGCGATGTGCAATTGGTGCGCGATCGGTTGCGCACGCACGCCACCCAGGCCCCAGAGCGACGATTGCAACTGGCGGCTGGTGTGTTCGAGGGTGTTGTAACGCAGCGAGAACCACGCCAGCGGGTCGATCTGCCCGGCGAACAGACGGTCGCTGGCCAGACGGAACTGGATGAAGTTCGACAGTTGGGTTTCCGGCAGGGTGACGGCTTCGTTCTGCCCGTTGAGACCGTGATAGACCATCAGGCCGTCGACGTCGTCGACTTGCTGCACGGTCATCTTCCAGCCTTCGAAGTGGGTGATGCTGTCACCCGGCGAGAACCGCACGCGGGTCAGGGGCGCATTCCGTAGCGCGTACTGGCGGGTTTCGCCAGTGGCCGGGTAAAGCACGGTCAACAAGCGGCCGTCCTGTGCCAGAACGGTGCCTAAACCAAGCTCTGCTTCGCTGTCACTGATCCAGCGTTGCCCCGGTTGATACTGCTGCGCCATGCTGCCTGACTCCCACCTTGAAAAAGCGGGCTATCTTAACGGAATGCAGGCTTCAGGGCCAAAGATTACTGGGTAGGAGCTGCCGCAGGCTGCGATCTTCTGATCTTGGGGAACACTTGGAATCCGTGTTGTCCCATTAAAAGATCGCAGCCTGCGGCAGCTCCGGCAGCTCCTGCAGCTCCTGCAGGTGCCAAGTGCGTCACAGATTTGCGACCAGTGGCTCAAGGCGCCTTTGCCGCAGCCGATAGCCTGCTGACAGGAGACCCTTTATATGTTGCCACCGATGCTCCCCCTGAGCGCTGTGCCGATCACTTCCCAGCAGGATCCGATCCGCCAGCGGCCGGACATTCCTCCGGTGGTGCCGGTGCAGGAAAGCTCCAACGAAAGTACGATCGATCTGCAAAAGCGCGATCCGGAAGAGGATCGCCTGCTGGCGCGCGAAGAACAGCGCCGCCAGCAGGAACGTGATCGCCGTCGGCGCGAAGCCGATGAAGATCCCGAAGAGCATCTGGCCGTGCCTGGCACCGAGCTCAATGCCGACAATACCGTGCCGGTGGTGCCACTGATGGAAGATCAGCCGCGTCAGGGGTTGTGGGTCGATATCGAGATTTGAGGCTGGGCGGCGAGTTCACTCAAGTGTGCCAGCAAGACGTCGATTTCTGCCTCGGTGTTCAGATAGCTCAGGGAAATCCGCGCGATGCTCTCAATCCCTCGCGCCTGCATATCCAGCGGCGTATAAGCCACGCCATTGGCACCAATGTTGATCCCTCGCGTCGCCAGCGCCTGTTTCAACGCCACGCAGTTCCAGCCCTCAAGCGTAAAAGCGATCAGGCCGGATTGCTGATGCTCGCGGCCGAGATCGTGCAATGCCAATCCGCGAATGTCCCTCAAACGTTGGCGCAACGCGCGACTCATCTGCTCGATTCGCCGGCGAATGGCCTGCGCGCCGAGCCGGTTGTGTTCCTCTAGCGCATTGGCCAGTCCGGCCAGCAGTGCCAATGACACTTCACTGGTTTCGAAACGTCGGGCATCCTCGCGCAAGGTAAACCGTTGGCCGTCCCATGGCGCCGACAGCACATCGCGCTGCATGGGCAGCAAACGTTGCATGAAACCCGGTCGTACATAAAGCAGCGCGGTGCCACGCGGGCCTCGAAGGTATTTGCGTCCCGCGCCTTTGAGCACATCGCAGTGCAAGGTCTGCACATCGCACGGCAACTGCCCCAACGCCTGGCCCGCATCGATGAAGTAGGCAATGCCGTGTCGTTGCGCGACCTGACCAATCTGCGCGGCGGGATTGATCAGGCCGCCGTTGGCGGGCAACCAGGTCAACGCGATCAGCCGCACGTTGCGGTCGATCATCTGCGCCAGTGCCTGCGGATCAACCGCGCCGTGGGCATCGCAGGGAATGACCTCCAGACGCGCGCCGGCTTTTACTGCCTCAGCGATGCACGCCAGATTGCCGGCCCATTCATGGCGCCCGACCAGAATCCGCTCACCCGCTTGCCAAGGCCCCAGCGCATTGAAGGCCTGACTCCATGCTGCCGAGCCGCTGCTGGCGAAGGCGATGCTCTCGGGTTCGGCATTCAACAGGCGAGCGGCGGCGGTGCGCGCCCGTTGCTGAATCTGCAGGTCGGCGGCTTCCATCGGTCCACCGAGTGCTTCGCGTTGCAATTGCTCGACAATCGCATCAAGGGTGGCCTGGCTCGGCAGTGAGGAGCCAGCGTGGTTGAAGTGAATGATCCGCGCGCAACCGGGCGTGGCTGTCCGCTGGCGTTCGACTTCCTCGATGTTCACGGCTTGAGCTCGAAAATCGCGTCGAGCTCTACCGCCACGCCACTCGGCAGGCTGGAGACGCCGACGGCGGTGCGGACATGCCGGCCCTTGTCGCCCAGCGCATTGACCAGCAGGTTGGACGCGCCATTGGCGACCACACCTTGACGCTGGAATTCGGGATCGGCGGCGATAAACACACCAAGGCGGATAATTCTCACCAGTTTCGAAAGATCATCACCGAGGGCATCGCTCAATTGGGCCAGCAAACCCAGAGCGGCGAGTTCGGCGGCGTCGATCCCCTCTGCTTCGCTGATGGCTTCACCGAGCCGCCCGATGAATGCAGGTTTGCCATCCAGCATCGGAATCTGTCCCGAGATGAACAACTGGTTTCGACTGACAACATGGCTGACGTAGTTGGCAATGGGTTGGCTCGGCGCTGGCAGGCGCAGCCCGAGTTGTTCGATACGCTGGCTGAGAGATTCGCTCATGTTGAGACCTCCTGAATGAAGGCTCCAGCATGTTGAAGCGAAGCAAGGGCGACAAACGCATAGATCTAATTCGATGAATCGAAATGGCTCATGCGTCTGCTGCTTCATCCAGCCACTGGCTGAAGCACGCCGCCGGCGCCGACAAAGGACGATCCGGCGTCACCAGCCAATAACCGATCTCGCCCCGCAGAGGTTCGGTATCAAAGGCCGGCACCAGCGTGCCGTCGTTGAGACGGCGGGCGATCAGGCAGTGCCGGCCCATGGCGATGCCCTGACCGGCGACGGCTGATTCGACCACGATGTTGTAGTCGTGCAGCATGACGCTCGGCACCTGCGTCAGATCGATTGCGCTGTGCTGGCTCCAGTCAGTCCATTCGAATGGTTGCAGCGATTTGGCCATCAGCAGGGGGCCGTTTTGCACACCCTGACGCTTGAAGGCCGGGCTGCACACCGGCGTCAGCGTTTCGGTCATGAAGCGTCGGGCCTGTACGTCCGGCCAATGACCCTTGCCGTAACGAATGGCCAGATCGACCTCGCCACCTTTGACGTCCGCCAAGTGCACGGCGGGGATCAGTTCGACATGGATGTCGGGGTGTTTGGCCCTGAAGTCGCTGAGTCGCGAGGCCAGCCACAAGGTGGCAAAGGATGCCAGCAGGCCGATCCGCAAGGTTGTGCGTTGATTGCCACGCAGTTCGCGGCTGGCGGCGGCGATGGCGCTGAGGGCCGGTTCGATCTGGCGATAGTAGGCCGCGCCGGCGGATGTCAGGTCGATTGCTCGGGTGCGCCGGACAAACAGCCGCTGATCCAGAAACGCTTCGAGTTTGTGCACCTGATGGCTGATCGCACTCTGGGTCACCGACAATTCATCGGCTGCCTTGATGAAACTCAAATGGCGGGCCACGGCTTCAAATACGCGCAGGGCCATCAACGGTGGCAGATCCTGATGCAAAGGCACGGCAAACATCCTCGGGTTTGGCGCAAAGCGCAGATTCTGCGGGCAAAACTGTCGTTTGGTACATCAATTGTTATCTGCCGCTGCTGGCAATGGCTGGTCAGCGCTGGCGTCAGGCTGCATTATTGGCGCAGTCCTGCCGGTGATGTGGCAGTTGTGATCCTTTCCAGCGATGTACCGAATGCCATGAGCCAAGACGACAAACTGATCGACCTCAGCACTGAACGCGCCAAGCGTGTGCATGACATTAAAGAGAAGCGCCTGAACGAAGTGCGTCAGGCTTTCGAACAGGCCATGCCGTTGGGCAAAACCAAGAAAAAGTCGAAGAGCAAGCCGAAAAAGCGTTGATCTCCCCCTGCATCCGTTGATGCAGGTCAGTTATTTTCTCGCCTTTATCTCCCTTCGTTGCTGGCATTGATCCCGGTCAATTTGTGCGCCTGTGTGTTTGGTAACTTAGTCCCATCGCAGCAGAGCAGGGGCCAGGAGGCCAGTCATGTTTTTCGATAACGTGGTGTTTGCCGGGGTCCTGACTGTAGGGCTGATGGTTCTGTTTTTTGCAGGGTTTGGATTTTTTATCTGGAAGGACGCGAATAAGCGCAAGAAGTGATTCTTCTGGAGTGATGAGCACGCAAGGCATTTTGGGGCGACTTCGGTTGCCCCTTTTTTTTTGTCTTGGCGGCCTGTGGGCCGACCATGCTCCTGGGGTTCTGGGTGAATATCCGTTTTTGCGGGTGTTGCTGATTACGGTTCCGCCCTTACGGTGGGTCACCTTTTTCAAGCGCCAAAAAGGTAACCCAAAAGGCTTGCTCCTGCGTTCGGCCCTCGCAGGCTCGGGTTCCTTCGCTCCGGGATCGATCCGGGCGCAGCGTCTACGGTTTGCTTCGCTGCACCTCCTTCCGCTGTGTTTGGCTTCGCCAAACGGTCGCTGCGCTCCCACGCCCGGATCAATCCCTCCACTCAGCCTTCCGACGTCGCCTTACAGATCACGATCAAAAGCAGGCGAGCTGACACTCGGCCTATTGAGTGGTGAAAAGCGGGTGTTCGGCTTTGGGTTTGTGGTGCTCTTGCTCCTCATCCCAGCCCTCTCCCGAGGGAGAGGGAGCCGATGGTGGGCCTGTGAAAATTTGCGTTCAACTCGGACTTTCACGTCGGCGTAACTCTACCAAACACCTCGGTCAGTCCCCTCTCCCTCCGGGAGAGGGCTAGGGTGAGGGGCTTTCGATCTGGTTTTTGATCTTGCTTTGGTTTTTGATCTTTTGCCCCTTCGGCAGGCCGAGCGAAGGTGTTCATCCGGGGGTAGGCGCGTAGCGCCGTGCGGCGTAGCGCATACATCGAGAGGAGGTGCAGCGCAGCAAACCGTAGGCGATGCCCCCGGATGGACACCGTAGCGAGGGAACACTGAGCCTCAGCGAAGTGCCGTACGCCGGGGCTAAGCCTTTTGGGTTACCTTTTCGGCGTTTGGAAAAGGTAACTCGCTGTAAGAGCGAAACCGCCAGCAGCCATCACCGCAGCAACGGATATGCCCCCAACCCCAACCCCCGAACCAAAAAAAAGGCGCGATCCCAAAGAATCGCGCCTTCTTCATATACAGCTATCTATCAACTACCCAGCGCCTTCGACGCCAGCCAGAACAACCCGGCCGACAGCGCCACCGTCGCCGGCAGGGTCAACACCCACGCCAGCAGAATGGTGCGAACAGTCCCACCCTGCAGACCGCTCTTGTTCGCGACCATGGTCCCCGCCACGCCCGAAGACAGAACGTGAGTGGTCGACACCGGCAGGCTGAAGATGTTGGCCAGACCAATCAAACTGGCCGTAGTGATCTGCGCCGACATGCCCTGAGAATAGGTCATGCCCTGCTTGCCGATCTTCTCGCCAATGGTCAGTACCACACGTTTCCAGCCCACCATGGTGCCCAGGCCCAAGGCCAGTGCAACTGCCAGAATCACCCAGAACGGCGCGTATTCAGTGGTGGTGGTCAGATCCTTGCGCAACTTGTCGAGGTCAGCCTTTTCACGGGCATCCAGAACCGGCAACTTGCTGACTTTCTTCGCGGTATCGTCCAGGCACAGCAGGTAGCGACGAACTTCGACACGGCTGTCCGACGACAGCGAATGGTAGTCGGCTACACCTTTAAGCGTATGCAGCAGGGCGCTGATGGTCGGTTCGGTCTGCTGCGGGTTGCAGCGGAATTTCTCCGGCAGGTCGCCTTCCACGCTTTTACCCAAGGCCAGGAATTCACCCAGCGAATCGGCATTGCGCTGGTAGAACTGGCTCAGGTGCAGGGTCGCATCGCGGGTGCGTTCGATCTGGTACGTGGTGCTGTTCAGGTCGAGGACGAACTGTGCAGGAACGATACCGATCAGCACCAGCATGATCAGGCCAATGCCTTTCTGACCATCGTTGGAGCCGTGCACGAAGCTCACGGCCATGGCCGAGATCACCAGGACCAGGCGGTTCCAGAACGGTGGGTGCTTCTTGTCGTCGAGTTTGCGGCGTTGTTCCGGTGTCTTGTGCATCTTCGACAGCGGGCGCCACCATTTCAGACCGATCAGGATCAGCGCGGCGATCAGGAAGCCGGCCATCGGCGAGAACACCAGTGAGGCGCCGATGTCGATCGCTTTCTGCCAGTTCACGCCGTCGGCCAGCGGAATGTCGTTGATCAGGGCGTTGGCCAGGCCGACACCGAGGATCGATCCGATCAGCGTGTGCGAGCTGGACGCCGGGATACCGAAGTACCAGGTGCCAAGGTTCCAGGCGATTGCCGCGGCGAGCAACGAGAACACCATCGCCAGGCCATGGCCGGTGTTCACATTGATCAGCAGCTCAACCGGCAGCAAGTGGACGATGGCATACGCCACGCCAACGCCGCCCAGCAGCACGCCGAGGAAATTGAACACACCGGAGAAGAACACCGCCAGATGAGGCGGCATGGCTTTGGTGTAGATAACAGTGGCTACCGCGTTAGCGGTGTCATGAAATCCATTGATGAACTCGAAGGCGAGGACAAATGTCAGGGCGAGCAAGAGGCTCACAAGCACCCAAGCATCCAGTCCGCTGAATAAATCGATCATGAAGGTTTTCTGACCCGGTCGTAAGGGGGCGCGATTATGCCAGAAAAGACTGGAAATCGATGCCCTACCTGCTCGTTGGTAACAATCTTCTTCGATTTAATTTGTTGCAGCGCATTAAAACCAAGCGCCACACAGGGTTTTTCAACCCATTGATTTTATTGGGAAAGCGCATTTTTTACAGGCGATTTTGCTGGCGCGGCGAAGGCTCAAACGCTTGTCTGAAATATCTATGAAACCTGTAGGAAGCTCCCCTTTACCCTGTAGGACGGGGAGATAGCCGCTGCCCGCGGGTAGCGGGCGCGCAAGGCAAGGTCCATGCACCGCGCTTGTAACCGGTGCGCACGCTTACCCTCGAAAGATTCAAACACCGGGGCTCATGGCTCTTCGGCTTTGAGTTCCTTTTCGATCTTTTCGATTTCCTGCTTGAAGACCTGATCCTGAACGGTTGGGCGTTTACGCCATGCTTTGCGTTCCGGTTCGGGCTGGGCGGCGTAGGTGGTGACTTCCCCGCCGTAAACTTCCTTGTAACGTTGTTCCTGGCGCTCAAGTTCCGCGCGCAGTTCGTCTTTCGTCACAGTGCTACCTGTTTGAGTTGAGTTGAATGTCTGGTGAACGCGCTGCAACAAATCGATTGAGCGGACCTGTCGAATGCGCAACGCCTGTGCAGGCATTGGTGTCATCGACAGGGCGATCAAGACTTCCATGTTACAGGCGGCTACGGCACCAGATTAAAACTGACGCAGCATCAGTTTCCTGTTTCAGCGAGCGTTGGCGTTGCATGAGTAATGAGCGTCAGGCGCTGGCCGGGTCCGACAGCGATGGCATCGCGTCAGCGGTGACAACCTCGGTGATTAAAAACAGGCTGCCACTGAACGCATTATAGCGGTCGATTCGGGAATGACTATCTTTGCCAAGTTAAAAACGGTTCTGGATGTGTGATCGTTTTGTTACTCGCAACTTTTCTCACTAGTTGCAGTGCAGGCCTGGCGTTATTTACTGCGTTATTTACCGTGCGATGTGTTTTTGGCGCCATTTAGTCGATCAACTAAAAGACGGGTGCAGTTTACCGCTGAGGTTGCACGAGCGTCTCAACCGCGCAGATCGGCAATCCCCCGCTGCATTGCGATTATCGGTCGGCGGTTCGATAATCGCCCAATCTTGGCGTCTCAGCCCTTGTGCATCTGTCGGCTAGCCGCTTGTATAGCGATTGATCCGTGCGGTATCCGCAAAAAAGGACAGGAAATGAACGATCAAATGCGCAACTCCTTCACCTCAGTGGCGCCGCCGATAGTCGCCTCGCCAGCCAAGCGGATTCAGGCGCTGACCGGTGATCCGGACTTCATGACCTCGCTGGCCCGTGGCCTGGCAGTGGTGCAGGCGTTTCAGGAGCGCAAGCGGCATCTGACCATCGCGCAGATCAGCCACCGCACGGAAATTCCCCGCGCCGCGGTGCGCCGTTGCCTACACACGTTGATCAAGCTCGGCTACGCCACCACCGACGGGCGCACCTATTCGCTGCTGCCGAAAGTGCTGACCCTCGGTCATGCTTATTTATCCTCGACACCGTTGGCGGTGTCCGCGCAGCCTTATCTCGATCGCATGAGCGAGCAATTGCATGAAGCCTGCAACATGGCCACGCTGGAAGGCGATGACATCCTCTACATCGCGCGCTCGGCGACCACCCAGCGGCTGATATCGGTGGATCTGTCGGTGGGCGGACGTCTGCCGGCGTATTGCACCTCGATGGGCCGAATTCTGCTGGCGGCGCTCGATGACACGTCGCTGCGCGAATACCTCGACCACGCCGAACTCGTTGCCAAGACCAGCCGTACGATCCACACCCCCGACGCTTTGCTCGAATGTTTGCAGGAAGTCCGGCAGCAGGGCTGGTGCATCGTCGATCAGGAACTGGAACAGGGTCTGCGCTCGATCGCCGTGCCGGTTTATGATGCCTCGGGCCAAGTGGTGGCGGCGCTCAACGTCAGCACCCATGCCGGTCGTGTCAGCCGTACCGAGCTGGAGCAGCGCTTTCTGCCGGGGCTGTTGAGTGCCAGTCGCGACCTCAGTGCACAATTGTTTGCCTGATGAAGCTGTTCGATAAACGCACAGTGTTGCGTTTATCGAATTGACGCTAAAACCCCCGGATCATTAATGTCGCGGCAGCGTCATCCGGCACTGATGTGAATGAGCCGCCGGACTGTCGACTCCGATAATAATGACAAGAGGCAACTCCCCATGCGCATGTTCCCCGACTGTCTCAGCCCCATCCGCTGTTGCCGGGTTCACCGCAACGCCTGATCCAGACCTTCTAATCTTGTGCCCGTGCCGCTCGTTGGCCGGCCGTCGTTCGACTGCGTTTTTTGCGTGGAATAAAAATAATGAACCAGCCTCAGTCCGCTGTAGGTCAATGCCTCGATGTGCAGACCTTCATCAATGCCCAACCGATCTCGCGCTATCAATGGCGGGTGGTGATCCTGTGTTTCCTGATTGTCTTCCTCGACGGCCTCGACACTGCGGCGATGGGCTTCATCGCCCCGGCGCTGTCGCAGGACTGGGGTATCGACCGTGCCAGCCTCGGCCCGGTGATGAGCGCCGCGCTGATCGGCATGGTCTTCGGCGCATTGGGCTCCGGCCCTTTGGCTGACCGCTTCGGGCGAAAAGTCGTACTCGTTGGCGCGGTGCTGCTGTTCGGTGCTTTCAGTCTCGCGTCGGCTTACAGCAATAACGTCGAACAATTGCTGGTGCTGCGCTTCCTCACTGGCCTCGGTCTGGGTGCGGGGATGCCCAATGCCACCACATTGCTCTCGGAATACACCCCGGAGCGCAAGAAATCCCTGCTGGTGACCAGCATGTTCTGCGGTTTCAACCTAGGCATGGCTGGCGGTGGGTTCATTTCCGCCAAGCTGATCCCGGCGTTCGGCTGGCACAGCCTGCTGCTGATCGGCGGGATCCTGCCGCTGATTCTCGCCGTGGTGCTGCTGTTCTGGCTGCCGGAATCGGCGCGCTACCTTGTAGTCCGTAACCGTGGCACCGACAAGATCCGCAAGACCCTGGCGCCGATTGACCCGGTTACCGTCGCCCAAGCCTCCAGCTTCAGCGTGCCGGAACAGAAAACCGTCAAGGCGCGCAACGTTTTCGCCGTGATCTTCTCCGGCACCTACAGCACCGGCACCTTGCTGTTGTGGCTGACCTATTTCATGGGCCTGGTGATTGTTTATCTGCTGACCAGCTGGCTGCCGACGCTGATGCGTGACAGCGGCGCGAGCATGGAGCAAGCGGCGTTCATCGGTGCGTTGTTCCAGTTTGGTGGCGTGTTGAGTGCGGTGGCTGTGGGATGGGCGATGGATCGCTTCAATCCGCACAAGGTCATCGGCACTTTCTACCTGCTGGCCGGGGTGTTTGCCTACGCGGTTGGGCAAAGCCTGGGGAATATCACCTTGCTGGCGACGCTGGTGCTGGTGGCGGGGATGTGCGTGAACGGTGCGCAATCGGCGATGCCGTCGCTGGCGGCGCGGTTCTACCCGACTCAGGGGCGGGCGACCGGTGTCTCGTGGATGTTGGGGATCGGTCGTTTCGGCGCGATTCTCGGGGCGTGGATGGGCGCGACGTTGTTGGGCCTGGGCTGGAATTTCGAGCAGGTGTTGACGGCGTTGGTGATTCCGGCGGCGTTGGCGACGACGGCGGTGGTGATTAAAGGCATGGTCAGCCATGCGGATGCGACCTGAGTTTCAGCGCCTCATCGTTCCCACGCTCTGCGTGGGAACGCCTCTAGGGACGCTCCGCGTTCCGGCCTTTGAAAGGGACGCGGAGCGTCCCGGGATGCATTCCCACGCGGAGCGTTGGGAACGATCAGTACCGAACGATAGGCTGACAACAATCTGTTCGATAAACGAACACTCAGTCGATTATCGGATTGTTTGGCACTTTTCCCAGGCTTAATCTTCAGTGACTCCGGCGCTGAACCCTCGCGCCTTTTTATCACTGGCGATTCATTACAAAAACGGGAGCCCGCTCCATGGCTGAGATCCTTTCGCTGCACGACGCGGTGAAGCAATTCGTCAACGACGGCGACACCGTCGCACTCGAAGGCTTCACTCACTTGATCCCTACGGCCGCGGGTCATGAAATCATTCGTCAGGGCAAGAAAGATCTGACGCTGGTGCGGATGACGCCCGACCTGATCTACGACCAACTGATCGGTGCCGGCTGCGCACGCAAACTGATCTTCTCCTGGGGCGGCAACCCGGGCGTGGGTTCGCTGCACCGTCTGCGCGACGCGGTCGAGAAGCAATGGCCGCAGCCGCTGGAGATCGAAGAACACAGCCACGCCGACCTGGCCAATGCCTACGTCGCCGGCGCTTCCGGCCTACCGTTCGCGGTGCTGCGCGCCTACGCCGGTTCCGATCTGCCGAAGGTCAACCCGTTGATCAAAACCGTGACCTGCCCGTTCACCGGTGAAGTGTTGGCGGCGGTGCCGTCGGTGCGCCCGGACGTCACCGTAATCCACGCACAGAAAGCCGACCGCCAGGGCAACGTGCTGCTGTGGGGCATTCTCGGTGTACAGAAAGAAGCCGCACTGGCTGCCAAGCGTTGCATCGTTACCGTCGAAGAAATCGTCGACAACCTCAACGCACCGATGAACTCTTGCGTATTGCCGACCTGGGCCTTGAGCGCGGTCTGCCATGTGCCCGGCGGCGCACATCCGTCCTACGCCCACGGTTACAACGAGCGCGACAATCGTTTCTATCAAGCGTGGGATCCGATCGCCCGTGACCGTGAGACGTTTACCGCGTGGATCAACGAATACATCCATGGCTGTGCTGACTTCAGCGAGTTCCAGGCCAAGTTGGCCGCTGCTTCGGAGGCCAAGTAATGACTTACACCACCAATGAAATGATGACCGTCGCCGCAGCCCGGCGCCTGAAGAACGGTTCGGTGTGCTTCGTCGGTATCGGCCTGCCGTCGAAAGCCGCCAACCTCGCGCGGCTGACCTCGTCGCCGGACGTGGTGCTGATCTACGAATCGGGCCCGATTGGCGCCAAGCCGAGCGTGCTGCCGCTGTCCATCGGTGACGGCGAACTGGCGGAAACTGCTGACACCGTCGTACCGACCGGTGAGATTTTTCGCTATTGGCTGCAGGGCGGGCGCATCGACGTCGGTTTTCTTGGCGCCGCGCAGGTTGACCGTTTCGGCAACATCAACACCACCGTGGTCGGCGATTACTTCTCGCCGAAAGTGCGCCTGCCGGGTGCCGGTGGCGCGCCGGAAATTGCCGGCTCGGCAAAAAGCGTGTTGATCATCCTTAAACAGTCGGCGCGTTCGTTTGTCGACAAGCTCGATTTCATCACCTCGGTCGGTCACGGCGAGGGCGGCGATTCGCGCAAACGTCTGGGCCTGCCGGGCGCAGGGCCGGTCGGGATCATCACCGACCTGTGCATCATGGAGCCGGAAGAGCGCACCCACGAGTTCGTGGTCACCGCACTGCATCCGGGCGTAACCCGCGAGCAAGTGGTTGCGGCCACCGGTTGGGCGATTCGTTTTGCTGACAACGTCGAAACCACCGCAGAACCGACCGACGTCGAACTGACCGCACTGCGCGATCTCGAAGCGCGCACCGCCGCCGCCCACGGCCAGGCACCGGGAGAAGCATGATGCGTGACGTTTATATCTGCGACGCGATTCGCACACCCATTGGCCGCTTCGGCGGCGGTTTGTCCGCCGTGCGCGCTGATGACCTGGCCGCCGTGCCGATCAAGGCCCTGATGGAGCGCAATTCCTCGGTGGACTGGAGCGCCATCGACGAAGTGTTCCTCGGCTGCGCCAACCAGGCCGGCGAAGACAACCGCAACGTGGCACGCATGGCGCTGCTGTTGGCGGGCCTGCCGGAAAGCGTGCCGGGCGTGACTCTCAATCGTCTGTGCGCTTCGGGCATGGACGCCATCGGCACCGCATTCCGTGCGATCGCCAGCGGCGAGATGGAACTGGCGATTGCCGGTGGCGTCGAGTCGATGTCGCGCGCACCGTTCGTGATGGGCAAGGCTGACGCGGCGTTCTCGCGCAACATGAAGCTGGAAGACACCACCATCGGCTGGCGTTTCATCAACCCGTTGATGAAGGCGCAATACGGCGTCGATGCGATGCCGCAGACCGCTGACAACGTCGCCGACGACTATAAAGTCTCGCGCGCCGATCAAGACGCTTTCGCACTGCGCAGTCAGCAACGCACGGCCGCCGCACAGGCTGCCGGTTACTTCGCCGAAGAAATCGTCGAAGTGCGGATCGCGCACAAGAAGGGCGAAACCGTGGTCAGCCAGGATGAACATCCGCGCGCCGACACCACGATTGAAGCGCTGACAAAATTGAAGCCGGTCAACGGCCCGGACAAAACCGTCACCGCCGGCAATGCCTCCGGCGTCAACGACGGTGCCGCCGCACTGATTCTCGCGTCCGCCGAAGCGGTGAAAAAACATGGCCTGACCGCCCGCGCCAAAGTGCTCGGCATGGCCAGCGCCGGTGTCGCGCCGCGCGTGATGGGCATCGGCCCGGTACCGGCGGTGCGCAAACTGATCGAGCGTCTCGGCGTGGCGGTCAGCGATTTCGATGTGATCGAACTCAACGAAGCATTCGCCAGCCAAGGTTTGGCGGTGCTGCGTGAATTGGGGCTGGCGGATGACGCCGCGCAGGTCAATCCGAACGGCGGGGCGATTGCCCTTGGTCACCCGTTGGGCATGAGCGGTGCGCGGCTGGTGCTGACCGCGCTGCATCAGTTGGAAAAGACCGGTGGCAAGAAAGGTCTGGCGACCATGTGCGTCGGTGTCGGCCAAGGTCTGGCTTTGGCCATCGAACGCGTCTGACGCAAGCCGTGACGAATAAGAACAGAGGAAAGCGACATGTCTGACAAGCCTGGTTACCGTCGTCCGCAGGAAGGCACTCAGCCTGAGTACCTGCACCCGACGTATCAATCCACCAACCTGCGCTCGCCGTCGAAGCCGTTGGTGTTTCTGCCGCATTCGCTGTCGGAAATCACCGGCCCGACCATCGGCGCCGAGCGTGTCGGCGATACCGATAACGACCTGACCGCCCAGCATCAAGGCGAGCCACAGGGCGAGCGCATCATCATTCACGGCCGCGTGCTCGACGAAAACGGCTTGCCGGTGCCGGGGATTCTCGTGGAGATCTGGCAGGCCAACGCCGCCGGCCGCTACAACCACCAGCGCGACCTGCACGACGCGCCGCTCGACCCGAATTTCACCGGCACCGGCCGCACCGTGACCGACGCCGATGGCTGGTACCAGTTCCAGACCATCAAGCCCGGCGCCTATCCGTGGGGCAACCACCACAATGCGTGGCGCCCGGCGCATATCCACTTTTCGCTGTTCGGGCCGAGCATCCTCACGCGTCTGGTCACGCAAATGTATTTTCCGGGCGACCCGTTGCTGGCGTACGACCCGATCTACAACTGCGTGCCGGACACCTCGGCCAAGGAACGCCTGATCGCCCGTTTCGATCTGGAAAAAACCATTCCGTCCTACGCCCTCGGTTATCGTTGGGACATCGTGCTGCGCGGGCGTGAAGCCACGCCGATGGAGAAATAAGATGACGCTGACTGCGACCACGTCCCACACCGTCGGGCCGTATTACCACATCGGCCTGACCTGGCTGAACCGCGAAGACCTCACCGTCGAACAAACTCTCGGCGAGCGCGTAGCGATCACCGGGCAAGTGGTGGATGGCAATGGCGATGTCGTCAACGATGCCATGCTGGAAGTCTGGCAGGCCAACGCTGCCGGCAAATACGACCACCCGGAAGACGAGCAGGACAAGCCGCTCGACCCGCACTTCGAAGGCTTTGGCCGGGTGCCGGTGGATGCTGAAGGGCGCTTTCGTTTCACCACGATCAAGCCGGGTACGGTTGAGGGGCTGAAGGGCTCGACCCAGGCGCCGCATTTGGTGGTGTTAGTGTTTGCCCGTGGCCTGGTGAAGCACTTGCTGACGCGGATTTATTTTGATGGCGAGCCGGCGAACGTTGATGATCCGCTGCTTGAGTGCGTGCCGGCTGAGCGTCGTGCGACGTTGCTGGCGAAGAAGGATGCCTCGGGGGTTTACCAGTGGAATGTGATTCTGCAGGGCACCGACGCCGAGACGGTGTTCTTCGATTATTAAAAGAACACCACCAATCCCCTGTGGGAGCGAGCCTGCTCGCGAAAGCGGTGGGTCAGCCAACATAAATGTCGTCTGACACTCCCTCTTCGCGAGCAGGCTCGCTCCCACAGGGGAGAACTGTGTTGCTGATGGAACTGTGGAACGGGACTGTTGCAAAGTATGTCTAGACTCTCACTGTCCCTATCGAGTGAAAAACAATGAAAACCACCACCTCTCATTACACGGGTGAAGAGCGCAGCAAGCGCATCTTTGCCATTGTCGGCGCCTCGTCCGGCAACCTCGTCGAATGGTTCGACTTCTATGTCTACGCCTTTTGCGCGATCTACTTCGCCCCGGCGTTTTTCCCCTCCGATAACCCGACGGTGCAACTGGTGAACACCGCTGGCGTGTTCGCCGCCGGCTTCCTCATGCGCCCGATTGGCGGCTGGATTTTCGGTCGTGTCGCCGACAAGCACGGCCGCAAGAACTCGATGCTCATCTCGATTCTGATGATGTGCTTCGGGTCCTTGCTGATCGCCTGTCTGCCGACTTACAAGGATATCGGCGTCTGGGCACCGGTCTTGCTGTTGTTCGCACGCTTGCTGCAAGGCCTGTCGGTCGGCGGTGAGTACGGCACCACCGCGACTTACATGAGCGAAGTCGCCCTCAAGGGCCAGCGCGGATTTTTCGCCTCGTTCCAATACGTGACGCTGATCGGTGGGCAACTGTTGGCGGTGTCGCTGGTCGTGGTTCTTCAGCAATTCCTCACCGAAGATGACCTGCGCGCCTACGGCTGGCGGATTCCCTTTGTGGTCGGTGCGGTGGCCGCGTTGATTTCGCTGTTCCTGCGTCGCTCGCTGAAAGAAACCACCAACAAGGAAACCCGCGCGCACAAGGACGCCGGCAGCATCAGTGCGCTGTTCCGCGATCACAAAGCCGCGTTCATCACCGTGCTCGGTTACACCGCCGGTGGCTCGTTGATTTTCTACACCTTCACCACCTACATGCAGAAGTACTTGGTGAACACCGCCGGTATGCACGCCAAGACCGCCAGCTACATCATGACCGGCGCGCTGTTCCTGTATATGTGCATGCAACCGCTGTTCGGCATGCTCGCCGACAAGATCGGCCGACGTAATTCGATGCTCTGGTTCGGCGCGCTCGGCACGCTGTTCACCGTGCCAATCCTGTTGAGCCTGAAAAGCGTCAGCAGCCCGTTTCTTGCGTTTGTGTTGATCACGGTGGCGCTGGCAATCGTCAGTTTCTACACCTCGATCAGCGGCCTGGTGAAAGCCGAAATGTTCCCGCCGGAAGTTCGCGCCCTCGGTGTCGGCCTGGCTTACGCGGTGGCGAATGCGATCTTCGGTGGCTCGGCGGAATTCGTTGCCCTGAGTCTGAAGAACATCGGCATGGAAAACTCCTTCTACTGGTACGTGACGGCGATGATGGCGATCGCGTTCCTGTTCAGTCTGCGCTTGCCAAAACAGGCAGCGTACTTGCACCACGATCTCTAACCCGATGCGCGCGGGCCGTGATGGCCCGCGCCGGCAAGGACTTTTATGACTCAGCGACCGGGCAATCAATTGTTCGATGCCTACTTCACTGCCCGCGATATGCGTGAGGTGTTCTGCGATCAGGGCCGCGTGCAGGCGATGCTTGATTTCGAAGCGGCGCTGGCGCGGGCGGAGGCGCGGGTCGGAATGATTCCTTCGTCTGCGGTTGCACCGATTGCGGCGGCGTGCAGTGCGGGTCTGTATGACTTCGCGACGCTGGGCGAGGCGATTGCCACGGCCGGCAATTCGGCGATTCCGCTGGTCAAGGCGCTGGGCAAGCAGATCGCCGCCAGCGATGCCGAGGCCGAGCGTTATGTGCATTTGGGCGCGACCAGTCAGGACGTGATGGATTCCGGATTGGTCCTGCAATTGCGTCAGGCGCTGGAATTGATTGAAGGCGATCTGGCGCAATTGGCCGAGTCTCTCGCCACCCAGGCACAACGTCACGCCGCCACGCCGCTGGCCGGACGCACCTGGCTGCAACACGCGACGCCGGTAACTCTTGGCATGAAAATCGCCGGTTGGCTCGGCGCGATCACTCGCAGCCGTCAGCGTTTGCGTGAACTTAAACCGCGTCTGCTGGTGCTGCAATTTGGTGGCGCATCCGGGACGCTCGCAGCCTTGGGCGAACAGGCGTTACCGATTGCCGAAGCGCTGGCCGAAGAACTGCAACTGACCTTGCCCGAACAACCGTGGCACACCCAACGTGATCGCGTGGTCGAGTTCGGCGCGGTGCTCGGTTTGATCGCCGGCAGCCTCGGCAAATTCGGCCGCGACATCAGCCTGTTGATGCAGACCGAAGCGGGCGAAGTGTTCGAACCTTCAGCACCGGGCAAGGGCGGCTCGTCGACCATGCCGCACAAACGCAATCCGGTCGGTGCGGCGGTGTTGATCGGCGCAGCGACGCGGGTGCCGGGTCTGGTCTCGACGCTGTTCAGCGCGATGCCGCAAGAGCACGAGCGCAGCCTCGGTCTGTGGCATGCCGAGTGGGAAACCTTGCCGGAGATTTGCTGCCTGGTGTCGGGTTCGCTGCAACAGGCGCGCTTGCTCGCCGAGGGCCTGGAAGTCGACGCCGAACGCATGGCGCGCAATCTCGAACTAACCCAAGGGCTGGTGCTGGCCGAAGCGGTGAGCATCGTGCTTGCGCAACGGGTTGGCCGCGACACCGCGCATCATTTGCTTGAGCAATGCTGCAAACGCGCGGTGGCCGAACAGCGCCACTTGCGCGCCGTACTGGGTGACGAACCCAAAGTTACCGCCGAGTTGAGCAGCGCTGAACTTGATCATCTTTTGAACCCCGCCCATTACCTTGGCCAGGCGCGAACCTGGGTCGAGCGCGCGGTGGCCGAACACAACGCATTGTCTGTCTGAAAGGAGAGGGCTGTGGCTTTCGTTCAACTCGCCGATGGCGAACTGCACTATCAAATAGAAGGTCCGGTCGATGCGCCGGTGCTGGTGCTGTCCAACTCGTTGGGCACTGATTTGCACATGTGGGACGCGCAGATGCCGGCGTTCACCGAGCACTTTCGCGTGCTGCGTTTCGATACCCGTGGTCACGGTCAATCGCTGGTGACGCCGGGGCCGTACCGCATCGAGCAACTCGGTCATGACGTACTCGGTTTGCTGGATGCGTTGCACATCGAACGCGCGCATTTCTGCGGACTGTCGATGGGCGGGTTGATTGGGCAGTGGTTGGGGATCAATGCCGGTCATCGTTTGAACAAGCTGATTGTCTGCAACACGGCGGCAAAAATCGGCGATCCGTCGGTGTGGAATCCACGCATCGAAACCGTGCTGCGTGACGGCGCGGCAGCGATGGTTGCCCTGCGTGATGCGTCGATTGCCCGTTGGTTTACCCCGGATTTTTCCGCTGAACATCCGGCGGCAGCCAAGCAGATTACCGAAATGCTCGCCGCCACTTCGCCTGAGGGTTACGCGGCCAATTGCGCGGCGGTGCGTGATGCCGATTTTCGCGAGCAGCTCGCCTCGATCAACGTGCCGTTGCTGGTGATTGCCGGCACTGAAGATGCGGTGACGCCGCCGTCCGGTGGGCATTTCATTCAGGAACATGTACGCGGTGCCGAGTACGCCGAGTTCTATGCGGCGCATCTGTCGAATGTGCAGGCCGGTGCCGATTTCAGTGATCGTGTGTTGGCGTTTTTAAACGTCTGACAAGGGGATTTTCGTGGACGAGAAACAACGTTATGACGACGGCATGCAAGTGCGCCGCGCGGTACTCGGTGATGCGCATGTCGATCGCAGCCTGACCACGCTGACCGAGTTCAACTCGGAGTTTCAGGAAATGATCACCCGGCATGCCTGGGGCGATATCTGGACACGTCCAGGGTTGCCTCGGCATACGCGTAGTTTGATCACCATCGCCATGCTGATCGGCATGAACCGTGAAGGCGAGCTGAAGCTGCATTTGCGCGCAGCGGCCAATAACGGTGTGAGCCGTGGCGAGATCAAGGAAGTGATCATGCAGAGCGCGATTTACTGCGGGATTCCGGCGGCGAATGCAACGTTTCATCTGGCCGAGTCGGTGTGGGATGAGCTGGGTGTCGAATCCCGGGAGTGAGTGGTGCAAACCGAAAAGATCGCAGCCTTCGGCAGCTCCTACATTTGGAATGCGTTCCCCTGTAGGCGCTGCCGAAGGCTGCGATCTTTTGCTCTTCAAACCCTGGCCACAATAAATATCCGCTTGAACGCAAACAACGTATGCCCGTCGCACTCCTGCGGATAATGCTTATGCACCCGCATCAGGTAGTGATAAATAAACCGCGCCTGTTCTGCTGAACTCAGCGCCTGCATCACCGGCCGCAGCGCCGAAACTTTCACCCAGTCATACACCGGCGACTTCCCATCAACCACCTGCAACTGCTCGGTCTCCCAGATATCCAGCGACTTGGTCAATGGTGCGAGCAAGCGGTAGTAATCCTCCAAAGACAACAACGGCCGCGCCGCCATGCGCTGACGCAGTTCCGCCGTGCCCAATGGCTTGCCGCCGACACCACCGTCGTCGAGGGTTTCGAGCATCAACCGATACCACAACGCATCGCGCCAGTCCGGCATGTGCGCGGCCAGACAGCCGCCCGGGTTGAGCTGGCCGAGCAGGCGCGGCAGCAGCGTTTCATGGCCATCGATAAAGTGCAGCACGGCGGCGGCGAACAGCAGGTCTGCCGGTTGTTCGGGCTGCCAGTCGAGCAGATCGCATTGCTGCCATGCGGCGTTGATCGGCAGGCGATGCGCTTCTTCGAGCATTTGCGCTGAACTGTCGATTCCGAGTAACTGCGCTCGCGGCCAGCGCTTGGCCAGCACTTGCGTGGCAATGCCTGTGCCGCAACCGAGGTCATAAATACGTTGGGGGGTTCGCAGCTCGACACGATCAAGCAGTTCGTTGACCGGGCGTTGCCTGAGGCGAGAAAACTGCTGGTACGCTTTGGCGTCCCAGTCGGGGGCTGCTGATTTGAGTCGGGTGATCATGAGGTCATCCTCTGGTGATCAAAGGTGTCTTCCGATGACAACCTGGCTCAAGTCTTTAGGGGACCAACATCAACAGATAACGGAAGCGGAAAGGGTATACACCTGAGTCCTTCAGGTTTTTTTACTCTACTCGACGCCCAGCAAAGCGCCATTAATCCAGACCAATGGCACAAATCTCCTGTAGGAGCTGCCGAAGGCTGCGATCTTTTGATTTTGATCTTAAAAACAAGATCAAAAGATCGCAGCCTGCGGCAGCTCCTACAGGATCGCGGGGATCAGATCTAACAGTGTTTACAACAGACTGATCGGGTAGCTGACGATCAGCCGGTTTTCGTCGAATTCGTTATTGCTGAAATCCCGGCGCATGGTCGAGTTGCGCCATCTGACGTTGAGATCCTTCAGCGCGCCGCTCTGCAAGGTGTAGCCCAATTCCGATTCGCGGCCCCATTCCTTGCCGTCGGTGATGGTCCCGGTGTGCACGTTGTCGCCGCTGATGTAGCGGTTCATCAGTGTCAGGCCGGGAACGCCCATGGCGGCGAAGTTATAGTCGTGACGCAGTTGCCAGGAGCGTTCCTGCGCGTTGTCGTAACTGGCGTTGTAGCTGTCGTTGGCGAGGGTGCCGCCGCTGGTGCCATTGACGCGCATCCACGCGCTGTCGCCGGTGAGTTTCTGCAGGCCGACGTAGAAGGTGTTGCCGCCATATTTGGCCGAGAACATCCCCGACCAGGTCTTGTTGTCGAGATCGCCGGCGCGGGCGCTGCCGTCGTCCTTGCCGTAGAAGAAACCGAGGTTGGCGCCCAGCGTCCAGTCGCCGAGTGGCTGGCTGTGGATCAGATTGACGTATTGCTGGCTGTAGATGTCCTTGAGTTCGGCGTTCCACAGCCCTATCTGCGTGCGCTTGTCGTTGAACACATATTCGCCGCCCTGAAAGTTGAAACGAGCCGAGGTGAACGCTGCTTTGCCGGTCATCGACATGTCGCTCATGCTGCTGTCGTCGCGCGGGCTGTTGGCGCGGAACTGGCCGCCGTAGAGGGTCAGGCCGTCGATTTCCTTCGAGGTGATCTGGCCGCCGCGAAAGGTTTGCGGCAGTGAGCGACCGTCGTCCGAACGGAGGATCGGCAGCACGGGCATCCACTCGCCGACCTTCACTTCGGTCTGGGAAAGCTTGGCCTTGAAGGCGACGTTGGTGCGCCCGAAGTTGTCGGCCGGGCGGCCGTCGTGATCCAGCGGCAGCAACTGCGTGCCGCCGGTACCTTTGCCGCCATCGAGCTTCACCGAATACAGACCGAGCACGTCCATGCCAAAACCGACGGTGCCTTGGGTGAAGCCGGATTTGGCATCAAGGATGAAGTTCTGCGTCCACTCTTCAGCCTTGCCCTGCGCTTTGGTCGAATTGGTGAAGTTGCGGTTGATGTAGAAGTTGCGCAGGTTGAGGTTGACCTTGGCACCGTCGACGAAACCGGCTTCTTCCGCCACGGCGGGCAGGGCTGCGCCAGCCAGGGCCAGGGCGATCAGGCCGGGGAATGCGTAGGGCGCAGGGGACGTTGTCATGGCTGGGGACTCTCTTGTTTTTTTAAGCGAACGGGGGCGCTGCCGCTGTTTTCGGGCGCAGACATGAAAAATGTTCAGGGATGAAACGACGGCAATCAGCCGGATGGGGCGGAGCGCTTGAGCATGGTGTCGAACCTGTTGTTATTGGTTTTGTGGCTCGAATGGTGCGGGGGGCGGTGGTAGGGATTCAATCGGCGGAAGCGGGTTTTGGGCGATTATCGAACAGCATTCGGATCAAAAGATCGCAGCCTTCGGCAGCTCCTACATTGATCCCTGTAGGAGCTGCCGAAGGCTGCGATCTTTTGATTTTCAGCCAACAAAAAGCCCACCAATCGGTGGGCTCCTTGTTTTCACCTGATGATGATCAGAACAACTTCATCTTCGGTGCTTCTTCTTTCAGCGGTTCGTTCTGCGCGGTTTGCGCATTCCAGCCACCGCCCAAGGCCTTGTACAGGTTGACCGCACTGGTCAGCTGCGCGAGGCGGTCGGTGATCAGCGCTTGTTGCGCGCTGAACAGCTGACGCTGGGCATCGAGGAAGGTCAGGTTGCTGTCGACACCGATGCGGTAGCGACGCTCGGCCAGACGGTAGTAATCCTGGTTGGCCTGCACGAAGTCACGCTGCGCCTGCAGCTGGTCGGTGTAGGTCTGGCGGGCGGCGAGACCGTCGGCGACTTCCTGGAAGGCCGTTTGAATGGACTTCTCGTAGTTCGCCACGCCAATGTCCTTCTGGATCTTGGCGGCGTCGAGGCTGGCGCGCAGGCTGCCGGCGTTGAAGATCGGCAGGTTGATCTGCGGCTGGAACAGCCACGTCCCCGAACCGCCCTTGAACAGGCCGGACAGGTCCGGGCTCAGGCTGCCCGCGTTGGCGGTCAGGCTGATGCTCGGGAAGAACGCTGCACGCGCCGCGCCGATGTTGGCGTTGGCTGCCTTCAGGTTGTACTCGGCCTGGAGGATGTCCGGACGACGTTGCAGCAGATCCGAAGGCAGACCGGCCGGTACGTCGCTGAGCAGGTCATCCGACAGCGGTTTGGCCGCTTGCAGATTGGCCGGAATACCGGTGCCGAGCAGCAGGGTCAGGCTGTTTTCGTCCTGCGCCACTTGGCGGGTATAACGCGCCAGTTGTGCACGGGCGTTTTCCACCGACGTGCGCGACTGCGCCAGATCCAGCGCCGACGCGACACCGACTTCGTTGCTGCGGCTGGTCAGCTTGTAGCTTTCTTCGAAGGCACCGAGGGTGTCTTGGGTCAGCTTGAGCAGTTCCTTGTCCGCTTGCCAGGTCAGGTAAGCGTTGGCGACGCTGGCAACCAGACTGATCTGGGTGCTGCGACGCGCTTCTTCAGTAGCGAAGTATTGTTGCAACGCTTGCTCGCTCAGGCTGCGAACGCGACCGAACAGGTCGAGTTCGTAGGCGCTGATGCCGACGGTGGCGGAGTAGGAGCTGGTGATGCCCGCTTCACCGGTCTGCGAGGCACGGGCCGGAACCCGCTGACGGCTGCCACTGGCATTGGCCGAAACTGCCGGGAACAGGTCGGCACGCTGGATGCGGTATTGAGCCGCGTAAGCGTCGATGTTCAGCGCCGCGACACGCAAGTCGCGGTTGTTTTCCAGGGAGACCTGGATCAGCTGTTGCAGCGCCGGGTCATGGAAAAACTGCTTCCAGCCCTGCTCGGCAGCGGCCTGCGCCGGTGCCTGGGCCGGCGAGTACGCCGGCCCCTGTGGGTATTGGCCTGCGACCGGAGCCTCAGGCTGCTGATAGTCAGGTATCAGCGAGCAACCGCTCAGCACGAAGGCGGCGACTGCGATGGAGAGTAGCGACTTGCTCATTGGCCAGCCTCTTTAGGAGTTTCAGTCGCTTCATCCTCATCAGCGATTTTACGCTGGCCGATGGACGAAACCGTAACGAAGAACAGTGGGACCCAGAAGACCGCCAGGATCGTGGCTGTGAGCATACCGCCAATTACGCCGGTACCGATCGCGTGTTGGCTGCCCGAACCGGCACCGGTGGAGATCGCCAACGGTACAACACCGAGGACGAAGGCCAGCGACGTCATGATGATCGGTCGCAGACGCATGCGGCACGCTTCGATCGCCGCATCCCGCAGGCTGCGTCCCTGTTCATGCAGTTCCTTGGCGAACTCGACGATCAGAATGGCGTTTTTAGCCGCCAGACCGATGGTCGTCAACAGGCCCACCTGGAAGTACACGTCGTTGGACAGACCGCGCAGGCTGGTGGCCAGCAGTGCACCGATGATCCCCAACGGCACCACGAGCATAACGGCGATCGGAATCGACCAGCTCTCGTACAGCGCCGCCAGACACAGGAACACCATCAGCAGCGACAGGGCGTACAGCGCCGGTGCTTGCGAACCGGACAGACGCTCTTCATACGACAGACCGGTCCAGGAGATACCGACACCCGCCGGCAGCTTCTTGGCAATCGCTTCGACTTCGGCCATCGCATCACCGGTGGAGTAACCCGGCGCCGGAGAACCGAGGATCTCCATCGCTTCTACACCGTTGTAACGCGCCAGTTTCGGCGAACCGTAAATCCACTCGCCCTTGGCGAACGCGGAGAACGGCACCATGGTCCCGGCGCTGTTGCGCACGTACCATTTCTTCATGTCTTCGGGGCTCATGCGAGCGCCGGCCTGACCTTGCACGTATACCTTCTTCACCCGACCACGGTCGATGAAGTCGTTGACGTAGCTACTACCGAAGGAAATCGACAGGGTGCTGTTGATGTCGGAAATGCTCACACCCAGGGCGCGGGCTTTCTCGTCATCAATTTCCAGGTGGTATTGCGGCTCGTCGTTCAGGCCGTTCGGACGTACCTGGTAGAGCACCTTGCTCTGCGCGGCCAGACCGAGGAACTGGTTACGCGCTTCCATCAACTTGTCGTGACCGATACCGGCACGGTCTTGCAGGAACACGTCGAAACCGGTGGCGTTACCCAACTCCAGTACCGCTGGCGGGGCAAAGGCAAACACCATCGCATCGCGGAAGGTGAAGAAGTGCTGCTGCGCACGCTGGGCGAGGGCAAACACGCTGTTGCTGGCGTCACGCTCGTCCCACGGTTTGAGCATGATGAACGCCAGACCCGAGCTCTGCCCACGACCGGCGAAGTTGAAGCCGTTCACGGTGAACACCGAGGCCACCGCGCCGGACTCTTTCTCCAGCAGGTAGGAACGCATTTCGTCGATGACGACTTGGGTACGTTCAGCACTGGAACCGGCCGGGGTTTGCACCTGAGCGAACAGTACGCCCTGGTCTTCTTCCGGCAGGAACGCGGTCGGAATGCGGGTGAACAGCCAGATCATGCCAACCACGATCAGCAGGTACGCCAGCAGATACGGGGCTTTGCGCGACAGCATGTTGCCAACGCCGCGCTCGTAGCTGCGAACGCCACGGTCGAAGTTGCGGTTGAACCAGCCGAAGAAACCTTTTTTCGGCGTGCCGTGCTCGCCTTTCGGAATCGCCTTGAGCATGGTCGCGCAGAGCGCCGGGGTGAAGATCAGCGCAACCAATACCGACAGGGCCATGGCCGAGACGATGGTGATCGAGAACTGCTTGTAGATCACACCGGTGGAACCGCTGAAGAACGCCATCGGCAGCAATACTGCCGACAGCACCAGCGCGATACCGACCAGGGCGCCCTGGATCTGGCCCATGGACTTCTTGGTCGCTTCCTTCGGTGACAAGCCTTCTTCGCTCATCACCCGCTCGACGTTTTCCACCACAACGATGGCGTCATCCACCAGCAAGCCGATGGCCAGCACCATACCGAACATGGTCAGGGTGTTGATGCTGAAACCGAACGCCGCGAGGATGCCGAATGTACCGAGCAATACCACCGGCACAGTCATCGTGGTGATGACGGTGGCGCGGAAGTTCTGCAGGAACAGGAACATCACCAGGAACACCAGCACGATTGCTTCGACCAGGGTTTCAACCACACCCTTGATCGACTCGGTCACCACCGGAGTGGTGTCGTACGGGAACACCACTTCCATGCCTTCCGGGAAGAACGGCTTGAGCTCGTCAATCGTCTTGCGCAGGGCTTTGGCGGTGTCGAGGGCGTTGGCGCCGTTGGCCAGTTTCACCGCCAGACCGGACGACGGCTTGCCGTTGAACTGGGCCGAAATGGTCGAGTTCTCGCCACCCAGACCGACATCGGCAACGTCACCGACACGAACTTGCGAACCGTCCTGATTGACCTTCAGCAGAATCGCCTTGAACTGCTCGGCAGTCTGCAGACGGGTCTTGCCGATGATCGTGGCGTTCAGTTGCTGGCCAGGCAGCGCCGGCAAACCGCCGAGCTGACCGGAGGAGACCTGGACGTTCTGTGCCGAGATGGCGGAGCTGACGTCAGCCGGGGTCAGGTTGAATTTGTTCAACTTGGCCGGGTCGAGCCAGATGCGCATCGCGTACTGGGCACCGAAGACCTGGAAGTCACCGACACCGGCGGTGCGCGAGATCGGGTCCTGCATGTTCGACACGATGTAGTTGGACAAGTCGTCCTTGGTCATGCTGCCGTCACGCGATACCACGCCGATCACCAGCAGGAAGTTTTTCACTGCCTTGGTCACACGGATACCTTGTTGCTGCACTTCTTGCGGCAACAGCGGGGTGGCCAGGTTCAGCTTGTTCTGAACCTGAACCTGCGCGGTGTCGGAGTTGGTGCCTTGCTCGAAGGTCGCGGTGATGGTCATGCTGCCGTCGGAGTTACTTTCCGAAGACACATAACGCAAGTTGTCGATACCGTTGAGCTGCTGCTCGATCACCTGAACCACGGTGTCCTGCACGGTTTGCGCCGAAGCGCCCGGGTAGGTCACGGAGATCGCAATGGCCGGTGGCGCAATGCTCGGGTACTGGTTGATCGGCAATTTCAGGATCGAAAGTGCCCCGACCAGCATGATCACCAGGGCAATTACCCAGGCGAAAATCGGACGGTCGATGAAGAATTTTGACATGAGTTACTCCCCTTTGCCGCCAGCGGCTTTGTCAGCAGGCTGAGCGGGGGCCGGGTTCTTTTTCGCTACGTTGGTGGCTTCGGTCGGGTTGACTTGCACGCCCGGACGCACGTATTGCAGGCCTTCGGTGATCAGGCGATCGCCGGCTTTCAGGCCGTCTTCGATCAGCCACTGGCTGCCGACGGTGCGGCTGGCCTTGAGCTGACGCAGTTCGACCTTGTTGTCGGCGCCGACGACCAGTGCGGTCGGAGTGCCTTTGAGGTCGCGGGTCACGCCTTGTTGCGGCGCCAGAATCGCTGCGGCATTAACACCAGCCTGCAACTGAGCGCGAACGAACATGCCCGGCAGCAGGGTGTGATCCGGGTTCGGGAACACGGCGCGCAGGGTCACGGAACCGGTAGTCGGATCGACCGACACTTCGGAGAATTCCAGCTTACCGTCGAGCTTGTACTGGCTGCCGTCTTCCAGGGTCAGTTTGACCGCTGCCGAGTTCTCGCCGGATTTTTGCAGGCGACCGCTTTCCAGCTCGCGGCGCAGTTCCAGCAATTCAACCGAGGACTGGGTCACGTCGACGTAGATCGGGTCGAGTTGCTGGATCGTTGCCATGGCGTCGGTCTGGCCATTGTTGACCAGCGCACCTTCGGTGACCGAAGAACGACCGATGCGCCCGGAGATCGGCGCGTAAACCTTGGTGTAACGCACGTTGATCTGCGCGCTCTGCAACGACGCTTCCGATTCCATGCGGTTGGACACGGCGGTGTCGTATTCCTGACGGCTTACCGCTTGTTCATCGACCAGTTGCTTGTAGCGATCGGAGATCGACTTGGTCGAACGCAGGTTGGCTTCGGCGCTTTTCAGGGTCGCTTCATACACGGCTGGATCGATCTGATACAGCTGCTGGCCGGCTTTGACGTCGCCGCCTTCCTTGAACAGACGCTTGAGAATGATGCCGTTGACCTGTGGTCGAACTTCCGCAACGCGGAACGCACTGGTGCGGCCCGGCAGTTCCGAGGTGAGGGTAAAGGCTTGTGGTTGCAGGGTAACGACGCCGACCTGAGGGGGCGGAGCGGCCGGTGCCGCTTCTTCCTTTTTGCATCCGCTGAGCAGCGATGCCAAGGCGACGGCAGTGACCAGAGCGGTAACAGCTGGCTTGAATTGCATGAAAATCCTCGGGTCAGGCGCGCAAAAAGCGCACAAGAAGTGTGGAAGGGTAAAAAAAGGGTACCGGGTGGATAAGTAGCTTGCTAAGGAATATACTTACGTTCATGGTTGTTTGTAAATACCTTGGCGTCGTATCCACCCTGTTACAAAAATCGTCGCAAGGTTTGAAATTGTAGGCCGGGGAGCCGATTCATGAGAGATCGCCCCCTCTTTATTCAGCGGATATTCAGCCATCCCTGAAACATCCTGTTTGAGGTTTTACTGCCATGGTCCGTCGTACCAAAGAGGAAGCTCAAGAAACCCGCAGCCAGATTCTGGAAGCGGCGGAGAAAGCCTTTTATGAAAGGGGCGTCGCGCGTACGACCCTGGCAGATATCGCGACGATGGCCGGCGTGACGCGCGGTGCCATCTACTGGCATTTCAGCAACAAGGCCGATCTGCTCCAGGCCATGCTCGATACGCTGCATGAGCCGCTGGATGAGCTGGCCAAGGCCAGTGAGAGCGAGGACGAAATAGATCCGCTGGGCTGCATGCGCAAACTGCTGATTCATTTGTTTCATCAAGTTTCGCTGGATCCGAAGACCCGCCGCATCAACGAAATTCTGTTTCATAAGTGCGAATTCACCGATGAAATGTGCGATTTGCGCCAGCAGCGCCGGGTGGCCAGTCTCGAATGCAATGAGCGCATCGGGCTGACCCTGCGTAATGCGGTGAATCGTGGGCAGTTGCCGGAAGATCTCGACACTGCTCGCGCGGCCATCAGCATTCATGCCTATATCGATGGCCTTCTGTATGGCTGGCTGCTGGCGCCGGACAGCTTTGAGCTGCATGCGGAAGCCGAGCGTTGGGTCGATACAGGGTTGGACATGCTGCGCCTGAGCCCCAGCCTGCGCAAATGAAACAAAATGCGTAATTGAATCTGTCCGTGTCAAGACTTGAAGCGTGGAAATGTCCCTGCTTCAAGTCTTTCTGCAATGGGGTGCTTTTATATACGTACGTTGGCCAGGTTGATAGGCAGCGAGCTACGTATTTTGTAGGGGGTTTGTGTCGACTGTGTGAATAAAGGTTAACGACTCGGGCTAAAAGGGTGCCGAGCAGCCGATACGCACCAACCGGTCCGTTTCGTTTCTGTGTCCCCCTGTGCTCGATCTTCACCTCCGGGCAGTGTTACTTCGATGGGCTGAAGCCACGACCGTGAATGTACTTGCACCTTATTAGCGACAGCGTTGTCCGTACCGTTACTACATGAACGGGCAACCCTTTATCAGGCCGACGGCGTCATAAAGGCGATCATCTTATAGTTGTAAGGGTAAACCGGGTTTTCATTTTGCAGGGCCGCGCCGCAGGTGATGGGTTCGGCGCCAATAGAGAAAGCATTGCTTTCCCAGAAGAGTTCGACTTTTGGAACTCGGTGTCCCGCCGTTTGTCTGTGGCAATAACTGAGTGTGGTGTCGAACCGCACTTTTTGTTTGTAGTTGGTGTAGCAGATGTAAGTGCTAAATACCTCTTTTTTGATATCGTAATCAATATCGCTGTCCTGCTTCAGATGAGGATCGCCTTCAAACATCATAAAGACGGTCTGGTAAGGGAGGATCTTGTCGATACGAGTCGCGGGTGGCTGCTTTGGAGAGGAATCGTCAAGCCAGAAAGTAGAATCTGTGGCATTGGTGATTTGCAGGAGGAAAGTAAGTTTGTTTGGATCTGCATCATTCATGTTTAAATGTCCTTATTGAATTAAGTGTCTTGGTTTGCAACTGATTAGTTGCTGAATGAAGCTTAGGTTTATATTGTTCTGGTGGCGAATCTTTAAATGTATGCAAATAAAAAAGCCCTGGCTCTTTCGAGGCAGGGCTTTCTGTTAGTTGATGTTGGTTACAGCGTTGGATAATCGATATAGCCGACCGCACCTTTGCCGTAGAACAGCTCAGGACGTGCATCGTTGAGCGGTGCATCAGCCTTCAAGCGCGCCGGCAGATCCGGGTTGGCAATGAACGGCACACCGAACGCCACGGCATCAGCCTTGCCGCTGGCCAGCCATTCATTGGCGCTGTCTTTAGTGAATTTTTCGTTGGCAATGTACGGGCCGCCGAAAGCTTCTTTCAATTGCGGGCCGAGGCTGTCGGCGCCTTCTTTCTCACGGGAGCAAATGAACGCGATGCCGCGTTTGCCCAGTTCACGTGCGACGTAGGTGAAGGTTTCCGCCAGGTTGTCGTCGCCCATGTCGTGGGAGTCAGCGCGTGGTGCCAGGTGCACGCCAACACGGCCGGCGCCCCAGACTTCGATGGCGGCGTCAGTTACTTCCAACAGCAGGCGAGCACGGTTTTCCAGCGAGCCACCGTAGTTGTCGGTGCGCTGGTTGGTGCTGCTTTGCAGGAATTGGTCGAGCAGGTAACCGTTGGCACCGTGGATTTCCACACCGTCGAAACCGGCGGCTTTGGCATTTTCAGCGCCGGTGCGGTAGGCGTCGACGATGTCGGCGATTTCAGCGGTTTCCAGTGCGCGCGGGGTTGGGTAGTCGGCCAATGGGCGAACCAGGCTGACGTGGCCTTTGGGCTGGATGGCGCTCGGTGCGACCGGCGCTTCACCGTTGAGGTACGACGGGTGCGAGACGCGGCCGACGTGCCACAGTTGCAGGAAGATCTTGCCGCCAGCGCCGTGAATGGCTTTGGTGACGTTAGCCCAGCCGCGCACTTGATCGTTGGACCAGATGCCCGGGGTGTCCGGGTAGCCGACGCCCATCGGCGTTACCGAAGTGGCTTCGCTGAGGATCAGGCCGGCGGAAGCGCGTTGCACGTAGTACTCGGCCATCAGCGCGTTCGGTACGCGACCTTCGTCGGCGCGGCAGCGGGTCAGCGGGGCCATGATGATGCGGTTGGCCAGCTCGACGTCGCCGAGTTTGATTGGATCGAAAATAGTTGCCATGTCTACAACCCTCGTAGGTGAAAGTTAATCAGTGAGTAGCGGGGGCCAGATCGGCATTGCCGCTCTGACGGAAAGTAATCAGGGTCACCAGCAGGGCGAGCACTGCCAGCGCGGCGGCTGCGAGCGGTACGCTGGTCAGGCCGTAACCGTGGGCGATGACGCTGCCGCCGACCCAGGCGCCGAGGGCGTTGCCGACGTTGAAAGCGCCGATGTTCAGGGTCGACACCAGGTTCGGTGCGGCTTTGCCGAAGGTCACCACGTTGACTTGCAGCGCCGGTACGGCGGCGAAACACGCGGTGGCCCAGAGGAACAGAGTGATTTCAGTCGGGATCAGCGCGACGCTGGTCCAGGTCAGCACGGTGGAGATCACGGCCATGGCGATGAACACGCCGATCAGCGTCGCGGCCATACCTCTGTCGGCGAGTTTGCCGCCGATGATGTTGCCGACGGTGAGGCCCAGGCCGATCAGCATCAGCGTCCAGGTCACGCCACGTGGCGACACACCGGTGACTTCACCGAGCAACGGCGCGATGTAGGTGAACAAGGTGAACACGGACGCTGCGAACAGCGCGGTCATGCTCAGCGATAGCCAGATCCCGGCACCTTTGAGGGCGGAGAGTTCGGCGCGCATGTCGAGTTTCTCTTCGTCGCGCTTGGCCGGCAGGAAGCGGATCAGACCGATCAAAGCGATCACCCCAATCACGGTCACCGCCCAAAAGGTCGAGCGCCAGCCGTATTGCTGACCCAGCGCGGTGCCCAGCGGCACGCCGAGGACGTTGGCCAACGTCAGACCGGTGAACATCAAAGCCACCGCCGAAGCACGTTTGTTGGCCGGTACCAGATTGGCTGCCACCACCGAACCGATGCCGAAGAACGCACCGTGACACAGCGCGGTGATCACCCGGGCAAACATCAGCACGTTGTAATCACTGGCAATCGCGCAGAGCAGGTTGCCGACAATAAAAATGCCCATCAGCGCGACCAGTGCAGCTTTACGCGGCAGTTTGGCGGTGGCCATTGCCATGAACGGCGCACCGATGGCCACGCCCAAGGCGTAACCGGTCACCAGCCAGCCGGCGCCGGGGATCGACACACCGAGGTCGGCCGCGACATCGGGCAACAGGCCCATGATGACGAATTCGGTGGTGCCGATGGCGAAGGCGCTCAAGGCGAGGATGAGTAGCGAGAGGGGCATGCGGGTTTCCTTGTCGGCTGGCTGACGTTAAGGGTCAGAGCTCTTTACTGAGGGTGCTGAGGAACGCCTGGATCACGTCCTCGTTGCGTTTGAAAAAGTGCCACTGACCGGCCTTCTGGCTGCTGATCAGACCGGCGCGTTGCAACGTCGCGAGATGTGCGGAAACGGTCGACTGCGACAAGCCGCAGCGCTGATCGATCTGCCCGGCGCAGATGCCGTACTCGTGGTTGTGCAGTTGTTCCGGAAATTCTGCTTTCGGGTCTTTCAGCCAGTTGAGGATGTCTCGCCGTACTGGGTGCGCCAGGGCTTTTATTATTTCGTCGAGGTCAAGGTTCATGGCAGGGGGCTCGTAATGTGTACAACGCTATATCGCGATGAGGCGAACTTTAAATCGTTAGATCGCGATATACCAATATGATTTTGATCTGTGATCAGCATAAATTGGTATATCGGGTTATAACGATATGGTGAGGTGTCGATTGCAGGGCGCGGTGCTAAGCTGCGCCCATGAACTATCTCGCACATTTGCACCTCGGTGGCCAGCGCCCCGGTCAGTTACTCGGCAGTCTGTACGGCGACTTCGTCAAAGGCCGGCTGCAAGGGCAGTTTGCGCCGGAGGTGGAAGCGGCGATTCAACTGCATCGACGGATTGACGTGTTCACCGATCACCATCCGCTGGTGGACATCGCGCTGGGGCGGTTTACCGAGACGCGGCGGCGTTATGCCGGGATCGTCCTCGATGTGTTTTTCGATCATTGCCTGGCGCGGGACTGGCGGTTGTATGCCGATCAGCCGTTGGAGGTATTTACCGCTGATGTGTATCGGGTGCTGACCCATGAACGGCAGTTGCCCGAACGACTGGCGAAGATTGCGCCGCACATGGTTGCCAATGACTGGTTGGGTTCGTATCAGGAATTTGAAGTGCTGGAGCAGGTGCTGCGCGGGATCTCGCGGCGGTTAAGCCGGCCGGAGGAACTGGCGGGGGCGATGCAGGAATTGCGGCGGTTGTATGAGCCGTTGAGTGAGGATTTCCGGCTCTTTTACCCACATCTCCAAAGTTTCGCCAAAAACCCCCAGACGCCGGAGCTCTAATGTAGGAGTGAGCCTGCTCGCGATAGCGGTGGATCAGTCACATCGATGTTGCCTGATGCACCGCTATCGCGAGCAGGCTCACTCCTACAGGGACTTTGTGTTTCAGGCAGTTCTCCAGGATTTTGCTGGGTTGCGGGATTAAGCAAGATCAAAAGATCGCAGCCTTCGGCAGCTCCTACAGGGGGCAATGTAGGAGCTGCCGAAGGCTGCGATCTTTTGCTTTTCAAGCGGCGATCAGTTCGCCTGCGCGACGCGGTTCAGCAGGTTTCGCCACCTCACCAAACAACACCTTCTGCACCGCCTGCTGTGCCTCGAACGCCAGCGCCGCACGCTCACGGCCCTGGCAGGCAATCGGCTTGAGCAGGTGCACTTCGACATCGCCGCAATCATTGCTGAACAGACGCATCAGGTGCGACAGCAGATCATCATCACCAATGAACGGCGCCAGTGCATCGAGTTCGCCATCGCGCAGATATCGGATCGCCACCGGTTGCAGCATCACCTCGGAATCAATCGCCGCCGACAGCAAGCGACCATGAAAGGTGCGCAGCGAGCGGCCATCGGTAGTCGTGCCTTCGGGAAACATCAGTAATGCGTGATCGCTTTGCAAGTGACGGGTCATCTGCTTGCGGATCAACTGACTGTCGCCCGAACCGCGACGAATGAACAGGCTGCCAGCCTTGGCCGCAAGCCAACCGGCCACCGGCCAGGTGCGCACTTCGGCCTTGGACAGAAACGACAACGGCGTGAGCATGCCGAGCAGCGGAATATCCGTCCACGACACATGATTGCTGACCCACAGCATCGGCTGCTGCGGCAACTCACCGTGCACCGTCATGCGAAAGGGCAGGGCGTTGCTCAGGCGCGCCATGAAGAAGCGTGACCAGCGCTGGCGCCGCTCCATCGAATGCGCCAGGCCAATCCGTTCAAACATGCCGAAGACGCTGGCCATGGTCAATCCGAGCGAGACCACCAGCAGCACCCGCGCAATCCGCGCGTACACCCGCAGCCGGCTCATCACACGGCCGCCTTGAAGTGTTTGGCGTAGCGCGGGCAGAGTTCGTCGCGCTTGAGCAGGATGAACACGTCGGCGACCTGGAAGTCTTCGTCCCAGCACGGCTCGCCACAGATCTTCGCGCCCAGACGCATATAAGCCTTGAGCAGCGGCGGCATTTCGGCGATCACGTTGGAGGGAATATCCAGCGTCGGCAGCGGATTTTTCGGCTCGGCGCGCAAGTGCTCGGTGCACAGATAACGCTCGCGCAGACGCTGCATGATCGCGTGCGCCTGAATGCCGCCGTCCTGCATCGGGATGCTTGCGCAACCCATCAGATAGCTGTAGCCACCCTGATTCAATACTTCGGCCAACTCGCCCCACAACACCGCGATGGTGCCGCCGTTGCGGTATGCCGGGTCGACGCAGGTACGGCCAATTTCGAGGATCGGACCTTGCAGATGCGCCAGACCGTGCAGGCTGAATTCTTCTTCGCTGTAGAACCTGCCAAGGCTGCTGGCGGCGGTGTGATCGAGCAAACGGGTGGTCGCCACCAAGCGACCGGTATTCAGATCACGTACACCGATGTGGCTGCAGTGAACATCATAATCATCCATGTCCAGACCCAGTTCCGCGCCTTTCAGCTTGGCGTTGAACTCGCCGCTGAAGACGTTGAAGCGCAAGGCCTGGGCTTGCTGCAGAGCCTCGGCGCCGATCAGGCGTTCGGCTTGCAGACGGCGTTCATTGCCGGTGTCGCTGATGCGGGCGATCTGAGTCATGTGAATCTCCGTACGGGCCTTGAACCCGTCGTGGGTTGCAGCCGATCGACTTTCTTTATGCAGCCGTGTTGTGCAAAGTCAGGCTATGTAGCCCCGGTGTCATCGCCATGAACGTTCGGTGATGCTTATATGACAGCCCACAAGGAGCCTCTTATGCCCTGGCCAGATCTGCTGCAAAGCCATGAACGATTGCCCGCCGTTGCTGACCTTGCCGAGGGTTTTGCGACGTTGTTGCAGCAGTTGGGCAACGTCACACCGTTCGAATTGGCGATCGCGGGCGGACGGCGGATGGCGACGCCGGGGCTGGCGTTTCTGGTCGGTTATCAGGCGGCATTGCGCATGTTGTGGCCGAGTGCTCCGCTCAGCCTTGGCGCGTTGTGTGCGACCGAACAGCGCAGTCTGCGACCGGCGGACATGCACACGCGGCTCACCGATTTACGCCTGAGCGGGCGCAAGGATTTCGTCACGGCCGGTGATGCGGCGGATTGGTTGCTGATTGCTGCGCGCAGTGAGGAGCCCGGCGAAAATCCGCGCCTGAGTCTGGCCGTGGTGTACCCAGGTGAACCCGGTGTGACCGTGGAAAAACTGCCGGCGTTGCCGTTGATGCCGGACATCAGTCATGGCCGCTTGCTGCTGGATGGCGCCCTGTGCGAGTTGCTCGCGGGCGATGGTTGGGACGCTTATGTGAAGCCGTTTCGCACCCTCGAAGATGTCTATGTGCTGAGCGCGATGACCGCGTGGCTGTATGGCGTCGGGCAGGACAGTGACTGGCCGCAGGCGCTGCAACTTCGATTGCTAGCGTTGTTGGCCGGGTGCGCGGAGGCGAGCCGGCAGCCGCCGAATAATGCGGCCGGGCATGTGCTGTTGGCTGGGTTGTTTGCGCAGTTTGATTCGCTCAAGCCTGAGGTTGATCAGGCGTTGGCGGAGGGTGGTTCGGAGTGGGCGCAGATGTGGGCGCGGGATCAGGGGGTGATGCAATTGGCGGCTGGGGCTCGGGCCAAGCGGTTGGCCAAGGCTTTGGCGGTGGCCTGACTGGCGTCTTCGCGAGCAGGCTCACTCCTACAGGGGAACGCATTTCAATTGTAGGAGTGAGCCTGCTCGCGATAGCAATCTGACAATCACCACACATCGGTCATAAACACCGCCTAATCTCAGCAGGTTCATCCCCAGAGCCCTCTCCATGTTCAAAGGCCTGACCCTGTTTCTACTGCTGATCAGCTTCACCGTTCAGGCCGAACAATGGCCCGGTGAGCAATGGCCGAGCGGCTCGCCCATCAGCAACGTCGAGGCGCTGGAAAACTACGCCTTCCCACCCCGTAATGACACCACCCGCAAAGGCGTCCGCACCGACGCGTTGCTGATCATCCGCGACGGCCAGATTATCTATGAACGCTACGCCGGCCCGACCACCGAACACACCCCGCACCTGACCTGGTCGATCAGCAAAAGCCTGATGGCTACGGTCCTCGGTATGGCGTACGGCGAAGGGCTGTTCAAACTCGAAGACCCCGCCGCAAAGTTCTACCCGCCATTGGCTAAACACCCGCAGATAAAAATCGCCGACTTGTTGCACTGGGCTTCAGGCATCGACTGGCAGGAAGACTACGAATACGCGCCGCTGAAATCCTCGGTGGTGGCGATGCTCTACACCCGTGGTCACCGCGACATGGCCGCGTTCACGGCTGATCACGATAGCTATGCCGCACCGGGGCAAGCTTTTCGCTACTCCAGCGGCGACAGCAATCTGCTCGCGGCAGCGTTGAAAAATATCGTTGGCCCAAAGCGTTATCCCGACTATCCGTGGACGGCATTGTTCGAGCCTTTGGGCATCCACCACGCCGTGTGGGAAACCGATGCGACGGGCACTTTTGTCGCCTCGTCTTACGCTTATCTCACCGCCCGCGATCTGGCACGGGTCGGGTTGTTGATGTCTCGCGACGGGCGCTGGAATGACCAGCAACTGCTGCCCAAGGACTGGGTGGCGTTCAACCTGAAACCCTTCGCCGGTTACAAGGCTCATCAGGACGAAGCCGTGCCCGGCGGGCAGTGGTGGCTCAATCGGCCGGCGGATGGCGCAACGTCACCGTGGCCCGATGCACCACCGGATACCTTCGCCGCCCTCGGGCATTGGGGCCAGGCGATGTATGTGATTCCCAGCGAAAAACTGCTGATCGTGCGCTATGGCGATGATCGCGACGGCAGTTATCGGCACAACGAGCTACTCAAGCGCGTGATGCAGGCGGTGCGGCCATGAAGCGGTTTTTGCTGTTGCTGCTGGTTTTGTTGCTCGGCTGGATCGTCTATGAGCGCGAAAATCTGTGGGCCTTCCCGGACATCATCAGCGCTTACACCGCCAAGGAATATTGCTCGTGCCGTTATGTGATGAACAACGATGCCGAGTATTGCCGTGGCTACGTAAAACAATGGCTGCCGACCAGCGCATTCACCGATGACAGCGCCAACAAAACCATCACGGTCAGCGGCATGGGCCGCAGCAACAGTGCCCAATGGTTGAGCGAACGGCAAGGCTGTCGTTTACAGCCTTAAAAGATCGCAGCCTTCGGCAGCTCCTACAGGATCATGTCCACCCTGTAGGAACTGCCGCAGGCTGCGATCTTTTGATCCTGATGTTTGCAATAACCCCATGGCCAGTTAAGGTTCGTGCAGGTTTATCGGCCCCACGAGTCCTCAATGTTCAACCGCTCCCTCATTGCATCCCTGTCCAGCCTGCTGCTGGCCGCTGTCGCGTTGCCGGCGCAGGCCAATTGGTATCTGGACGGCGAGTCGTCGCGGCTGTCGTTCGTCAGCACAAAAAACGCCAACATTTCCGAAGTGCAGCGCTTTCTGGTGCTGCACGGTAAGGTCGACCCCAACGGTCGCGCCGAAGTCGAAGTCGAGCTGGATTCGGTCAACAGCGGTATCCCGCTGCGCGACGAGCGCATGCGCAAGGAGCTGTTCCAGATCGAGCAATTTCCCGAAGCGACCATCACCACCCAGATCGACCTGCGTCCGATCAACGATCTGGCGCCCGGCGCGCAGCTGGAGTTGCGCCTGCCGCTGACCGTCAACCTGCACGGCAAGCAACACGAATACCCTGCCGAGCTGCTGGCGACGCGGCTCGATGATCGACGCTTTCAAGTGGTTACCCTCGAGCCGCTGGTGATCAACGCCGAGGATTTTGATCTGGCGCCAGGGCTGGAAAGCCTGCGTAAACTCGCCGGTCTGTCGGCCATCAGTCTATCGGTGCCGGTGGGTGCGGTGCTGATCTTCACGGCGCGCTGACATGCGCGGCGCGGTATTCCCATGGCGTGACGGCAACCGGTTCGAGTTGTTGATCGACGGCCCGCAGTTCTTTCCGCGCATGCTTGAGCAGATCGCTGGCGCGCAGGAACAGATCGAACTTGAGCTGTATCTGGTCGAGGCTGGTGCCTGTGCCGAAACCATCGTGCAAGCACTGGTGCTGGCGGCCGAACGTGGCGTGCGCGTGCGTTGCCTGTTCGATGATTACGGCAGCCTCGCCTTCACCTTCAATCTGCGTCAGCGCCTGACCCATGCCGGGGTCGAACTGCGTTTCTACAATCGGCTGAACTGGCGGCGTTGGGTCGGTAATTTCTATCGCGATCACCGTAAATTGCTGCTGGTCGATCAGCGTCTGGCGGTGGTCGGCGGCACGGGCGTCACCGACGAGTTCTGGACGCCGGGGCATGACACCAGCGAGTGGCATGAAGTGATGGTCGAGATCAGCGGCCCGTTGGTGATCGACTGGCAATTACTGTTTGATCGCCAGTGGATCGCCAACCGCTATCGCCGCGCCTGGCGCCCGGCCGCGCATTTCGGTCTGCCGCGATTGCCGCGCGTGCCGGATAAAGGCGAGGGCATGGGTCGAGTGGCTTATGCCGACGCGCGCCAGCATCGTGACATTCTACAGTCGCTGTTCCGCGCCTTGAACAGCGGGCAAAAACGCATCTGGATGGCCACGCCGTATTTCCTGCCAACCTGGAAAATCCGCCGCTCCTTGCGCAAGGCTGCCGCGCGCGGTGTTGACGTGCGCTTGTTGCTGACCGGGCCGCGCACCGATCACCCGTCAGTGCGCTACGCCGGGCATCGCTACTATCCGCGACTGCTCAAGGCCGGGGTGCAGATCTTCGAATATCAGCCGTGTTTCCTGCACCTGAAAATGGTCCTGGTGGACGATTGGGTGAGCATCGGCTCGTGCAATTTCGATCACTGGAATCTGCGCTTCAATCTGGAGGCGAATCTGGAAGCGCTGGATGCGTCGTTGACGGCCGCGGTCGAGGCGAGTTTTGTGAAGGACTTCGGGTTGAGTCAGTTGGTGAGTCTGGAAGAGTGGCAGCGCCGGCCGTTGTGGCGGCGGGTCAAGCAGCGGATCTGGGGATGGGTGGATCGGGTGGTGGTCAACATTCTGGATAGACGCGGGTAGAGCAAGATCAAAAAATCGCAGCCTGCGGCAGCTCCTACAGGGTGTACACCATTGATCGTTCCCACGCTCTGCGTGGGAATGCAGCCCGTGACGCTCCGCGTCCCTTGAGGCGTTCCCACGCGGAGCGTGGGAACGATCATCGGGGCAAAAATCGGTTACAGCAACTCGAAGCTCTGCTGCGTCACGTCCTGCGAGTCCAGGCCGATCTGCACGTTGAACTTGCCAGGCTCGGCTGCGTACTTGAGCTGGGCGTTGTAGAACTTCAGGTCATCCTCGGTGATGGTGAAGTGCACGACTTTCTGTTCGCCGGCCTTGAGCATGATTTTCTGGAAGTTCTTCAGCTCTTTCACCGGACGGATCATCGAGCCGGTGACGTCCTGAATGTACAACTGCACCACGGTTTCGCCGTCACGCTTGCCGGTATTCTTCACCATGACACTGGCGTCGAGCTTGCCGGTGGCGTTCAGGGTGGTCGACGACAACGCCATGTCGCTCAGGGCGAAGTTGGTGTAGCTCAAACCATAACCGAACGGGAACAGCGGCCCGGTAGTGTCATCGAAATACTGCGAGGTGTAGTTGCCCGGTTTGCCCGGCGTGAACGGCCGGCCAATGCTCAGGTGGTTGTAGTAAGTCGGGATCTGGCCCACGGAGCGCGGGAAGGTCACCGGCAGTTTGCCCGACGGGTTGTAGTCGCCGAACAGCACGTCGGCGATGGCGTTGCCGCCTTCGGTGCCGCTGAACCAGGTTTCCAGAATCGCGTCAGCCGACTGGTTCTCTTCGAGAATGGTCAGCGGACGGCCGTTCATCAACACCAGCACCAACGGTTTGCCGGTGGCTTTCAGCGCGCGGATCAGCTCACGCTGGTTTTCCGGGATGTTCAAATCGGTACGGCTGGAAGATTCGTGGGACATGCCACGGGACTCGCCGACGGCTGCCACGATCACGTCAGCGTCCTTCGCCGCTTTTACCGCTTCGTCGATCAGTACGTTGGCCGGGCGCGGGTCGTCGACCACTTCCGGGGCATCGAAGTTGAGGAAGTTCAGGTAGTCGAGGACCTTCTTGTCGCTGGTGATGTTGGCGCCACGGGCGTAGATCAGGTTCGACTTGTTGCCGATCACTGAGCTCATGCCGTCGAACAGGGTCACCGATTGCGCCGGTTTACCCGCCGCCGCCCAGCTGCCCATCATGTCGATCGGTGCCTTGGCCAACGGGCCGACCAGCGCGACTTTTGCGTCCTTCTTCAGCGGCAGGGTTTCGTTCTGGTTCTTCAGCAGCACCAGGCTGCGGCGCGCGACTTCGCGGGCCTCAGCGCGGTGCAGACGGCTGTCGGCGTAGGTATCGACCGGATCATCCTCAGCCTTGCCGATGCGCAGGTACGGATCCTTGAACAGACCCATGTCGTACTTGGCGGCGAGGACTTCACGCACGGCGTTGTCGATGTCTTTCTGTTCGATCTCGCCGGACTTGAGAAGCCCCGGCAGCTCTTTGCCGTACAGGGTGTCGTTCATGCTCATGTCGATGCCGGCCTTGATCGCCAGCTTCGCCGCTTCACGACCGTCGCGAGCGACGCCGTGCTTGATCAGTTCGAAGATCGCGCCGTGGTCGCTGACCGCCAGGCCTTTGAAGCCCCAGTCGCGACGCAGCAGGTCGTTCATCAGCCAGGTATTGGCGGTGGCCGGAATACCGTTGATCGAGTTCAACGCGACCATCACACCACCAGCGCCGGCATCGATCGCGGCGCGGTACGGTGGCAGGTAATCCTGGTACATCTTCACCGGGCTCATGTCGACGGTGTTGTAGTCGCGACCACCTTCAACCGCGCCATAGAGGGCGAAGTGCTTGACGCTGGCCATGATGCTGTCGGCAGCGCTCGGGGTGGCGCCCTGATAGGCGCGAACCATGACGCCGGCAATGCGCGAGGTCAGGTAGGTGTCTTCACCGAAACCTTCGGAGCTGCGGCCCCAGCGCGGGTCGCGGGAGATATCGACCATCGGCGCGAAGGTGATGTCGAGGCTGTCGGCAGCGGCTTCTTTAGCGGCGACACGGCCGGACTGGCCGATGGCGTCCATGTCCCAGCTCGACGCGAGAGCCAGCGGAATCGGAAAAATCGTCCGGTGACCGTGGATCACATCGTAGGCAAAAAACATCGGGATCTTCAGGCGACTGCGCATCGCCGCGTCCTGCATCGGACGGTTTTCCGGGCGGGTGATCGAGTTGAACGTGCCGCCGATGTTGCCAGCGGCGATTTCTTTGCGGATCAACTCGCGAGGCATTTCCGGGCCGATGCTGATCAGGCGCAACTGGCCGATCTTCTCGTCGAGGGTCATTTGATTCATCAGGTTGCTGATGAACGCGTCCTTGTTTTCCAGGGGTGCCGGGGTCGTGGCGGCCAATACTTGATGACTGGCCAGGCTGACGAACAGACCCAGCAAACACAGCTTCTTCATGAATATTTTTCTCAAGGGCGCAAACGGCAATGCAATGCCGGCCAGCCAAAATTTAGGGAGCGACTATTGTTGTTCGGGTGCAGGCGCAAAAACACACCGCCAAAAACGCCCACCGAGCGTCGGCAGCGTGATCGTGCAGGGCACTTTTTAGCCCATTAGCCCGCAGCAATCCAGTGGCGCGGCCGATTATGCCCCAAGTGCCAGCCCCGAGTGTTTCACTGCCGGTTTTTTAATCAAATGTGCCAGGGAGCATCACTCCGATGAATGTCAGTCCAACCTATCGTTCGCGCTTGCAGGTCGCCACGCTGCTGGTGCTGGCCACGCTGCTGACCGCGTGCGGCATCAACAACATCCCGACCCTCGACGAGCAGGCCAAAGCGGCGTGGGGCCAGGTACAGAACCAGTACCAGCGCCGCGCCGACCTGATTCCCAATCTGGTGGAAACGGTGAAGGGCTATGCCAAGCATGAGGAAGAGACCCTGACCGCAGTGATCGAAGCGCGGGCGAAAGCGACTTCGATCCAGGTCGACGCCAGCACCCTCGACAATCCCGAGAAGCTCAAACAGTTCCAGCAGGCGCAGGATCAACTGACCGGCGCGTTGAGCCGTTTGATGGTGGTTTCCGAACGTTATCCGGACTTGAAGGCAAACCAGAATTTCCTCGCCCTGCAATCGCAGCTTGAGGGCACGGAAAACCGTATTGCCGTGGCGCGCCGCGATTTCATTCTGGCGGTGCAGAAATACAACACCGAGATCCGCACCTTCCCCGGTCGCCTTTGGCACAGCGTGATGTACAGCGACCTGCCGATCCGCGAAACCTTCGAAGCCACCACACCCGGCGCAGAAAAAGCCCCGGAAGTGAAATTCTGAGAAAGCCTGTGTAGGAGCTGCCGCAGCCTGCGATCTTTTGCCGTTGGTTTGTAAAAAACAAGATCAAAAGATCGCAGCCTTCGGCAGCTCCTACAGGGGGGCGGTGGGGATATTTATGCGTGTGTTGAAGATGGGCCTGGTGTTGTTGCTGTGGTTGTTCGCCCTCAGCGCTCGGGCCGAGTTGACGTTTCCGGCGCTAAGCGGGCGGGTGGTGGACGCCGCGCAGATGATCGAGCCGGCGGTGCGCGTGCAACTGGAGCAGCAGTTGCAGGCCCACGAGCAGGCGACCGGCGAGCAATTGGTCGTCGTCACCGTGCCGGATCTGCAGGGCACCACCATCGAGGATTTCGGCGTTCAGCTTGGCCGGCACTGGGCCATCGGCCAGAAAGACAAGAACAACGGCGCGCTGCTGATCGTCGCGCGCGATGAGCGCAAACTGCGCATTGAGGTCGGTTATGGCCTTGAAGACCGGCTGACCGATGCGCAGACCTCGGTGATCATCCATCAAGTCATCACGCCGGCATTCAAGACCGGCAACTTCAGCAAAGGCATCAGCGATGGCGTCGCGGCGATGCTGGTGGTGCTGGGCGGTAATCCACTGGACGAGCCGTCGACAGTGTATGAATCCAGCGGCGACCCTTCCGACGATTTCATTTCGCGGCACCCGGCGTTGTTCGTTTTTCTGGTGATATTGTTCATCCTGACGGTGTTTGTCTGCCAGATGCTCGGTATCCTTCCCACCGGCCGTGGCGGCTCCGGGGGCGGCGGAGGTTTCGGCGGTGGCGGTTTTGGCGGCGGCGGTGGAGGCGGCGGCTTCAGCGGTGGCGGGGGCAGCTTCGGCGGCGGTGGTTCATCCGGCGGCTGGTGACATTAAAAGAATAATGAGCAGGCACTTTTCGACATGGCATTACTGACTGAACACGAACAACGCAAAGTCGCCGAGGCAATTGCCCGGGTCGAGCGCGACACCGATGCCGAACTGGTGACAGTGCTGGCAGCCCGCGCCGACGACTACGCGTACATCCCGCTGCTGTGGGCGAGTTTGCTGGCGCTGGTGGTGCCCGGCGTCGTGCATTACCTGACCGGCTGGTTGACCCTGCACAGTCTGCTGCTGGTGCAGTGGGGCGCGTTTATCGTGCTGTGCCTGCTGTTTCGTTTGCCGAAAATCACCACGCATTTGATCCCGCGTCGCGTGCGCCATTGGCGGGCGTCGAACCTGGCGCGGCGACAGTTTCTCGAGCAGAACCTGCATCACACGGTGGGCAGCACCGGCATGCTGATTTTTGTCTGCGAGGCAGAGCGGTATGTGGAGATTCTGGTGGATGAGGGGATTTCCAGTCGACTGGACAACAAGAGTTGGGATTCGATCGTGGCGGCGTTTACCGAGCAGGTGCGGCAGGGGCGTACGCTGGAAGGGTTTGTGACGTGTATCGAGGCCTGTGGTGAGTTGCTCAAAGTGCATGTGCCGGTGACGCAGGTGCGCAACGAATTGCCCAATCGGTTGGTGGTGTTGGCCTAGATCAAAAGATCGCAGCCTTCGGCAGCTCCTACATTGGCCTGTGTAGGAGCTGCCGAAGGCTGCGATCTTTTGATTTGTGCCGTTGGGTAAATAAGAGCGTGTCCCCGACCGACATCCCCCCTAAAATACCCGCCATTCCCGATTTTGCCCGCCCGAGGCCGTTTTTCCATGTCCGTTACCGCCCCTGCCACCAAGCCTGCGCCCGATCACCACGCCCAGTTCATCGAGCTGCTGCAGACCAGCCTCGAGCAGAACGGCTTCATCAAACTGGTGCTGGCCAAATACGTCGGCGACGAGGCGGAGTTGCAGCGAGTCATCATCAAAGCGGTGACGGTCAAGGCGCAGCCGAACCTGTCCTTCGTCTATCGCTACAAGACCCGTGACATCACCAAAAACCTGCCGCTGAGCGAAGGCGTGGCGACGATTGCCGCGTTGCTGCCGGCTTCGTTCAAAAATGCGCATTTGCTCGCCGTGACCGATGAAGCCCAGCTCGAATACAGCAAAAAGGGCAAGAGTTCGCTGTTCAAGAGCAAACCTCAGCAATTGCGTGAAGCGCCTTCCGCCGAGCACAACCGCGAGAAAAACCGCTTTCTGGAGTTGAGCCGTCCGTTCCTCAAGGACCTTGGCGTGACCAACGCGCAGCAGGAACTGATCCCGGCGATGTCGCGCAAGTGGAAGCAGATCAACAAGTTCATCGAAGTGTTCAGCCATGCCCTGACCTCGTCGCCGCTGGCGCTGGACAAACCGGTGCGGGTCGCCGATTTCGGTTCGGGCAAGGGTTACCTGACCTTTGCGATTCACGATTACCTGCGCAACACCTTGAAGGCCGAGGGCGAAGTCACCGGCGTCGAGCTGCGCGAAGAGATGGTCAACCTGTGCAACGCGGCGGCGGCGAAGCTCGATCATCCGGGCCTGGTGTTCAAGTGCGGTGATGTGCGCAGCGTGGCGCCGAGCGAGCTGGACGTGATGATTGCCCTGCATGCCTGCGACATCGCTACCGATTACGCGATCCACACCGGCATTCGTTCGGGCGCCTCGATCATCATGTGCTCGCCGTGCTGCCATAAACAGATCCGCCTGCAAATCCAGAGCCCGGCGTTGCTCAAACCGATGCTGCAGTACGGTCTGCACCTCGGTCAGCAGGCGGAGATGGTCACTGACAGTTTGCGCGCGTTGTTCCTTGAGGCCTGCGGCTACGAGACCAAGGTGTTCGAGTTCATCTCGCTCGATCACACCAACAAGAACAAGATGATCCTCGCGGTAAAACGCGCCGAGCCGGTCGACCCGGCGCAGCTGTTGCTGAAGATTGCCGAGTTGAAAGCCTTCTACCAGATCAGCGAACACTGCCTGGAAACCCTGCTGCGCGCCGACGGTTACCTTTGATCGTGTGGGAGCGGGCTTGCTCGCGAAGGCGTCGGATCAGTCACCATGTGTGGTGAATGTTGAACCGCATTCGCGAGCAAGCCCGCTCCCACATTTGGTTTGATGGTGGTTTTGCGACCGAGCATGACCGTCGCAATCACCCCGCAGGCAAACACCCAGGTGATCGGCTCGACATGTTCACCAAAGAACAGCGCCGAAAACGCGATGGTGAAGAAAATCTGCAACAACTGGATCTGGCTGACCCGGGCAATGCCGCCCATGGCCAACCCGGCATACCAGGCAAAAAAACCGAGAAACTGCGAAAACAACGCCACATAGCCAAACGCCCACCAGGTTTTCGCCGATACCGCGCCCTGATGTTGCAGCGCGAGATACAACACCGGGCCGATCAGCAGCGGCGTCGACAGCACCAGCGCCCAGCAGATCACCTGCCAGCCGCCCATCTCCTTGGCCAACCGACCGCCCTCGGCATAGCCCAGTCCGCCCACGGCAATCGCGCCGAGCATCAGCAGATCACCGGCCTGAATGCTGCCGGCCCCGGTGTACAGCGCATAGCCGAGCACCAACGCACTGCCCAGCGCCGCGCAGGCCCAGAAGGCTTTCGACGGCCGCTCATGAGACAGCCACGCCGCATACAGCGCCACGCACAAAGGCTGCAAGCCATTGACCAGCGCACCGTGAGACGCCGGCAACGTTTGCATGGCCCACGCCGACAACACCGGGAAACCCAGAATCACCCCGACGATCACCAGGCTCAAGCCTTTGACTTGCTGCCATGTCGGCCACTTTTCGCGACGCCACAACAACAGCAGCGCCGCCGGAATCGCCGCGAACAACGCGCGACCGAGACCGTTGAGCAGCGGATGCAGTTCCTGCACGACGATGCGGGTGAAGGGCAGAGTGAGGCTGAAAATCACCACGCCAAGCAGACCGAGGGCCATGCCGGTGTTTTCGCGAGAGGACATGATGGGGGACCAGAATCGAAGGTGGCAGGGACGTATCTTCATAAAGCCATAAATCGTGGCTTTCTGGCTGTTACAGCTAGGCACGGACTTATCCGTACAGTTTGCTGACCCCATCGCGAGCAGGCTCACTCCTACAATTGAAATGCGTTCCCTTGTAGGAGTGAGCCTGCTCGCGATGGCGTCAACTCGGTAGTAGCCCGTTGTTACCCGTCACTGTCGAATAGGTCTACCTTGAATACTCCCAAGCATTTCCCAGAGGAGTCCTCCCCCATGGCCGCGAAAAAAATCCTGATGCTGGTCGGCGATTACGTCGAAGACTACGAAGTGATGGTGCCGTTCCAGGCCCTGCAAATGGTCGGTCACAGCGTCCACGCCGTGTGCCCGGACAAGGCCGCCGGGCAGACCGTGCGCACCGCGATCCATGACTTCGAAGGCGACCAGACCTACAGCGAGAAACCCGGTCACCTGTTCGCGCTCAATTTCGACTTCGCCAAGGCCCGCGAAGCCGACTACGACGCGCTGCTGATCCCCGGCGGACGTGCGCCGGAATATCTGCGCCTCAACGAAAAAGTCCTCGATCTGGTACGCGCTTTCGACAAGGCCGGCAAACCCATCGCGGCGGTCTGCCACGGTGCGCAACTGCTGGCAGCGGCGGGCGTGCTCGAAGGTCGCGAATGCAGCGCCTATCCGGCCTGCGCCCCGGAAGTGCGACTGGCGGGCGGTACGTACATCGACATCGCGGTGACGGAAGGCCACGTTCAAGGCAATCTGGCCACTGCTCCGGCATGGCCGGCGCATCCGAACTGGCTGGCCGGTTTCCTTGGCCTGCTTGGCACCAAAATCACTTTGTAACGAGGATTCGCCAATGTGCGAGCTCTACGTCAAGGCCGACCCGATTCTCTACGAATCGCGCTCCCGTTCGCTGCGTATCTGCGGAGTGGTGACGACGCTGCGCCTGGAAAATCAGTTCTGGGACATCCTCAGCGAAATCGCCGAAGTCGACGGCATGACCACCAATCAATTGATCGCCAAGCTGTATGAAGAGGTGATGGATTATCGTGGCGAGGTAGTGAATTTCGCCTCGTTTTTGCGGGTGAGTTGTACGCGGTATCTGTCGCAGCGACGGGTGAGTACGCCGGAGTTGTCGGTGGTGCGGGCGGTGGTGAAATAGCCGATTGCGGGTTGAACCCTTCGCGAGCAAGCCCGCTCCCACATTGGGTACTGAGTGTTCACCAAGGTTGTGTTCACTGGAGATCCAATGTGGGAGCCGGCCTGCTGGCGAAGGGTCCGGTACAGGCGACAGATGTTCTGGACTGGTCTTTACTCTGAAGCGCGAAATCTCTTAATCGCCCAGGAGAAACGAGCATGTCCGGATGGTACGAAGTGAGTAAAAGCAGCAACGGTCAGTTCAGGTTTGTGCTGAAGGCCGCCAACGCCGAAACCATTCTCACCAGCGAGCTCTACACCACCCGCGCGGCAGCCGACAACGGCATTGCTTCGGTGCAGACCAACAGCCCGCTGGATGAACGCTACGAGAAAAAGACCACCAAGGATGGCCATCCTTACTTCAACCTCAAGGCTGCCAACCACCAGATCATCGGCAGCAGCGAGTCGTATTCCACTGACGCCGCGTGTGCCAAAGGCATCGCCAGCGTCAAGGCCAACGGGCCGAGCAAAGTGATCAAGGACAAGACGTTGCCAGTCCTCTGAAATCACCACATTCCCCTGTAGGAGCTGCGGCACGCTGCGATCTTTTGATCTGGGTTGTACAGATCAGGATCAAAAGATCGCAGCCTCGTTGCACTCGACAGCTCCTACAGGGTTTTGTGTATTGCCCGAGGATCAGCGCAAGGTCTTGAGGATTGCCTGTAGCTGACCTTGCCCAGCCTCGCTCAACGGGAACACCGGCAACCGCGGATCGCCAACCTCCAGCCCTGTTTCGCGCAACCCGGCCTTGATCGTCGCCGGCAAGCCGCCCTTGAGGATGAAGTCCAGCAGCGGCAATTGGCGATAGAACAAATCCCGCGCCCGGTCGAGATCGCCCGCCATGGCCGCTTCGTACAGATCCAGATTCAACCGCGGGATAAGGTTCGGCGCTGCGGTGCACCAGCCTTTCGCCCCGGCCGCGAACGCTTCCAGCGCCAGCGGGTTGCAGCCGTTGTAGAACGGCACCTGACCGTCGCCGAGCAGTTGCAGCTTGTGCATGCGCTGGATGTCGCCGGTGCTCTCCTTGACCATGGTCACGTTTTCCACGCCATTGACGATGCGCAGAATCAATTCGACCGACATATCGGTGCCGCTGGTGGCCGGGTTGTTGTAGAGCATGATCGGTACGCCGATGCTGTCGCCGATAGCGCGATAGTGGGCGAGGATTTCCGCTTCGGTCAGTTTCCAGTAAGACGCTGGCAGTACCATCACCACATCGGCGCCGTGGGCTTCGGCGAAACGTGCTCGGCGCACGGCTTTGGCGGTGGTCAGGTCGGACACGCTGACGATGGTCGGTACGCGTCTGGCCACGTGCTTGATGCTGAATTCGGCAACCTGATCCCACTCCGCATCGCTCAGATAAGCGCCTTCGCCGGTGCTGCCCAGTGGCGCGATGGCGTGGACGCCGCTGGCGATCAGGCGGTCGATCGATTGGCCGAGTGCCGGCAGATCCAGCCCTTCGCCATTGGCGGTGAACGGGGTGATGGTGTAGCCGATGATGCCGTGAATATTGGACATGGGAATGTCTCCGTAATGGGTTTTCAGTTCAGGCAATCGGCGTGTTGGCGCAGGTTCTGCCGAGCGTAATAGTTGAAGGCGGCAGCGTGGCGTTTAGGCTTCGACACCCAGTCATGGGCTTCGTGGCCCAGCGCCGGAATGATCGGCTTGATCGTGCCGGCCGCCATCGCCAGCAGTTGCAGTTTCGCCGCACGTTCGATCAACTGGGCGATGACGCAGGCCTCCTCGATCGTCGTGCCGGTCGACAACTGGCCGTGGTGCGAGAGCAGGATCGCGCGTTTGTCGCCCAGCGCACCGGCAATCAGTTCGCCTTCCTCGTTACCCACCGGCACCCCCGGCCAGCCTTCGAGAAACGCGCAGTCGTCATACAGCGGGCACAAGTCCATGTGCGAAATTTGCAGCGGCACCTCCAGCATCGACAGCGCGGCAATGTGCGTCGGATGCGTGTGGATGATGCAGTTCACGTCCGGGCGAGCGCGGTACACCCAGCTGTGGAAACGGTTGGCCGGGTTGGCCATGCCGTGACCTTCGAGGACTTCCAGGTCTTCGTTGACCAGCAGCAGATTGCTTGCGGTGATTTCGTCGAAACCCAGGCCCAGTTGCTGAGTGTAATAGGTGCCCGGTTGCGGGCCGCGAGCAGTGATTTGTCCGGCCAGACCTGAGTCATGACCGCTCTCGAAAAGAATCCGGCAGGTCAGGGCCAGCTTTTGCCGATCCGTCCACGTATTATCCGCCAGAGTATTTTGCATCTGGGTCAGCGCTTGCTTGACCAGTTGTTCTTTGGGTAGTGCTAATGTCTTGGCCATGTCTGTGTCCTTTGGGTGATTGCAAATGACACTAAAGAGGCTATATGACACAAAGTGTCATTGGCAAGCACGAATCGTCGCTTCCTTGCTGGAATAACTGCTGCGCATGTCTATCCGTTTGAAATTATTGAGAAAAAAACTTGGCGTTACCCTTGAGGCATTGGCCGAAAAATCCGGCATGACCAAGAGTTATCTGTCGAAAGTCGAGCGCGGGCTGAACACACCGTCGATTGCCGCTGCGTTGAAACTGGCAAAGGCGCTGAACGTGAAAGTCGAGGAATTGTTCTCCGAAGACAACGTCAGCCTCGACAGCTACAGCCTGGTGCGCAGCCACGAGCGTCAGTCACTGGCGGCCAATGACCAGAGCCCGGGTTATGCCGTGCTGGCGCATCAGGTCAGCGAGCGCAACCTGCTGCCATTCATCATCTACCCGCCGAGCGAGTTCACTGACAAGACCTTCAAGGAGCATTTGGGCGAAGAGTTTCTGTTCGTCCACGAAGGGCAGGTGGAAGTGGATTTCATGAACGAGAAGGTGCTGCTGGAACGCGGCGATGCGCTGCACTTCAATGCCCAGAAGCCGCACCGGATCAGATCGGTGGGGGATGTGCAGGCGCAGTTGCTGGTGGTGGTGCACAGCAGCGAGGAATGAACCTTGAAGTCAAAAGATCGCAGCCTGCGGCAGCTCCTACCTTAATCCGTGTAGGAGCCGCCGCAGGCTGCGATCTTTTGATCTTGCTTCAAACCTCGACCGGCACCGACAGCTTCGTACTGCCCAACGCATGGGTTTTCGCATCAAAAAACCGCAACTCAGCCCCGGTCCCTTCAAACACCTGCGCGTAATGGCGCTTCTGATGCTGAACAAACGCTGCACTGCGCGGATAAATCGAGATCGCCACCGTCGCCGGTTTCGCCAATCGCAGTGCGCGGACAATGTGTGCGTCCTGCTCACCCAGCGCATGGCCGAAGATGCACAGGCTGCCGCCATGCCCCAGCAATTGCTCATAGCAGAACGACAGATAATCGGAACTGCGAATGGTCTTGAGCTTGTCCGCACTCGGCCCTTCGGTGACGAACAGCGGCACGTCATCCAGCGTCTTGAGGGTGTTGTTGATTGCAAAACTGCCGAGCAGCGTGCCCTCGGTCGAGGTCAGTTTACGTGCGGTGCCGTCCTGATTGCGCACCAGGTGCAGACCGCCGTGCAGGTAGAGTAAACGCGGTTTGTCGGTCGCACTTTCGGCCAGATCGAAGCTGGCATTCGGTCCGTTGAACAGATCGTCGATGGCCTCGCTTCGGTGCTGTAGAGCCCAATAGTTGAGCAAGTCGTAATTGGTCGTGAACACTGTGCGATAGCGCGCCAGTTCTTCATTCAGCGTCGCCAGCGTTGCAGGCTTAACCAGTCGCCACGGAATGTGTACCGCGTGCACGGTATTGATCAGCGCTTCCTTGATCGCGTAATAGCGGTTGCGCGGCGCCGCCGAACTGACGGCCAGGGCCTTGTTGACCCGGCTGGTGGTTTTCAGCGCGCCGAGCACCTGCTCGAAGCTGCGCGTTTGCATTGCGTCGAACACCGCCAGTTCGGAGGCGCCGAGCGGCTTCTCTTCCACGGTGCGGGCATTTTCGAACAGCGAATCGTAGCCGAAGTCGTCCCACACGGCGCGGCTGGCGCCGTTGCCCACCAGCAAACCCTCGAAGTCGGTCGCGGTGCGCAGGGCGCTCCAGTCTTCGAGGGTGGCGTCGACATCCAGAAAATCGGTCATTGCGCAGGTGTCTCAAAACAAAGGGGCTGATGGGCGGCGACTTTATCACGAGCGGGCATTGAGCCAGATCAACATCGTCCATGACCGATCGGTCGATCCTGTGTGCATCCGCCGGATCGGCGCAGTCGATTCGGCCCCAGTCAGGAGACGCACGATGAGCAGCACCTTTTTCATTCCGGCGGTCAACATCATGGGCAATGGCTGCCTCGACGAAGCCATGGTCGCGATCCGCAACTACGGTTTTCGCAAGGCGCTGATCGTCACCGACACCGGGCTGGCCAAGGCTGGTGTCGCCAGCATGCTGGCCGAGAAATTGGCGATGCAGGACATCGATTCGGTGATCTTCGATGGCGCCAAACCGAACCCGAGCATCGCCAACGTCGAGTCCGGTCTGGGCTTGCTCAAGGAAAGCCGCTGCGATTTCGTCGTGTCCCTCGGCGGCGGCTCGCCCCACGACTGCGCCAAGGGCATTGCCCTGTGTGCGACCAACGGCGGGCAGATCGGCGATTACGAAGGTGTCGATCAATCGAGCAAGCCACAACTGCCGCTGATCGCCATCAACACCACCGCCGGCACCGCCAGCGAGATGACCCGGTTCTGCATCATCACCGACGAATCGCGGCATGTGAAAATGGCCATCGTCGACCGTAACGTCACGCCACTGCTGTCGGTCAACGACCCGGAGCTGATGGTCGCCATGCCAAAAAGCCTGACCGCCGCCACGGGCATGGACGCGCTGACCCATGCCATTGAAGCCTACGTCTCGACTGCCGCCAACCCGATCACCGACGCCTGTGCGCTGAAGGCAATCACCCTGATCAGCAACAACCTGCGCCTGGCGGTGCGCGACGGCAGTGACCTCGCGGCGCGGGAGAACATGGCCTACGCGCAGTTCCTCGCCGGCATGGCCTTCAACAACGCATCACTCGGTTATGTACACGCGATGGCGCACCAACTGGGCGGTTATTACGACTTGCCCCATGGTGTGTGCAACGCCGTGCTGCTCCCGCATGTGCAGACCTTCAATGCACTGGTGTGCGCCGATCGCCTGACCGATGTCGCTCACGCGATGGGCGCGGACATTCGCGGCTTCAGCCCGGAAGAGGGCGCACAAGCCGCGATCAGTGCCATTCGCTGTCTGGCCAAGGACGTCGAGATCCCCGGCGGTTTGCGTGAACTTGGCGCCAGGCTCACCGACATCCCGATTCTCGCTACCAATGCCCTGAAAGACGCTTGCGGGCTGACCAATCCTCGAGCGGCGGATCAACGTCAGATCGAGGAAATTTTCCGTAACGCGTTTTAAGTGGCTCCCCGCGTCGGTGCGCATCTCGTGCAAAGCATCGCACCGAGCGCCAGCAGCAGGCACAACAGCGACAATGGCCACGCTTGCGGACTGGCGATCAGGCTGGCAATGGCGGCGATAATCGCCGCCATCAGCTGGTGAATGAAACCGCTCAACGCCATCGCATAGGCACCGGCAATCGGTGCGCCATCGTTGGCCAGCGACAGGCTGATCGGGTAGTTCAGTGACTGCCCGAAAACCGCCACGCAGTATGGCAACCAGAACAGCAGCGCCAGCGAACTTGCCGTCAGGCTGCCCAGCAGCATCACCGTACAACCAGCCGTCACCAGGCCCACGCCCAGCGTCATCAACCAGCGCTGACCGGTACGCAAAACCAGGCGATTGACTGCCAGTGCGCCGAGAAAATACGCCAGGCTGATCGGCCAGCCCAACAGGCCATATTCCACCGTCGACCACCCGAACGGCCCTTGCAGAATCAGCGGCGCGGCGGTGTTGAAAGCGATGATCACGCCGTAGCCCAAACCCCCGGCCAGTGCCGGCAGCAGAAAGGCCGGATGGCGCAGAATCTGCCGGTAAACCGCCCAGGATGAGCTAGTGACCGGTCCGTCGAGCAGGGGCGGAAACTCGATCCGCGACACCACCGCAGCCATCAACAGAGAGGATGCTCCGAGAAGATAGAAGATCGCCTGCCATCCCAGAATCAGCTGAATGACCGACCCCAGATACTGTCCGATACCCAGCGCTACGACGAACGATATCGAAATCCACGACAGCGCCTTGGCCAATTGCTCGCCGCGAAAACTGTCGCGGATCAACACTCGCGCCATCACCGAAATACCACTGGCACCGACACCCTGCAGCAGTCGCACCGCGAGAAACGATTCCAGCGTCGAACCCGCTGGCAACGCGAGGTTTGCCAGGCCGTAAATACCCAGCGCTGCCAGCAACACCGGTTTGCGTCCGATACGCTGCGCCAGGCTGCCCCAGAACAACATGGGCAAGGCCATGCCGATCAGGTACAGCGACAGCCCCCAGGCTACTTGCGCAGGTTGCGCCTGCAGATCGCGGGCAATTTCCGGCAGTGCCGGCAAATAGATACTCATGCCCAACTGCGCGAGGAAAACCGTGCAGCAAGTGATGAGGAGCGTGACGCTGGCGTTCATGGGGCGTCCCTGTTTTTATTCGCCGAGGTCGCAGCGGTGCGTGCGCAACAGTTCGCTGACCGCTGTGCAGAAACTGCGGATCAGCGGCGCCGGCATGTCGGCGCGCAAGGTGATTCTGATCGCCGCTTGGCCTTGCGCCACGACCGGGAAAAACACCGCGCTGGTGAAGTAGCCCAGTTCGGCCAGCTCAATGGCGATTTTGTTGGCGATGGCGGCTTCACCGCAATGGATCAGGCGGATGGCCATGTTGCTGCCGTACTGTTGAGTGCTGATCAGGCTGTCGAACAGCTGGATGTTAGCCTGCAGCTGTTTCTGCAAGGTGCTGAAAGCCTCGGTGCGATGTAAGCCGATGGCCGCTCGGCCGGCGCCGATGGCCGCGCAGTTAAGGCTTTGCGACCAGTTGCTCGGGCCACCGTAACGCTGCACAAGAGTCTTCTGTCGCGAGTTGCCAAACATCACCAGGCCACCGCTGGCGCCAAAGGATTTCGCCAGTGAAGCGACGATCAGACAGTCGTCCTCCAGCGCCTGAAGCGTGGGGCGCACCAGCCCGGCACCGTTCTCACCGACAGCGGACAATGCGTGCGAATCATCCAGGTAGAGAAACAAACCGTAGCGATCCTTGAGGTACAGCAGTCCATCCATGTTTGTCACCCCACCCATGCTGTAGGCGCCGTCGGCAATGTAGGCGACGGTGGCATGCCGCTGACAGATCGACTCGAGAAAATCCATGTCGTTGTGCGGGCAGGTCAGCACTTTGGTTTCATCGGCGCAACTGGCCTTCAGATGATGCATCGAGTAATGCGCCAGGCGATCAAAGACCATCACCGGTGGACGATTTTGCGTGAACACGCCGCTGGCCAGCAACGGCAGCACCCCGGCACTCGCGGCGCTGCACGACAGGCTGCTCAGGCACACCGCGCCGAACAGCTGCGACAGCTCGCTTTCGTACTGCTCCAGAATCGCCAGCTTGCAGCGGTTGCGCGAGTTGGCAACACGCAGTGAACCGGTTTCGCGCAAAGCAGCCATCGCCCCTTCGAGCAGAGCCGGATGATGATCCAGGCCCAGATAGGAAGTGGTGCAGAAGTGATGAAAGCTGCGCCCGTGTTGATCGAGCAGCAGGTTGGGGCTGTCGACTGCGACATTCAGCCCGGCGATCTTTCCGGCCTCGGCAATTTCCCAATCGTGATCGGCCAATGCGATGACCTTGCGGTAATTGGAAAAGGTGTGGGTGGTGAAGGACGTGTGATTCATCGATGACATTCCTTGAGTGTTGCGATCCATGGGGCGTTGCAAGCTGCGTGTATTGCCAGACTTTACCGAGACTTGTGTCAGGCAAGAATCGGGCGTTTCCGCTATTGCTGAGGGCTGGCGGAGTTTTGTTTGTAGGGCGAAACCCTGAAAGTCCGACAAGCAATCACCTGTCTGACTTGGGCGAAAATCGGAAAATCTTTAAGTGGCAAAAAAGATCGCCGCCTTCCCACCTATTAATGTAGGAGCCGCCGAAGGCTGCGATCTTTTGATCTTCACTGTGGCACCAAACCCCTGCCAGCCGATTGGCCAAACTGAATCAACACCACCCCCGCAATCAACAAAACCGCGCCAGACACTCGCGACACCGTCAGCTGTTTCTCCACCAGCCCAAACAAGCCAAAGTGATCCAGCACCATCGAGGCAATCACCTGCCCGGCCAACGCCAGCGCCACAAACCCCGATGCTCCAAGCTTCGGCAGCAGCACCACCGCCAACGCCACAAAACACACGCCAAATGCCCCGCCCGCCCACATCCACAAGGGCGCTTTACTGATAAACGCCATAGACGGGAGCGGCAAGCGCAACGCCAGGATCACCGGTAACAACAGCAAAACGCTCACCAGCAACGACGCCAACGTCGCCCACAACGGATGCCCCAACGCTCGCGCCAGATTGCTGTTGATCGCGCTCTGAAACGGCACTACCGCGCCGGCAAACGCGGCCAGCGTCAACAAACCGGTCCACTGCAACGTACTCATGGTCAAACTCCAACAGGTTTTGCTGGACTCTAGAGTATTCGTCGCGCAGATTTAAATTCCGTTTCTTCATCCAGAACATGCATCAGATGAATGATCTGCGCCGTATCGATCTCAACTTGCTGGTGATCCTCGACGCCCTGCTCAATGAGCAACACGTCACCCGCGCCGCCGAACGCCTGCACCTGAGCCAACCGGCGGTCAGTCATGCGCTGGCACGCTTGCGCGATCTGCTCGGTGATCCGCTGTTGGTGCGGGCTGGCGCATCCCTGGTGCCGACCGCGCGCGCACTGGAACTGGTCGCGCCGCTGGCAGAAGCACTGGCCCAAGTGCAATCGCTGCTGGCGCCAAATGCCTTCGATCCGGCCAGCGCACGTCGGACGTTTCGCGTGGCGATGTCGGATTACGGCGCGGCAATTATTCTGCCTACGCTGATTCGCACCTTGCGTCGTGAGGCGCCCGGCATCGATCTGCAGATCAGCCATGCCAGCCGCGAAGGCATGCTTGAGGGCGTGCTTAACGGCGATATCGACGTCGCTGCCGGGGTCTTCCCGGAGATGCCCAACGAACTTCGCAGCTCAGTGCTATTTGAAGAGCGCTACGTCTGCCTGCTGGATCGCCAGACCTTACCGGTCAACGGTGTTCTGGATCTGCCGACCTACTTGTCTCGCCCGCATGTGCTGCTGGAAATGCGCGGCAGCGGCACCCCGGAAATCGAGCGGGCGCTGACGACATTGCGCGAACGCCGCCGTGTCGCGATCAGCCTGCCGCACTGGAATGTCGCGCCGCAGTTGATCAGTGGTACGGATCTGATTTTGACGGTGTCCTCACGCAGCGTGCGCGAGATTGAACAGCGTGAACTGATCGTGGTGCCGCCGCCGTTCGAGATTGCGCCGTTTACGTTTGTACTGGCGTGGCATAAGCGCAGGGGTGGGGATCAAGCGCTGAATTGGTTGAATCGCAGGATTGAGGAGGGGATAGAACAAGTCTAGGTAGGCTTGATGCTCAAGCGGGTATGCCAAGCGTGACCAGTCGGGTTTATGCAAAGCCTAAGCTATTGCCGTTGTTGAAACGGTCGATACAGAAGGGGATAGTGCGCCGCTGAAAAAGTGCTCAAGGAGTGGAAAGTGACAGTGAAGTCTGGCTGGATCGGATGTGCGGCATTGTGCGGCGGGTTGCTGGCGGGGCAGGCGTTGGCCGACTGCACGCCACCCGCGGTGTCGGGGGACTGGGACTTTGGCCAGTGCAAGGATTGGCCTGCTTATCCGGGGCTGACCATCTCTTCGCTATTGAAGTTTGAGCCGGATCCAGTTGGCGCCGATGGCGATAAGATTGGCTCATACGATTTGGGTTTATCCGTTTTATCAGCAGACGACCCAACTCCCGTCGCCACATACCATCAAGCTGCTGCATTTTTTTCTGATGCGTTCGCGCTGGATAGCGTGCAGATCGACACCGCGCGCTACAAACTCACGCCTGAACTTCGTGCTTTTGGTATTCGGGCAAATTTCAAAGGCTCGTCTCGCGTTAATCCATTGGATGAAACCGTGCTGTCGCTCTATGTGAAAGAGGGAAGCAAACTGCGTCCGGTGCTGGACCGATTATTGGTTTACCGATTCAGTGGTGAATGGGATGGCAATTGCGCCGGAGAACGCGCGACCACTGTTCGCACCATTGAAATGGGTAAAACCAGCTCTCATGGTTTTGCCGACCTTGTCGTTAAATCAGTCACCACCGGTCTCGTCGGAGAAGGATCGCCTGACAATTGCGAAATGAAGACGACGAACGACAAGCCCGTGCTGACCGCGCTGCGCTACGACGGAAAAGCTTACGTCCTGCCGCAAGGCTTCAAAGGCCTGTAACCGGTCTGCTCAACATGACTTTTATCAAGGAAGAACAATGTTCACTGCAACCAGACTCCTGATTTCCCTTGGTTTGCTGGCCCTCACCACCCAAGCCCAAGCCGCCTGCACCACCCAGAGTTTTGACGGCAAATCCATGTCGCGCTGCAATGTCTGGCCGGCCTTCCCGAGTCAGGCGATTTCGGTCAAGTCCACCTTCCTGGCCGATGCCGGCGGGGACGATGCCGGAGCGTTCGATCTGGATCTGGCAATCCTCAATGCCAGCGACGCCCGGCCCCTCGCCACTTACCGCAAGCCGGGCGCCTACAACTCCGATGCCGTGCGTCTGGAAGATGTGCGCATTGATACGGCTCGCTACCGTCTGACGCCCGACATCCGGGCGTTTGGTCTGCGGTCAAAGTTCGCCCACAGTTCTGGCGCCAACCCTTACGAGAAAACCGATCTGGCGCTGTATGTCCGCGAAGGCGCGGAGTTGCGCCCGGTGCTGGAGGGATTGGTCGTCGCCAAAAGCAACGGTGAATTCACCAACGACTGCGAAGGCTATGTGAAGAAAATCCGCAGAACCGTCGAAATCGCCCAGTCCAGCCACCATGGCTTGGCCGATCTGCTCATCACCACCAACGGCACAAAAGTGACCAACACCCAGTCGGGCAAAGAGTGTCTTTCCAAAACCGCGTATCTGAAGCAGAAACAAGTGACCCTGATCTACGATGGTCAGCAATACGTCGTCCCCGACGACTTGCGAGGTTACTGATCCCATGCTCACCGGCCTTAACCACCTGACCCTGGCGGTCAGCGATGTGAACCGAAGCCTGGCGTTCTACCGCGATGTGCTGCAGTTGCGCGTCGAGGCAACGTGGGATGCCGGTGCTTATTTGTCGTTGCCTGGTTTGTGGTTGTGCCTGTCGCTGGACCCGCTGCGAAAAACCGTGGCGAATCCGGACTACACCCATTATGCATTCAGCCTGGGTTCCGCGGACTTTGCGGTCTTCGTTCAATCGCTAAAAGCCGCCAACGTCGAAGAATGGCGGGACAACCGCAGCGAAGGTGCGTCGTTCTACTTCCTCGATCCCGACGGCCACAAGCTCGAAGCTCACGTCGGCGATCTCGCTTCACGACTGGCAGCGTGTCGGCAAAAACCGTACGCCGGCATGCGTTTTTACGACGAGCAGTGATCAGCCGCAATCGGCTGATATAGACTGACGGCCACGTGTTCTGGCGCTTGCAGGGTTTCCATGACTCCATCGTTATTAATGGCCGTGCTGGCCTCGGGTTTCATTTACGGCATTACGCCGGGGCCGGGTGTGCTGGCCGTATTTGGCATTGGCGCGGCGCATGGGCGGCGGGCGGGGGCGGGGTTTCTTTGCGGGCATCTGCTGGGCGATGTGGTCTGGTGCAGTACCGCGTTGATCGCGATTGTCGGCGCGCGGGAAATCGGCAGCACTGCGTTCGACGTGCTTGGCGTCCTCAGCGGTCTGTACCTGTTCTGGCTCGGCTGGCGTGCAGTGCGTGCCCAGCCTCGCAGCGGTGACGAACCGCAAGGAGCGGCGCGTAAACCTTTCTGGCACGGCATTCTGTTCGGATTGACCAATCCCAAGGCTTATCCGGTGGCAGTTGCAACGTTTACCGCGCTGCTGTCGAGCCGCGCGGAGCTGCTCAATTGGTCGATGCTGCCAGCGCTGATCGCCCTGAGTTTCCTCGGCGGATTGCTTGCCTACGCTATTCTGATTGGCGTGGTCGGCGCGCAACGGGTACGCACGCTGTATCAGCGTCATGAACTGTTGATCACACGTTTGTGTGGTGTGATGTTCATCGGTTTTGCCATCAATGCGCTGATGCATGCGCTGCCGGGGCTGATGCCGAACAAGGCTTGATGTTGTTTGCAGGGACGCGCGAACCCAACGTCAGGGATGGTTGATGAGTGCTGTATTGCCCGGACACCCACGCTGAACCATGGAAAGCCGAAACTCCGCGCCGTTGGCGAGTTACATCGACCTGTTGCTGGACGCCGTTTGCGCGGTCGACAAGCAGGGCCGATTCGTTTTTGTCAGTGCTGCCTGCGAGCGGGTTTTCGGCTACACGCCTGAAGAGCTGATCGGCCGGCCAATGATCGAATTGGTTCACCCGGCTGATCGCGAGCGCACCCTCGCGGCCGCCAGCGAAATCATGGGCGGCGAGCCGAAACATAATTTCGAGAACCGCTATGTGCGCAAGGACGGCAGCGTCGCGCATATCCTGTGGTCGGCGCGCTGGTCGGAAGTTGATCAACTGCGCATCGCTGTCGCCCGCGATATCACCGAGCGCAAACAGGCTGAGTCGCGGCAAGCAGCGTTGTATGCAATCTCCGAGGCCGCCCATGTCGCCGAGGATTTGCTGGCGCTGTTCAAGCGCATCCATCTGATCATCGGTGAATGGTTGCCGGCGCTGAATTTCTCCGTGGCGCTGTATGACGAACATTGCGCGCAACTGAATTTTCCCTATCACGTCGACGATCACGAATTGCAGCCCGAGCAGCCCGGAACCGTCACCGGGCGCTTGTGTGCGGAAGTTATCCGTAGCGGTCAGCCGATTCTTCTGACGCCGGACAGTGCGGATTCCCCAGCCGATTTCGCCGAGTTGGTAGCCGGGCAGGATTCACCCTGCTGGCTGGGCGTCCCGTTGAATTCGAAGAACGGCACCATCGGCGCACTGATCGTCAAAAGCCTGCCCGGCGGCGAACGCTACACCGAGCAGGACAAAGAACTGCTGCAATACGTCTGCGCCCAGGTCGCCACCGCCATCGAACGGCAACAACTGCATGCGCGGCTGCGGCGGATGGCGCAGTACGACCAACTGACGCAATTGCCCAATCGCGAGTTGCTGCGCGACCGATTGAAAGCCGCGCTGGCCTGCGCGCACGAGCAGTCGGGACACATGGCATTGCTGTATGTCGACCTTGATCGCTTCAAGCAGGTCAACGACACCTTCGGTCACGCAGTGGGCGATATGTTGCTGCAAACCGTGGCCAACCGCCTCAAGGGCTGCGTGCGCGAGACCGACACGGTCGCGCGGATCGGTGGTGATGAATTCGTGGTGCTGCTGCACAGCGTGAACGCTGCGGAAGATGCCGACAGCGTTGCGGAAAAAATCCGCCAGGTGCTGGTGCAGCCCATGCGCCTGGATGGCCATAACCTGCATATCGAACCGAGCATCGGTGTCGCTCGTTTTCCAGAGCATGGCAGCGAGGAAGAGCAGCTGTTCCGTCATGCCGATCAGGCGATGTATGCCGCCAAACGACTGAACCATCACGCGCTCAACAGTTGATCGGGCTCACCGTTCGTCGCAGCGTCGGCAACTTTTCTAAACCTTTGCCCGTCAGAAAATTCCTAATCTAGGCGGGCACCTGCTCGCCACGATCATTACCAAGAGGTAGAGAATCATGCCTAATTCAAGAAACTCGAACTCGGGAAACTTCGCCAACGATCGAACGAAGGCGTCTGAAGCCGGTCGCAAAGGTGGCAAAACCACCACCACGACTGTCGATAAAGAGCCAAAACCAGACATGGGCCGCAAGCCCGCGCAGAAATCGAAGTAGTCGGTGAAGGTTGTTTTGATTGAGAGGCGGGGGCGTAAGCTCCCGCTTGAATTTCGCAAGAAGGAGGGCGCGACCATGAACCGGATGGCCACCCGTATACGCAATGCCAGTCTCGCAACCGTGCTGGGCCTGTGTGCCACCAGTGTGTTTGCCCAGTCGCCCGCCGAATTCATCAACGATGCGTCCGCCAAAGGCATGGCCGACATTGAAGCCAGCCGTCTGGCGCATCAGAAGTCCGAGTCCAAAGAGGTCAAGGACTACACCATCGTCGTGATCAACGACCGCACCACGGCCAATCAGCACTTGGCGAAGATCGCCAAGAAGCTCGACCTGCCTGTCGCGCCGCGTGAAGAAATCGCCGACAAGGCCAAAGAATTGATGCCGCAAGTGACGGATGGAGCCACTTTCGACCAGGCCTACGCCGCCAGTCAGGTGAAGGCCACTGAAGAAGCCATAGAGCAGATTCAACAGGAAGCGCAGAGCACCGACGTGCCGGAGATCAAGGCCTTCGCCGACGAGACGTTGCCGAAATTGCAAAACCATCTGCAAATGGCTCGCGCTTTACAGGCTAGCCGCTAAGCGAGATCAACAGATCGCAGCCTTCGGCAGCTCCTGCATTCATCCGTGTAGGAGCTGCCGCAGGCTGCGATCTTTTGCTTTTCAGCATTCATTCAAATCCTGCTTCGGCTTACTTTTCTCACCCAGCCCCTCAAGATTGAACACTTCCCCTTCGCCCAGCGCGCGGTAATGCTTGCGCAGCGCCTCCAACTGCTTCAAATCCAGCGCCTCCAGCCCAAGCATCGCGTTCTGCGCTTCTTTCGTCACGAACAGCAACTCATCGATTTTCAAATGCAGAATGTCGGTATCGCGGTTCTGTGTGTTTTGAATCAGGAAAACCATCAGGAACGTGATGATCGTCGTCGAGGTATTGATGATCAGTTGCCAGGTATCGTTGTAATGAAAAATCGGCCCACTCAATCCCCAGAGTCCGATCAGGACCAACGCGCCCATGAAGGTCTTGGGGCTACCGGCCCACAGAGCGAGCTTTTGGGAAATTTTTGCGAATTTCATAGCCGTGTTCCTTATCGGGAGAGTGCCTGAGATTGAGACACTGACGGCTTTGAGAAAATTCTACCGGCATCTCCTGCCTTTCGATAAAAGCCAAGAGGCATTGCAGCAACTTGAGGGCGAAACTTTCATTGTGCGGGTTTGTGGCTAGTATCAAGTGGCAATCAAATTGCCAGTAGCTTTAACACGGATAGAAATCAAGCCAGAGGCCCCTCATGGAATTCTTCGAAAAGTTAGCCAGCCTAGCCGCCAAAGTTCGGCTGCAGAGCGCTGCAATCCAGACGGAAGAAGCAACAAAAAATGCGTTCGTCATGCCATTCATCAGCACGGTTCTGGGCTACGACGTTTTTGACCCCACCGAGGTGACGCCCGAATTTGTCTGCGATATAGGTACGAAGAAAGGCGAGAAAATTGATTACGCCATCATGAAGGATGGTGAAGTGCAGATTTTGATTGAGTGTAAAAAGATCGGTGAGCCGCTACACATCAATCATGCTTCGCAGCTGTTTCGGTACTTTCATGTGACCAGCGCGCGTATCTCGATTCTTACCAACGGTCAGGTCTACAAGTTTTTCACTGATCTGGACGCGCCGAACAAGATGGATGAAAAACCATTTCTGGAGCTGGACCTTTTAGACATTGATGAATATTCGGTTCCTGAGCTGATCAAGCTGACCAAGTCGGCTTTTGATGTTGACTCGATCATCAGCGCCGCGGGCGAATTGAAATATGTCAGCCAAATCAAAAAGGTTATCGCGGCGCAGGTCAGCAAGCCGGATGATGACTTTGTGAAGGTTTTTGCGTCTCGTGTTTACGACGGCGTGATCACCCAAAAAGTACGTGAGCAGTTTCACGAGTTGACACGTAAAGCGGTCGTGCAATTTCTGAATGACCAGATCAATGACCGACTTAAATCTGCGATGAGTGGTGCGATCCAGCCAGCATTGGCTTCGCTGCCGTCCGCCACTGCGGGTACTGATCCAGTAGATCCGCGAGACGAATCAGATGACAAGGTGCTGACAACTCTGGAAGAGCTTGAGGGATATCACATCGTTCGTGCGCTCGTTCGCTCGGTGGTCGATGCGAAGCGAATTGTTCAACGTGATACGCAGAGTTACTTTGGCATTCTGCTGGATGACAACAATCGCAAACCGATCTGCCGGTTGCATTTCAATCGATCCCAGAAGTACATCGGCATCTTCGATGAAGAAAAAAACGAAACCCGTCATCCAATCAGTTCAATTGACGACATTTATGAGTATTCGGACCATTTGAAGAAAACGGTCGGGTATTACGATTGATAGAAAAACCGGCCATCAGGCCGGTTTTTTTGGGGTCGATTATTCTGTGATCTTCAGGTCTGCGACCCAGTGGAAATACCCCACCGCCTCACACTGCTGATTGACCAGCATGAAACTCAGCTCGCATTGCACGTCGCCAGACTTCTTCGGCGTGCAGGTCCAGAAGTGGTCGTCAGCTTTCCGGTTGCCTGGCGCTGTCGGGTCGTCCGGATTGGGCGCGGGCACCGTCAGGTTGATGTGAACCTGCAAGCTCGGCTCAGACAGTACGCTGTTGTCAGCTGCCGTCATGCGGTACACCACGACACTGTGCTCGGCGATCAGACTGACGGAACGTCCGCGAAAATGCAGATCCTGGCCAATCTGCACCGGAACCGTGATTTTGCTGTCATTTATGACTATTTCTTTCGAGCTATTGCCTATGGCGAAAAAGATCAATCCATCGGTAATACTCGTCGGCGTGGCGGCGTTCAGGCTGGGGTTCGGATAACGTGCCAATATTGATTCGGCGTCGACGATCAGCAGCACGTTGTGCGCGCTGGTGACGCCGGTTGATGGTGACGGGATCGGTTCGCTGGTCATCATGGATTCCTTTCATGATGTTGGCACAAAACGCCAGCCGCTTCGGTCACGGCAAGACATCCTGTTCCGGCCGGAGCGACAGCGGATCGGTTGAGCCCTCTGTCACCAAAGGGCTCGACACATCATCAGTTATGGATGGAGATGAACGGATCCCACGAGCAGCAGCCGATAATCTGGCAGTTGCGATCGACGATCAGGAAGTGGAAGTGGTAGGTCACGCGACCGCAGTCGAGGGTCTCCGACGACCAATAATGGTTATCGACTTTCTGGCAGCTGGGTACGGATGGATTTTCGCGATTCGGTACTGCGACGCAGGCTGTGGCCTTGCGTGGCGAGGGTGGCGAGATCAGGTCAGCCCCGGCGTTGCCGATGAATTTGTAGAAAATCACGGCTTGTTCGAAGCTCTGCGACAGGCTGGTTTCGCGCCAGCGGATCAGGTCGCCGACCTGTGCCTTAAGGTCCAGTTCACCACCGGCCTGGCCACTGACGACGTTGTCCTGATTGGTGACCATGTACACATGATGCCAGTCGATCAGCGTTGGGTTTTTCGGGTCCTTGCTGATGTTCGGGTATTTTTTCAGAATGGTTTCGGTGTCGATGGAAACCAGAATATCCGTCACTCGAGACATGGGAACGCTCCTTTTTTCATAGTGGACATCGGGCTGTGATCCAGCCTCGACGCTGCTTGCTTGCCGTATGGCTTTTGCGAGCACACTACTGGGGAACCCACCGGTTACAAGAAATGTATGGGCCGTGCTCCTTGCACGAAATCGACTGATTCGGGTTCCTTCCGATTGCCGCTTGTTGACTATAGGTACGATTGTTGAGCTGTCAAAATTGCTTTTGTCTGACTCGACGGACGGTCGCCCGCATCGTAAAAACAAACTGTTGGCAATAAGGCGTTCATCGGTCTGACACCCTTTGCAATTCAGTCGTTCTGGAACTGCTCGCTGCGCTACCTGTATCGTGACGAACCGCTGGAATGTCCCGACAGGAGAACGCAATGAGTTGGTCCGCCAAACAATACGTCGCTTTCGAAGATGAGCGCACCCGTCCGGCCCGCGATCTGCTGGCAGCGATCCCCACGGCAGATGCGCGATCGGTGGTCGATATCGGTTGTGGTCCCGGTAATTCGACGGAGTTGCTGGTGCAGCGTTTTCCAGAAGCCACGGTCAGCGGTCTGGACAGTTCGCCCGACATGATTACTGCGGCGCGCAAGCGCTTGCCGCAGTTGCAGTTCGATGTCGCCGAGATAGATAAGTGGGCCGATGCCGGGCCGTTTGATGTGATCTTCGCCAATGCCGTGCTGCAATGGGTGCCGGATCACGCGGCGTTGCTACCGACGCTGGCGAGCAAGCTTTCGGCGGGTGGCAGTCTGGCGATCCAGATGCCCGATAATCTCAACGAGTCATCCCACCGTCTGATGCGTGAAGTGGCCGCGAATGGCCCGTGGGCGAGCAAGCTTGCCGGCGCTGCGGGACAGCGTACCGACATGGCGAGTGCCAGCGATTATTTCTCGATGCTGCGGCCACACTGTTCGCGGGTCGATGTGTGGCGCACCACCTATTATCACCCGTTGGCCGGTGGGGCGGCAGGGGTGGTGGAGTGGTTCAAGGGCAGTGGCTTGATTCCGTTTTTGAGTCCGCTCGACGAAACGGAAAAGGCGCAGTATCTGGCGCAGTACCAGGCGGAAGTCGCGAAGGCTTATCCCGCATTGGCGGATGGTTCGGTGCTATTGCCGTTCCCACGATTGTTCATCGTCGCGACTCGCTGAAATAAATTGGACCATTGTTCGGCTTGAGATTTTGGGTGCGGTGCGGACTCCCCCTCACCCCAGCCCTCTCCCGAGGGAGAGGGAGCCGATGCGTGTCGCTTCCAAAACCTGAGTTCGCCTCGATTTCGCACGTCGGCGTAGATCGTACTGGCACTGCGGTCAGTCCCCTCTCCCTTTGGGCGGTCCGACGTTTCGGGAGGGTTAGGGTGAGGGGCTTCTCAAGGTGCAAACCCGCTCAGCGTTGCACTGCCACCAGCAGCATCATCGGCCGCTCGCGCTCTTCCGCCAATGCCGGTTGTGCCGCGACTTCGGCATCGCTCGGTCCCCATTCGTTGACGTGGCGAATGGCGAACCCGGCAGCAATCAGCGAATTAAGCAGCGTCCCCATCGTACGATGCTGCTTGATCACACCTTCGGCCAGCCAGTTGGTCACCCGTTCACCTTCCATCTGGTAGCTGTCCAGCGGCCAGCGCTTGTTGCCTGCGCTATCAATCAACCAACCCGGGTTACGCGGTGCCATGAAGATCGGATGCTCGATGGAAAAGACAAAGTGCGAACCCGGTTTCAGCGCCGTATAGAGGTGAGCAAACAGCCCCGGCAAATCCTTGATGTAATGCAGCGCCAGTGAGCTGTAAGCCAGATCAAAACTGCAGGCTGGCAGATCGAGCTGTTCCAGATCGCCGCGCTCATAACGAATGTTCGCCGCCGTCTTAGATGCCCGCGCCCGCTCCAGCATCTTCTCCGAGACATCCAGCCCCAGCACGCTGTCCGCACCATTCTCTATGGCCCAACGGCTGAACCAGCCATAACCGCAACCCAGATCCACCACGTTCAAACCGTGCATGGACGGCAACAACGCTTTGAGCGCCGGCCACTCCGGCGCCGCGTCGAGGCCGCCGATCGAGCGGTTCATCTGGCTATAGCCCTGGAAAAATTCGGGATCGTCATAGATCTTTTGCGTCATGGTGAAGGCTCTTCGATAAACAGCAGGTTTGTTTCAGCCTTGCTGCAAAACCTTCAAGGCTGCTGAGGCAAGAAACCCGGAACGGCTTTTCTCTTCAGGGTGATGCAACACATATTCATCAATACGATTGAGCAAGTGCCCTGGCAATGTGATATTGAGTTTTTGGGCTTTGCCCAAATATTTGATCACATCTATATCCACCACGGCCCACGCACAACCCGCGTACTTCGGATTGACTACATGCAGGCTCAGTTTGCTCGCGGGTGGGATCGGTGTGCCGTCCTCGGCGAGAATTTCGAAATGACCCTCAATGGCTTCACGAGCCATGGCGACGGCATCGTCCAGATCTTCTCCTGCGGAAAAACAACCTGGGATGTCCGGCACCTCGACGCCCCAAGCATGTTTGTCATCACCTATTGAAATCGCAATCGGGTAGAGCATATTTACGGTCCTCCATGGCGCAACGAACTGAGTGATTCACAACAACGCCTGCTGCAAAATGCTGACGGCCGTTTTCTTCAGCAAATCCTTTTTCGGATGTGGCAGGGTAACCAGTCCAGGTAGGCTTGAGGCGATTGAAATATTGTTGTGTTTCGGGGCTTTGCGCGCACGTCTCGCTCAAATCCCGGACACAAAAAAACCGGCCCTGTAGGCCGGTTTTTTCTATTCCTGCATCCCCCGTCAAAAAAACCAACGTGAGACAAAATCGAGTGGAGCGGGTAGAGGGAATCGAACCCTCGTCGGAAGCTTGGGAAGCTACTGTTCTACCATTAAACTATACCCGCTCAGAGCGGCTGACTTTGTACCAGACTCGGCCACGGATTTGAAGTTTTTCTTTTACTCATGAAGGCTTTAAATCACTGAAACCGGTCAATCGCGGGCGAGCCCTGCGGGTCGGTAAACCAAAATCCCTACCTTGCAGCCTCGCTCGCGACGACACTTTTTCAAATGGCCAGTGCATGTTGATCCTGAACAAACGAGTAACGCGTTCGGCTGGTCTGCTGTGCCGGTTTGAGAAATCCGAGCAAGGCATTCTGGCTATCGCGGCACGCGGCCTTGTGCTCCATGTCGAGAAAATGCCCGGTGGCTTGCAGCGTGGTAAACGTGCTCTGCGCCACATGGTTACCGAACAGGCGCGCATCTTCGGCCGCGGTGTATTCGTCCCATTCGCCGTTTAAAAACAGCACCGGTACGTTGATCTTTTTCGCCGCATTCAAGTAGCACTGGCGATCGCTGTGCAGCACATCGCTGATGTGGAAATGCATCTGCCCGTATTCGTGCTCGGCCAGGCTGCTGACGTGGCGATAATTGAAGCGCTTGAAAAGCGACGGCAGGTGTTTGCCGATGGTGTTGTTGACCAGATGGCCGACCCGGTCGCCGTCGCGCTGACCGAGGTAATCGACGCCGCGTTCGAGGTAATCGAGCATGTGCGCGTTGATCACCGGCGAGAACGAGCTGATCACCGCTCTCTCTATGCGTCGTGGCTGATGGGCGAGGGCGACCAGGGTCGCGGCGCCACCCCAGGAAAACGACAACACGTGTTCGGCGGCGAAGTGGTCGATCAGCTCCAGCAGAATCTGCCCTTCGACGTCCTTGGTCAGGTGCTTCTCGTGGCGATTGTGCGCTTTCGATCGACCCGCGTAGGGCTGGTCGTAGCAAACCACGTTGAATTGCGGGTGCAGGTTTTTCACAGTCTGTGCAAACGACGCAGTTGTGGCCATCGAGCCGTTGACCAGAATGATGGTCTTTTCTGCGGCGTCTGCGCGATAGAACTCCGTGTAAACCCGATACTGACCCTGTATATCCAGCACAGCGATTTCTGGCCTCATGTCATAAGACTCCTGGCAAGCAAGCGGGTATGCGCGCAAATAGAGATTGCACGAGCTTTGTGACAGGTAGGCATACGCCTGGAGTTTTGAAGCCCATGTCGATCCGGAACGGCAGGTCGACGGGTGTTGTTATTGGCGGGCAGTCTGCCGGGGGGAGGTGGAGTCTGGTGGCTCTCCGACCGGCAAAAAGTTTCTTGGAAGTATGTTGTGACTTGTCGGTCACAATTTGGCCGACGTCCTGATTCAAGCAGGGGAGGCAGGATCGCGCAAGTGCCGTTGGTAAATTGTTCGACAACTTCTGCTGAGCGGTCGCGGGCTTAGAACAAATGAATCTCTTCGGTGCGCAAAGCGCGGTACTCGCCCGGTTTTAGCGCGCTGTCGAGCAATAGCGGGCCCATCGATTCGCGGTGCAGACGCACGACTTTGTTGTTGAAGTGGCCGAACATGCGCTTCACCTGATGGTAGCGACCTTCGACGATACTCAACCGCGCCGAACACGGGCCGAGCAGCTCCAGCTGCGCCGGTTGCGTGGTCAGGTCCTCAAACGCAAAGTAAATCCCCTCGGCGAAGGTGATCGCATATTCCGCGCCAATCTCCTGCTCGGTCTCAACGTAGTAGACCTTCGGCAATTTGGTCTGCGGCTGGGTCAGGCGCCGCGACCAACTTCCGTCGTTGGTGATCAGCATCAAACCGGTGGTGTTGAAGTCCAGGCGTCCGGCGATGTGCAGGTCGTCCTTGTCCGGTTCATCAATCAGGTCGAGCACGGTCGGGTGTTGCGGATCGCGGGTGGCGCTGACGCAGCCCGGCGGTTTGTGCAGCATGAAATAGCGCGCCGGCTTACCGCTTTGCAGGACTTCGTCATCGACTTCGACGCGGCTGAATTCCAGCACCTCGCTGTGCGGATCGCTGACGACTTTTCCGTCAATCCGCACGCGCTTTTCCACCAGCAACAGGCGAACCTGCTGACGGTTGTAGCGGGGCAGGTTGCTGAGGAAACGGTCGACGCGCATGTTCAGAGTTCAGTGAAAGAAGGGCCGCGCATCTTACGGGATCGAGCGCTCGGCCGCTTGCAACTGCGCCTCGACCTGCGCGCAACGCGGGCACAGGCAGGATTGGTTGCGCAGCTCTGGCGGCAACGCTTCGAGCACGGCCGGGTCGATCGTCACGCCGTAACACCAGCATTCGCGGTCGGCGGTGCGCGGGTCGGCCAGGCTGCAGTCGTTGCGGGCGCCGCAGGCTGGGCAATGGTCGGGTTTAACGTCGGATTCAGGCATAAGTCGAGTGAGGCATTTCCACGCAGGTGCGGTTGCGGCCGGATTGTTTGGCCCGATACATCGCATGATCCGCCCGCGACAGCAGGCTGTGCAAGGTGTCATCGCGTTGCAGGGTAGTGACGCCGATGCTTACCGTCAGACTAAGTGCGTGGCCGTTGTAGGCATATTCCTGGCGTTCGACGTGTTCGCGGATCTTTTCGGCAATGTTCTGACCGGTGTCACCGTCGGTGTCCTTCAGTAAAACGATAAATTCCTCACCACCCCAGCGACAGACGATATCGGCGTGGCGCAGGCAGCTTTGCAGATCGCGGGCAAAACCGATCAGCACTTGATCGCCGGCCATGTGCCCGTAGGAATCGTTCAACACCTTGAAGTGATCGAGGTCGAGCAGCAACGCCGTCAGCGGTTTGGTCTCGCGTTGTGCTTCGTGCAAGGCCTGCGCGGCGAGAATGTCGAAGCCGCGGCGGTTGGGCAGTTCGGTGAGGCTATCGAGGGTGGCTTGAGTCTGGATTTTGGTTTGATAGCGCTTGATCACGCGGTTGAGCAGCGCCAGAACACTGAGCGTCACCAACAGGCAGATCAGCAGGTTGAGGTAGAGCGACTGACGGATTTCGCTCAAGGCGCCGTCTTCGCGTTTATCCACGAACAGGTACCAGTTCAATTCCGGAATAAACCGCACGTTGAGAAAATGCCCCTGACCGTGGGCGGAATATTCGTAGCTGCCGGTATGCGGTTTGGGCAACTGGCTGACCAGGCTTTTCATGCTTTCGAGTTCGCCGAGGCTCTGGCCGATGTGCGCACCTTGCGGGCCACCTTCTGCACCGGTCAGCACCAGCCGGCCAAAGGTGTCGACGAAATACACGCTGCGTTGATAGCGCTGTTGATACTTGTCGATCAACTTGATCACTGCATCCACGGTCAGACCGACACCGGCCGCGCCGATAAAACGGTCGTGGTAGTCGTAGACCTTGTAGTTGATGAAGAAGGTCAGGTTGTCCTTGTTGGCCAGATCCGGGTCGACGTTGATCTCGTAGGGGTCTTTCATGTCGCGGACGCGGAAGTACCAGGCGTCGCGCGGTTCTTCCACTTTGATCTGCTTGAGCACGCCTTTGGCGTGGTAGTAGGTGAGGGTGCTGTTGGAGACGAAGAACGCGGTGTAGGCGCCGTAATGGGTCATGACCTCGTTGAGGTAGCGGGTCATCTGTTCGGGGTTTTGCTCACCGTTTACCACCCAGTCGCGCATGAAGGTGTCGCGGGACATCATCGAGGAAATCAGGATCGGCCGGACCAGGTCTTTCTGGATTTCCGAGTACACCGTGTCGGAGGTCAGCGGCAGTTCAGTGTTGACGATGTTGTCGCGGATCGATGCGCGGGAGGCGTAGTAACTCAGCAGGGACGTGGCGAGGAAACCGGCGCCGAGCAGGGCGATCAACGTCAATACCAGCGAACGTTGGGAGTACAGCGCAGATCGATGCGGCATGGCAGTTCCGTTGGCAGTGGCCCGATGGCATGCATTCTAGTGGCACGGCGCGCAAATAACTGCTCCATGTGCGGCGCGAATGGATGCTCCTGTATTCGGGGGTATTGCATCAGAACCTGTGGGAGCGAGCCTGCTCGCGAATGCGGTATGTCATTCAACAATGATTTGGCTGATTCACCGCCTTTGCGAGCAAGCTCGCTCCCACAGGGTTTTGCGAGGGGGCGAACACCGCTGATCTGAAGCCGAGCGGCACTGGGCACTTGATTGCTCCGCACCAGTCAAACGTGTGTCGGCTGCTCTGTTCCGTTGCGGCCGTGGGTCTTTCAGGAGGCCGCCATGCGTATCCCGAAAATCTTGCTCGGTGCCGTTCTCGTTTTTGGTTTGTCCGGTTGTTACTACTACGCCGGCCCTTACGACGCTTACCCCGCCACCTACTACTCTCCCGGCTATTACTCGCCTTATTACTACGGCGGTTATTACGGTCCGCGTTACTACGGCGGCGGCCGCTATTACTACGGTGGCTACGGCTACCGAGGCGGCTACGGACGGGGTTATCACGGCGGCGGATATCACGGTGGTCACCACTAATCAGCAGCTGAATGACCGCGTTTTACCGATGAACAAGGTTTCATCAATCACTTGTTTCAACTTGTTGCAGGAACGCACCAGATTCGGAAAACGCTGTCAGATAATTCGACAGCCACCGATTAAATGGCTGTCGCCCGCTAGCGTCGCTGGTGTGGCCAACCCGCGGTCCAGGAGGCCGCCATGTATAGACGAATTCTTCTGCTTGCTGCGTTGATGTTTTCCGTTGCCGGTTGCGTCCCATACTCGTATGCGGACTCGTATTACAGCTCCGAGGTCTACACATCCCCCGCACCGGCTTACTACAACACAGGTGGCACCTATTACAGCGGAGGCAGCACGTATTACGCGCAACCCCGCTACTACCAGCCAGCACCGCGGTACTACCAGCAACCGCGTTATTACCAACCGGCACCACGCTACTATCAGCCGGCACCGCGTTATTACGAAAGCCGTCGCTGGCACGGCAATGACCGCGGCAACTGGGACGGCCATCGTCGCGGCGGTTGGGACAACGACCACCGTGGACGCGGCAACTATGACCGACACAGCGGACGTGGCGACCACAACGGACGTGGCAACCGCTGGTAATCACCCACAAACGAAAAGCGGCGCATTGAGCGCCGCTTTTTTGTGCCTGCTAAAAAATACCTGTGTTACGCCATCTCCTAGGGACTTCTAGGAAGTCTCCTACAGTTTTATTTCCAAGCATTTGTTAGCGTTTGTATATGTCAATTGATGTTGAAAAACCTCAGTTCAATGGAGATATATAAAACGGACTTTGCTCAGGTATGAAACTTCTTGTGGTTCATCAAAATTTTCCGGGGCAATTTCGTCATGTGGCTTTAGAGGCAGTTCGTCGATGTTGCGAGGTGATCGCTATTGGGCGAGATACGGCTCCCGGAATCGAAGGCGTAAAGCTGTTTCGATATCGTTCATCAAAAACCAGGCAAAGCGATGTTCATGTTTTTTTGCGCAAGTATGAGGAAGCGGTAATTGATGGGCAGCGAGTTTTCCATATTTTACAAAAAATAAAGCTGGAGGGTTATCGACCCGATGTCATTCTCGCTCATCCTGGATGGGGCGAAACACTATTCATCAAAGACGTATATCCCGATGTGCCGCTGATTCACTTTTGTGAGTTTTATTATCAGGCGCAAGGCGCGGACGCTGGGTTTGATCCAGAGTTTCCATGCGTGGAAGGAACCTCCGCAAGGCTACGGGTTTTGAACTCGATGCATCTTTTGAATCTTGAACAGTGTGATCTTGCAATTGCTCCAACACGGTGGCAGCGCAGCCTTTTTCCGGCAGCCTACCAATCGAAAATTCGAGTGATACATGAAGGTGTTGTTCAGAATTGTTCGTCACCCACGGTTGATTCGGTAACGCTGCCCAGTGGGCATGTTTTGAAAGCAGGTCAGCCAATCGTTACGTACGTGGCCAGAAATCTGGAGCCCTATCGCGGATTCCATATTTTTATGAGAGCCATTCCTCATATTCAGGCCGAGTGCCCGGACGCTCAAATAGTCATTGTCGGTGGAGATGGCGTCAGTTATGGACGAATGCCAATCGGGTATCCAGATTGGCGAACTAAGATGATGGCGGAGGTGACGTTTGATCTTTCCAGTGTGCATTTTACCGGGAAACTGCCGTACCAAAAGTACAGAGCTGTCCTGAAGGTTTCGAAAGCTCACGTTTATTTGACTTATCCCTTTGTTTTGTCGTGGTCGCTTTTAGAGTCTATGGCTTCTGGTTGTATCGTGGTTGCGTCAGATACGGCACCCGTGCAGGAGGTTATTGTTGATGGGGTGAATGGGTTGTTAGTGGATTTTTTTGACTGCAAGGCGATCGCTCGGAAAGTGGGCGGGGTTTTAAAGTCTGAAAGGGATATGCAAGAAATCGGCGACTCGGCAAAGTTTGCTGCGAGTAAGTTTAGTGTGATAGATGGGCTGAAAGGATATTTCGATATCTTTGATGAGCTAATGATGGTCCGCAGTAATAAGTGAGCTGTTTCTGCTGTTTCAACAGGGGGTGTTGAAATGTTTAGGGTGTCTCGAAGGGATACAGTCAGCGGAATTAAAAAAGCTGTGAAATACAGTGTTTTGTTCGCCGTTTGTTATTGGGTAGTAGATTTTCATCTCAAGTGGGAGGAAGCGGCGCAAGCCCGGGCGATTCGCCACAAGGAAGAAGGCGAGTGCAGTAAAAAGCTTGCCGGCATGGAGCAGGTGCCCATTCTGGGGGGCAGCTATCTGGACAGGACTCGAATCCCCGGCTTTCATTTTGGTTCCAGGCTGAAAGGCGATGGCTCCTGTATTGCGGACATTCTTGAGGGGGCGTTCTGGTGGACGGGAACCGAACTGATCACGGCCCATGAGCAGGTTGGGAAAGAGCCGTCACCTGAATGGGGGTTCTTTAAAGTCGCAGCCAGGCTTTACACCAGAACGGAGCACAATGAGCCGCACACGATGGGTTATCGGCATACGGATTGGCCGGATGACTTGATTATAAAGCTTAAAAACTATCCGGGGTTGGAACTTTGGCTCAATGCGCCTCCGCCTCATTTTAAGAATGTCGGAAGCATTAAGGTTTTTGTAATACCTGATTGGCGTCGTCGTGATGGAACGCCACGTCTTATATATTGTGATGGTCTAAATTCTGCTAGTGATGAAGTTGTTGCGAGTGGGTTGAGTCAAACAGAATTGCTGACGTTTAGCAGGCCGGAATTGGAAAATTTAGATTTTCGAAGGCTGAATACCCGTTGTTCAGTCGAGCTTCATAGCTTCGACTTTGTCGGAGGGGATGGTCGTGTAAGTTTGGGTACCAGTTCGTTACGCGGCGCTCCTGAAGCGCTTAGGTTTGTCAGTGAGTATCTTTCTGCTTCAATTATTACAGGGAAGTAATGATGAGTTATATTTTTAATGATCTAGAAAAAACGGAAATTTTCAAAGCCGCAAATGCATGCGGCGGAATGAATTTCCGGGCAGAACATATGAGGTACGAAGCTGAGAAGATGGAGGGGGGGAGCTGCACGCGTTTATACCAAGCACTATCCGATATCATTGGAAGTAAATTCAGGGGTGGTGCTGAGTTTGAGGAAGAAGTGGTAGATATAATAAGAAGCGCAAAGCTTTGGCTGGACGTCGCGATTGATGCTAATGGCGGACGGGGCGCTTACTCTGCATTGATCCGTGCTTACACATTGCGGCAAGGTGAGCTCAGGTTAAATAAAGTGTTCAGCGAAATTCAGATGCAAGAGTCGTCCAATCAGGTCGCTGTCAACTTTATGAACTCCCTGATGAACGGCTCGGTTAAATTTGATCTGCCTCCATGGACCGTTCCTTCCATCGATCAAGTCGCCGCGATTGATGCTAGTGCGATTGGAGAGGTGTTGTTTAGCAAGGAGATTGGGATAGAAGATTCTGCTTCAAGTCAAAATGCCGGCTGGTCCGGAACAATCGGCTTTAGCCTGTTAGGTGGAAAACCTCCCTATGAAACCTGGAGGCTGATATCCGCAGGTGATCCGGGCTCAGATATCAAAGGCAGTCATGAACTGGCCAAAGTTAATAGGTTGGATGATTATAAAAATATCCTGTTTGCGATGGATTCCTACAGTGCCGGTTTGAGGTCGGTAATAAAGAACTTCGGTGTCAATATGGTTGGCACTTTGTTTTCAGTGTTGCCAGAGCAAATCAACATCGGCCTGGCCAGCGGAAATATCAACCCGCTCATCCAATATGTTGTGAAAAACACCCCTGTTTCTCCCATCGTTAACCTGATTCTGCGATATGGCCTGAATGACTTTTTCGACATGTTCAGGCGTACCTACGACGGTAATTCTGCCGCGATGCCCACCACCAATGAAACCTTTGCTACTAACGCCTATGCATTTTTTTCGGCCCTTCTACCGACTCAGTCTCAAAGCATCGTTACCAGGACAATCGGGGAATACGGCAGTGCTACTGCGTGGGCGACGTTGGCTGCCGAGGCAACACCGGTCGGCGAAGCTTTGCGCAATTCGCTTAAACAGCTCAGTGAAGTAGTGATTGAACGAGCGGACGGTTACTCGGGACGGGGACTGGAGCTTTACGATCCACAAACTGGCGAAGGCGTCATTACAGAGCAATGGATTGCCGATCGTGCGCAAATGTTGGCCCGATTGATTTCCAGAACCAATGGCTCGTACGGCGAAAATACCTTGCGGAAATTTTCCTACTCGGATCTCGCCTCAGGGAAACAGGCGCCGATGTCGACGGGGGTATCAAACCCGCTGGTCATGTTTGGTGATGATGGGGGGCGATCTTTCGCAGGTGGTGCAAACGCCGATCACCTGTATGGCGGCGCGGGTAATGATTCGATCAATGGATTGACCGGCAATGACTTCGTTGAAGGGGGGCGCGGTCGTGATTCGTTAACCGGAGGCGAGGGTAATGATGCTCTTTATGGAATGGCCGACGATGACGTATTGGTCGGTGGGAGGGGCAACGACTTCCTTATCGGTGGCGAAGGCAACGATCGCTACGAGTTCTCTACCGGTGATGGAATCGATGAGATTTTCGAAGCCGGAATCGCTGGACAGATAGTGATAAATGGCCTGCCAATCCCGGCGCTAAAGCGCAGTACGCCGCTGAGCAACACTTGGTTCACTGACGATCGAGCGATTGCTGTAACGCTCATCGAAGAACTCAATGAAAGTACGTTGAACATCAAATACGGACCTGGCGATCTGATCGTCATCAAGAACTTCCAGCCGGGAATGTTCGGTATTCGTCTGCCTGACTATCAAGGGCAAACAGTCTCCTCCCCTGATCTCATCTTGCAAGGCGACTGGAAAGCCAAAGACACCGATCCTGCTACGCCCGGTGAACAAGTCTCTTACGATGAGTTGGGCAACGTCTTGGTATTGCCCAAAGTAAAACAAAGGAACAAAGCCGACGTGCTCTACGGTTCTGCAAAAGACGACGTCATTCTCGGTCTTGGCGGTTCTGATCGGCTATTTGGCAAAGCTGGCGACGATCGCCTGTTCGGAGATAAACAAACAACGCTCGAGAAAGCCTTGGCCGATGGTTCAGCCAAAGGCAAGGCAAGTCGTGGCGATTGGCTGGACGGAGGGGAGGGAGACGATCTGTTGATCGGCACGGCTTCCCGAGACGTATTGCTCGGTGGAAACAATCGGGACACGTTGGTCGGCGGAGCAGGAGACGATGTTTTATACGGTGATAATTCGACCGGGATGGTCGAACAGAATTGGAGTTTCAAGCAGGTTGAAAGACTTGTAGGCAGCATCAGTTATCACACTACCGTCTTTTCCAAAGCCTCTCCGAATGCTACATCGGAGGGCGATAACGATGTTCTTTATGGTCAAGGTGGCCGGGACGTACTCAATGGTGGCTGGGGCGAAGATCTACTGGACGGTGGAACTGAAGATGATCTTTTGTGGGGTGAGGGAGGGAATGACACGCTATTGGGCGGGCACGGCAACGACACATTGTCTGGCGACGATCTCGACAGCAGTGTTGGACTCCAGAGCAAGCACCATGGCGACGATTTACTGGATGGCGGCATGGGCGATGATCGGCTTGCCGGCAATGGTGGTAACGATGTGTTGTATGGCGGTCCCGGCAACGATGACCTGAAGGGTGACGATGTTGGATTGGACGGAGTTGCCGGCAACGCCGCCATTTTTTTCGGACGTGATTTGCTGGACGGTGGCGCGGGAGACGACACTCTCTGTGGCGGCGGCGCTGATGATTCGCTGTTGGGGGGCACCGGTAAAGATGACCTGACCGGTGATTACCCCAACCATCCCGTTCGTTATCACGGTGATGACTTTCTTGATGGCGGTGAGGGGGATGACACCCTCAGAGGGGCGGGCGGCTCGGACACACTCATCGGTGGGTCGGGGGCAGATGCGCTGGATGGTGACGCCGCTGAATTGCAATCAGGTGGAGTCAACAATGATTACCTTCAAGGTGATGCAGGAAACGATACGCTTTTGGGCGGTTTGGGCGCCGACACACTTTATGGAGGCGCGGATGATGACGTTTTGGTGGGGGATTACGAACAAAAAGCCGAAGCGGATCATGGTCCGGATTATATGGATGGAGGTTCAGGCAATGACACGCTGCAAGGTGGCGGTGGAAACGACACATTAATTGGCGGGGAGGGAATGGACTATCTTCGCGGCGATTCAGGTAATAACGTTTTAGAGGGGGGGACCGGTAACGACTTGCTCGAAAGCGAGGATGGCGATGATATTTACTGCTTTGGCATCGGTGATGGACTTGATGTTATTAACGATCCCGGTGGCAAGAATGTCATCAGGTTTGGAGCAGGATTCTCTGCAGAAAACTTGCAAGTGGACATCATTGAGATCAATGCAGGACGGGTGTTGCGGCTGTCCAACGGAAAGGGTGATGCGGTTCTGCTCCGACGCCACGAAAACTGGCAGGGTTCGACTTTCAGCTTTAGCGATGGCGTGACTCTCAGCTATCAAGACGTCATGAAGAAAATACAGCGTCCGATAGAAGTGGTCGATCCGCCGGTGACGAATCCGGTAATGATCGAAGAACATAAAGACATAACTGAAGTCAGCAGTACGGGTGACTTTCAGGCTCCTTCAGACGGTAATGTTCTGGATGAAAACGCCGGTTCCGCCTCAGGTAATGGCGCCGATTGGACAAGTCAGTTTCTTGCGGAATTAAAAGAAAAACGTTCGACGAGCAGGCGCGCAAAGGGTTTTATTTTGAATGAAAAGGGTATCTGGGTTCGTAATCAGATAGTCACTAATGATACGGGCTTTACCACCCATACTGATCTGCTCATCGAAAGCGTCGAAAATGGAGCATTGTCTGCTACACCGCAATGGATGGGTTCTGCCGCTGACGATGCTGTGATCAGTGAACGGCAGTCTGAATCCACCTCCCAAGTCGAATACAAAAATGTTAAGGCCGAGGGAGCAATTTCATCATCGGTTCAGAAACCTTACTACTATCGTTCTGGAACGGGCAGTGGGTTTTCGTTCAAGACTGGAGACGTAATAGTCGAGGACAGAAAAGACTCAGGCGCTATTGAGGGATGGTTCATCTATCCGGCGGGAAGCTTTGGCGTTGGCGAGACTGTTCGTAAAGAGTTTCGCTGGAACGTCACGACTGAAACCATCAAACATAAAATCGTGCAGGGCAGCGATGCTGGCGGGCGAGTAAATGTCGAAGTCGGAAACCTTTTCCTGGGAGGTGCAGGGGATGATGTAATCGTCGCCTACGCCGGTTCGCCGCTCGATTATGGCGCAGTGGGGGGCAGAACACTGGGCGCCCTGCTATCTGCCGGGGCAGGTAACGATACGTTGCTTGGCTCTGAAGGCGCGGATTACCTGATCGCTGGTGCAGGGGAAGATTGGCTTTACGGTGAGGACGGTGCCGATACGTACATCGTGCAATCGCATGCTGGCGCAACGACCGTTATTGCGGACGTATTGAACCCTGTTTTTCTCCGGCCTGAAGTGGGCGTTACCGGATGGAGTGACGAATACGGAGTGCTCGACCAAGACACTGTCATCCTTCCTGATGAGGCTATGCGTGATCAACTGCAGTTAAGTTGGGGGGCGGCTCTGATTGAAGCAGTCAATGTTGAGTTGGCACCTGATCCGCATCGCGATGCCTATCGCCGTCCACTTCGGGCAAAGATGCTGTATTCGACGCTCGATATCAGATGGGGAGGATCACAACAGGTTCGGATTGTGTTGCCTCATGCTGGTGATCTGGCCGGTTCGGGTATTGAGATTATAAAGTTTGCTGATGGAACGAGCGTCAGTTTGAAGCAACTTTTAGAGTCGAGCCAGTTAAGTGCGGTGCCAGATACTTACCATCAAGGTGTAATCGTTAATAGCTCAACGCACTTCAAATCCATTCGTGAAGGACAAGCTCTCCCGCTGGTTGGAGGTCATGGCAATGACACGCTAAGCGGGTCAGGAGAGATTCGAGGCTTACGAGGTGATGATCTGTTAACAGGCAATGTTGGCGATGACATTCTGATGGGGGGTGCAGGAAACGACACGCTGTCCGGTGGCGCTGGTAACGACCTTTACAGATATGACGGACTCGGACGAGATGTCGTGATGAATGCCGGGGGCGGTACTGATGGAGTCGACTTCTCCACCTCTGGATTGTCTATTGATAACCTTAAATTTCACCGTGAAAACGACGACCTTGTCGTCGTTGTGGATTACGGCATGTCGCCGAAGATCCGGGTTTCCAATCATTTCTCAGGTGGTGATGCTGCTATCAGTTTTATAAGAGTCAACGAAGCCGGGAAGTCTGTCCGCGACTATTCCGCGAACGAGCTTTCTGGCCTGCTACATCCTCTTCCTCCGCTTCGTGACGTCGAGGATATCTTGACAAGAAATGACGAAGAGGCGTTGCAGGCACTGGCGGAAATAGTGAAATTTTACGACTTGAACGTCTAGCCACAATCGAGAGGCCTGCCCGCGATAGCGTTCGAAAATCGGCCATCGCAGGCATTGACGGGATTCAATACTGCGTCAAATCCGCCAACGGATGCCGCCCCTCCCAGACTTTGTGAAAGTGCGCCTCGACCACCGCATCCGGCACATGGTTGATGTCCGGCCAATGCCAATGCGGTTTCTGATCCTTGTCGATCAGCCGCGCACGAACCCCTTCGCTGAACTCCGGGTGCCGGCAGCAGTTGAGGCTCAGGGTGTACTCCATCTGAAAGACTTCGGCCAGCGACATGTGCCGCGCCCGGATAATCTGCTCCCAGACCAGATGCGCGGTCAGCGGTGAGCCTTCGCTCATGGTTTTCGCCGCCCGTGCGATCAATGGATCGCTGCTGTCGCGTTGCAGGCTGATGGCTTTCCAGGCGCAGGCAACGTCGCTGACATCAAGCAGTTCGTCGATCTGCTGACGGCGCGGCAGCCACTGCGCTTCGGGCATCTGCGCCACGGCTTCCTGTTGCAGGGCCTTGAGCAGACTGTTGAGTTGCATGTCGGTCTGTTCCTGCCAGTTCAATTGCAGCAAGCCTTCGATCAGTTGCGGTTGCTGTTCATCCAGCAGAAAACGATCGGCCAGATCGAGATCGATCGCATCGCGCGCGTTCATGTGCGCGCCGGTCAGACCCAGAAACAAGCCGAGCTTGCCCGGCAGACGTGCGAGAAACCAACTGGCGCCGACGTCCGGATACAGACCAATGGTGATTTCCGGCATCGCCAAGCGGCTGCTCGGCGTGACAATCCGCGTGCTCGCGCCTTGCAACAGGCCCATACCGCCACCGAGCACGTAACCATGGCCCCAGCAGATCAACGGTTTCGGATAGGTGTGCAGGCTGTAATCGAGGCGATATTCCGCGCTGAAAAACTGTGCGGCCAGCGGCGGCACTTCGCCGGGGTGGGCACGACAGGCTTCGACCAGGCTGCGCACTTCGCCGCCGGCGCAAAAGGCTTTGGCGCCATTGCCGCGCAGCAATACGCAGACGATTTGTGGATCCTTGGCCCAGGCGTTCAGTTTGTCGCTGAGGGCGTTGATCATCGGCAGGGACAGCGCGTTCAGCGATTTTTCAGCATCCAGGCTGGCGATGCCGATGCGGGCGCCATCGGTGCCGGTGAGTTCTTCGAAGTGCAGATTCATCGTGACCTCGATCGGGAATTTGAACGATCAGTATGATCGTTGTGGGGGAAAGTGCCGGATCGGTGTCAGAGCAATTGACAAGCGTGGTCGGCTTTCCTAGGGTTCGCCCCATTGTTTTTGCCGGGTATGACCATGACTGCTGACGACCGTATCAAACTCGAACCGAGCTGGAAGGAGGCACTGCGTGCTGAGTTCGACCAGCCTTACATGGCAGAGTTGCGCCAGTTTCTGCAGCAGGAGCGGGCGGCCGGCAAGGAAATCTATCCGCCGGGGCCGATGATTTTCAATGCCTTGAACTCGACGCCACTGGATAAAGTGAAGGTGGTGATTCTCGGCCAGGACCCGTATCACGGCCCGGGTCAGGCCCATGGCTTGTGCTTCTCGGTGCAACCGGGCGTGCCGGCGCCGCCATCGCTGGTCAACATCTATAAAGAGCTGAAGCGCGACCTCAACATCGACATTCCCAATCACGGTTACCTGCAGAGCTGGGCCGATCAGGGCGTGTTGATGATCAACACCACCATGACCGTCGAGCGCGCCAATGCCAATGCGCACAAGGACAAGGGCTGGCAGTTTTTCACCGACCGGATCATTGAACTGGTCAGCGAGCGCCAGCCGCATCTGGTGTTCATGCTCTGGGGCGCGCATGCGCAGAGTAAACAGAAGCTGATTGATGCGACTAAACATCTGGTGCTGACGTCGGTGCATCCGTCGCCGTTGTCGGCTTATCGCGGGTTCCTCGGTTGCGGGCACTTTGGCCGGACCAACAAGTTTCTTGAGCAGAATGGCGAGACGCCGATCGAGTGGCGTTTACCGCCGATTTGAAGGGCCCCATCGCTGGCAAGCCAGCTCCCACAGGGTTTTGTGGGTGCCACAGATTATGTGAACACCTCAAAAACCTGTGGGAGCTGGCTTGCCAGCGATGAAGTCGACACGGTTTTACTCGGGATTACGATTCCAGTACTTGAACAACGGCTCCGCCAGAAACAGCACAAACAGCAACCGCATCACCTGCATCGCCGTCACCAGCGGCACCGACAGTTGCAGCGTCTCCGCCGTCAGACTCATTTCGGCAATTCCGCCGGGCATCATGCCCAGCGTCAGCGAACGCAGGTCCAGATGAGTCAGCGCACTCAACCCCAACGCCGCCAGCGTCGCGATCAACATGGTCAACGCCGTGCCGATCAACGTGCGCCCCATGAATGAAGGCGCACGCCGGAAGAATTGCCGGTTGAAGTGACAGCCCAAACCGCTGCCAATCAACCACTGGCCAATCTGACTGCCGCCATCCGGCAAACCGATGTGCAGATCCCAGGCGATACTCACCGTGGCACTCACCAGCAGAGGCCCGAACAGCCAAGGATTGGGCTGACGCAAACGTTGCCAGAGCCACGCGAGCAAACCACCCGCCGGAAACAAAATCGCCAGCCAGCGCCAATCGACGCTGCCAGCGTGGGCAATCGGGCTGCCGTCGCCAAGCAAATACTTGAACGCCGCCGGCACACACAACACCACCACCAACACCCGCAGACTCTGTCCCGCCGCGACGTGGCTGAGCATCGCGCCGTTGCGTGCGCCGAGGTTGACCATCTCTCCGGATCCACCGGGCATGCTCGAAAAAAACGCCGTGGCGCGATCCTCGCCGGTGCGCCGCATCAGCCACACGCCGACTACCGCCGACAGGCTGGTGACCAGCGCACCGAAGAAGATCAAACCGAAATGGCTGAGCACCTGCTCCATCACCACTGGAGTGAAGTGCAGGCCGATGCCGATGCCGACAATCCACTGGCCGCACTTGCGGCCGCCAGGGATTTCCGTGAGTTGCCAGGGGGTCAGGCAGCGTACGAGGATGATCGCCAATAACGAGCCGACCATCCACGGCAGTGGCCAGCCGATCTGGCTGGCGAGGTAACCGCCGAGCAGACCGACCAGCGGGGTTCCCCACCAGGACTTGAGGGAAGACCGATCAAACATCGGCGATGGCGCGTTGCGCGGCCGAACGTTTACGCCAGATGCGGATGATCGGCATCAGCAGCATGATCGCTGTGAGTACCCAGCAACCGAAGGTGATCGGACTCGACCAGAGAATCTCCAATGCACCGTTGGAGATCGACAGGGCACGACGCAGGTTCTGCTCCATCAGACCACCGAGGATGAAGCCCAGCAGCAGCGGCGACAACGGGAAATCCAGCTTGCGCAAGATGTAACCGAAGATGCCGATGCCGATCATCAGGAACAGGTCGAACGTGGTGGCATGCACCGCGTAAACGCCGATCCCGGTAATGATCGCGATGACCGGCACCAGTGCCCAGTTCGGCACGGCGAGGATGCGGGTGAATACGCGGATCATCGGGATGTTGAGGATCACCAGCATGACGTTGGCGATGAACAACGACGCGATCAGGCCCCAGACGATGTCTGGTTGTTGCTGGAACAGCAGTGGGCCGGGAGTAATGTTGTACAGCGACAGCGCGCCAATCATCACCGCCGTGGTGCCCGAACCGGGTACACCGAGGGTCAGCATCGGCACCAATGCGCCGCACGCTGCGCCGCCGATGGCGGTTTCCGGGGCGGCGAGGCCACGGGCATCACCTTCACCGAACTTGCCGGTGGTACCGGCAATGCGTTTCTCGGTCATATAGGCCACGGCGCTGGCAAGGGTCGCGCCGGCACCCGGCAATACGCCCATGATGAAACCGAGGACGCCGCAACGCAGGTTCACGGTGAATACCGATGCCGCTTCCTTGAAGTTGAACATCATGCGACCGGTGGCTTTCACCGCTTCCTGGCCGTGGTGGGTTTTTTCCAGCAGCAGAAGAATTTCGCTGATGGAGAACAGGCCCAGCACCAATACGACGAACTGAATGCCGTCGGTCAGGTGAATGTTGTCGCCGGTGAAGCGATAAACGCCGCTGTTGGCGTCGATGCCGACGGTCGAGAGGAACAGGCCGATCAACGCCGCGATAAAGGTTTTCAACGGCCGGTCACCGGCCATGCCACCGAGACAGACAATCGCAAACACCATCAATACGAAGTATTCCGCCGGGCCGAAGGCAATCGCCCATTTCGCCAGCAGCGGGGCGAACAGCACCATGCCGCAAGTGGCGATAAACGCACCGATGAACGAGCTCCACGCCGACAGCGACAGCGCCACACCGGCCAGGCCTTTGCGGGCCATCGGGTAGCCGTCGAGGGTGGTCATCACGGTGGAGGCTTCGCCCGGAATGTTCAGCAGGATCGAGCTGATCCGGCCACCGTATTCGCAGCCCAGATACACCGCTGCCAGCAGGATCAATGCCGACTCCGGTGGCAAGCCGAGTGCAAATGCGATCGGGATCAGCAACGCCACGCCGTTGATCGGCCCCAGGCCCGGCAGCAGGCCGACCACGGTGCCGATCAGCGTGCCGCACAGCGCGGTCACCAGGTTGTACGGGCTCAGCGCGACGCCGAAACCCTGACCCAAATAGCCAAGAGTATCCATATCAGTTCTCCAGAACGCTGAGCAGGCCGAGAGGCAGCGGAACGTCCATCACACGGTCGAACAACAGGTAAAGACCGATGGCCATCAGGCTGATGATCACCGCGCTCGGCAACCAGCGGCCACCGTAGAGGCGAGCCATCGGTACGCCGGTGAGGATGCTGGCGACGATGAAGCCGAGGGGTTCGAAGGTGCCGGCGAACACCAGCAGCAGCACCACGCAGATGCCGATCTTGGTCAGGGTTTCGCGATCCAGCGGCGGCTCGTCATCACTGTGTTTGATCGCTGCCGGACGGAACACCATGTACAGCAGCGCCGCGCCCATCAGCGCAAGCATCAATAGAGGGAAAGCGCGCGGGCCGACGGGTTCGTATGAAAAAGCCGCTTGGTACGGCCACGCCATCAGTGCCAGGCCGACGCAGACCAGCAACAGCATCGAGGCGAAAATGCGTTGTAAAAGTGTGGACATGACAAACTCCTGGGCCATGCCCCCGTCAAGGGACATGGCCGTGGGATGCAGGGACGGTTACTGGATCAGGCCGAACTCTTTGGCCAGCACTTTGTAGTCCGCGACCTGCTTCTTCACGTAGGTGTCGAGTTCCGGGCCGGTCATGGCGAACGGGAACAGTTCACGCTGATCGCGCAGCTTGGCGAACTCGTCGGAGGCCAGCAGTTTGTCAAACGCGTCTTTCCACCAGGCGTAATCTTCATCGCTGACTTTTGGCCCCAGATAGAAACCGCGCACCACTGGCCAGACGATGTCGTAGCCCTGCTCGCGAGCGGTGGGGATGTCTTTCATTTCCGGCTCGTCGAGACGCTTGTCGGCGAACACCGCGAGCAGGCGCATGTCGCCGCTCTGGATGTGCGGCATGGAGTCGGAGATGTCGGTGCTGCCGACCTGGATGTGGCCGCCGAGCAGGGCGGTGGCGATTTCGCCGCCACCTTCGAGCGCCACATAGCGCAGGTCACGCGGGTTGATCCCGGCGGCCTTGGCGATCAGTGCGGTTTGCATCCAGTCCTGGCTGCCGACCGTGCCACCGGAACCGATGACCACCGAGCCTGGATCTTTCTTCAACGCCTGAACGAGATCGTCGAGGGTCTTGTAGGGCGAATCGCTTTTCACCGCGATGGCGCCGTAGCTAGTGCCAACCGCTGCCAGCCAGCGCACGTTGGTCTCATCGAAACGACCGAACTTGCCTTGCGCCAGGTTCAGCAGCGAACCGCTCGACCACGCGACCAGCGTGCCGGCATCGGCCGGACGCTGAGCAACCACCGCGTTGTAAGCCACTGCGCCGACACCGCCGGGCATGTAGGTGACGCGCATCGGTTTGCTCAGCAGTTTCTGATTGACCAGTGCGCTCTGCACCAGTTTGCAGGTCAGGTCAAAACCACCGCCCGGCGATGCCGGCGCAATGCATTCCGGACGTTTTGGTTCAGCCAGCAACTGGCCAGCAACCAGCATCATGCCGGCCGCCAAAGCAACTTTACGCAGTGAAAAATTCATTGGTCTCTCCACAGTTTTTTTGTTGTAAGGGCTTTTGTGTAGGAGCTGCCGAGGGCTGCGATCTTTTGATCTTTTGATCTCCCGACCACAACACCAAGGCATTTCAATCAATTACCAAAGGGCAACGCTATAGCTCACCAGCAAACGCACTTCATCCGCATCGCGAGCCGAGTAATTGGAACGGTAAGTAGCATTCCTCAAACGCACCGCGACATCCTTCAAGGCGCCGCTTTGTACTACATATTTGATCTCGGTGTTGCGCTCCCACTCTTTGCCTTCTTCACCGTTCTTGAGCTTGATGTTGTCACCGCTCAAGTAGCGGCTCATGAAGCTCAGGCCGGGGATGCCAAACCTGGCGAAGTCAAAGTCGTAGCGCGCCTGCCAGGAGCGTTCTTCAGCGCCGGCGAAGTCGTTGATCTGCACGAAGTTGACCAGGTACGGGTCGCTGCCATCGACGTAGGGGAAGGCGCTGTCGCCGGACATGTGCTGATAACCGGCGCTGAATTTGTGGCCGCTGAGTGCGTAGCTGACCAGACCGTTGAGCGAGCGGTTGTCGATCTCGCCGCCACGGGCCGCGCCTTGGTCATCACTGACGGCGAAACGCAGGTCGGTGGCGAACGTGCCCGGCCCCATCGGCCGCGAGGCAACGAGGCCAAAGAAGTGCTGGTTGTAGACATCGTCCAGTTGCGCGAAGTGATAACTGCCGGTGATCTTGTCGGTGAACTTGTAGTCGACGCCGCCAAAATCGAAGTGTTTGCCGGCAGCGGTACCGGCGAAACGGCTGTTCTTGTTGTTGAGGGCGATGTCTTCGAAGTCGGTGCTGTCGCGATCCTTGGCTTTCTCCAGTCGACCACCGGTGAACGTCAGGTTCTTGATCTCTTTGGAGGTCAGCAAACCGCCTTCAAACGTCTGCGGCAGGATGCGTCCGTCGTTGGGTTTGAGGATCGGCAGTTCGGGAATCAGGCTGCCGATTTTCAGTTCCGTGGCGGAGATTTTCACTTTGCCGGTCAGACCCAGCTTGGAGTATTCGTCTGCTGCACGCCCGTCGTCATGGGTCGGCAACAGACCGGTGCCGGTGCGGTCCGGGCTTGAATCGAGTTTCACCCCCAGCATGCCCAGCGCATCGACACCGAACCCCACGGTGCCGTCGGTGTAACCCGATTGCAGATTGAGCATGAAGCCTTGGGCCCATTCGTCACGCTTGGACTGTTGAGCGCTGGTGCCATCGCGAAAGTCGCGGTTGAAATACATGTTGCGGGTTTCGAAAGTGGCGCTGCTGTCTTCGATGAAGTCGGCAAAACTCAACGGCGAAAAACCGGCAAGAGCGGCGGCGCTGGCGAGGGCGGTGTGGCTGAAACGGGAAGGGCGAACAGGCGAGGATGCCTGAGGCTGCATGGACGGCATGCGGGTGTACTCCGTTTATTGTTCTTATTGGTCGAAAACGCTTCGTGGCGTTTTTCGTAGCGCTGTGTGGCAGCAGCGACGGCAGCCGGGACTGTCCGTGGGCCGACTCTAACCGGCTAACCTTTCGCTAACCTTTCAGCTGACTTTCACGGTTTTCGGGCTTCACAGCGGCGGTTGCGGCTGTAAACTCCGCGGCAAAGCGTGGCGTCGGCCATCCCTGAACGAGGTAAAAATCCATGCGTGTTCTGCTCGTCGAAGACCATCTGCAACTGGCCGAAAGTGTCGCGCAGGCGCTCAAGAGCACCGGTCTGACCGTGGATGTGCTGCACGATGGCGTGGCCGCCGATCTGGCATTGAGCAGCGAGGAGTACGCCGTGGCGATCCTCGATGTCGGCCTGCCGCGCATGGACGGTTTCGAAGTACTCGCGCGTTTGCGCGCACGCGGAAAAAATCTGCCGGTGCTGATGCTGACCGCGCGCAGTGATGTGAAGGACCGCGTGCATGGCCTCAATCTGGGCGCTGACGATTACCTCGCCAAACCGTTCGAACTGACTGAGCTGGAGGCGCGGGTCAAAGCCCTGCTGCGCCGCAGTGTGCTCGGCGGCGAACGCCAGCAGCGTTGCGGCGTGCTGGCCTATGACCTCGACACCCGGCGTTTCACCCTCGGTGAAGAATTGCTGACCCTGACCTCCCGCGAACAAGCCGTGCTGGAAGCGCTGATCGCCCGACCGGGCAGGGTGATGAGCAAGGAGCAATTGGCTTCGCAAGTGTTCGGCCTCGACGAGGAAGCCAGCCCCGATGCCATCGAAATCTACGTGCATCGCCTGCGCAAGAAACTCGACGGCCAACCGGTGGCGATCGTGACCTTCCGTGGCCTCGGTTATCTGCTGGAAAGCCGCGATGCATAAGCCCAGCAGCCTGCGTTGGCGGTTGCTGTGGAACCTCGCGTTATTGCTGGTGGTGTTGATGCTCGCCAGTGGTTTGAGCGCCTATTGGAATGGACGTGAAGCGGCCGACACCGCGTACGACCGCACCCTGCTGGCCTCGGCGCGTACCATCGCTGCCGGGCTGTCGCAGCGTGACGGCAGCCTCAGCGCCGACGTGCCTTACGTGGCGCTCGATACCTTCGCCTACGACAGCGCCGGGCGGATTTATTATCAGGTCAACGATATTCATCAGAAGCTGATTTCCGGCTACGAAAACCTCCCCGGACCGCCGCCCGGCACCAAGCGCACCGACAGCTATCCGGCGCTTGCGCGGTTCTACAACGCGTCCTACAACGGCCAGAACGTGCGCGTGGTCAGTCTGTTGAAAGCGGTCACCGAACCGAACATGAACGGCATGGCGGAAATTCGCGTCGCTGAAACCGACGAAGCGCGAGTGAGCATGGCGCGCAGTCTGGCGGCCGATACGTTGCTGCGTCTGGGCATGCTGGCAATCGGCGCGTTGCTGTTGGTGTGGTTCGCGGTCAGCGCTGCGTTGCGCCCGTTGGAGCGTTTGCGCACGGCGGTTGAAGAGCGTCAGCCCGACGATTTGCGTCCGCTGCCGTTGGTCGAGGTGCAGCATGAGCTATGGCCACTGGTGCGTGCGCTCAATCATTTCACCGAGCGTCTGCGCGGGCAGTTTGAACGGCAGGCGCAGTTCATTGCCGATGCGGCGCATGAGTTACGTACACCATTGGCGGCGTTGAAGGCGCGGCTTGAGTTGGGCCTGCGCTCAACGGAGCCTGAGACCTGGCGCAGTACTTTGGAGTCGTCTGCGCAAAGCACTGATCGCCTGACTCATCTGGCCAATCAGTTGCTGTCGCTGGCACGCGTCGAAAACGGTGCGCGGGCGATTGCCGAGGGCGGGGCGCAGTTGCTCGATCTGAGCCAGTTGGCGCGCGAACTGGGCATGGCCATGGCGCCGCTGGCGCACAAGCGCGGGGTAGCGCTGGCGCTGGAGGCGGACGAACCTGTCTGGTTACGCGGTGAGCCGACGTTACTGAATGAGTTGCTGAGTAATCTTGTGGACAACGCATTGGCGCACACGCCACCGGGCGGCAACGTGATTTTGCGGGTGACTGCGCCGGCGGTGCTGGAGGTGGAAGACGATGGGCCGGGGATTCCGTTGGAGGAGCGTGATCGGGTGTTCGAACGCTTCTATCGGCGTAATCAGCAGGTGGCGGGTTCTGGCCTGGGCTTGGCGATTGTCGGTGAGATCTGCAGGGCGCATCTGGCGCAGATCAGTCTGCATGATGGCGAGCAGGCGGGGTTGAAGGTGCGGGTCAGTTTTATCGCCGGGTGATGGGCAAATTGGCTTTTGTGGCGAGGGAGCTTGCTCCCGCTCGGCTGCGCAGCAGTCGTAATTCCTCAAATCGCGGTGTATCTGATAAAAAAAATCGCCGGGTTTTGGGGCCGCTTCGCAGCCCAGCGGGAGCAAGCTCCCTCGCCACCGGTTTTAGTAAAACATCGTCCGCGACTCTTCCAGGTCCGCACACAACGCCTTGTTCTCTGGATCGATCCCAAGCTTCCTGAACGCCGGAACACTCAACGGATCAATCCGCGCAAATGGATGGTCGGTGCCCTTGTGGCAATACAGGCTCGCCACTTGCACCAGATCGACGTAATCAATGGCCGTCGAGTCGCGCTTGAAGTCCTGATAGCGCCCCGGCAATTCCACCAGGCGCTCCGGAAATTCCCAGACCCGCAGCAGCTTGTCGCCCAGCAACGGATGAATGTGGTCGATCACATGGTTGAGACTGACCGGGTCGGAAAGCAATTCGTAGTGATCTTCGGCGTAGGTCAGGATCGGCAGAACGCCGATCTGGTGTACCAGCCCTCCGAGCGCTGCCTGATCCGGTTTGAGTTGGGTGTAGCGGCGGCACAGGGCATAACTGACCCCGGCGATTTCCAGGCTCATGCGCCAGACTTCGCGCATCTTGTGTTCGACCACTTCGGAGCTGGCGTGGAAAATCTGCTCCATCACCAGGCCAATCGCCAGGTTGCTGCTGTAGTTGATGCCCAGCCGGGTGATGGCGGTGTGCAGGTCGGTGACTTCCTGTGCGGCGCGCAGCAACGGGCTGTTGACCACTTTGATCAGGCGCGCCGATAACGCCGTGTCCCGGCCGATCACTTTGCTCAGGTCGCTGACGCTGATTTCCGGGTCTTCGGCGGCCTTGCGAATTTGCAGGGCCACTTCCGGCAACGTTGGCAGAACCAGGTCATCGTTATCGATGGCCTCAACCAAATCCTGTTGGACCTTTTCCGCCAGTTCGCTCATTTAAACTCTCTAGGGTGTTGCGACAAATGCTGCGATCAGCGCTGGATTTCGCGGTCGCGATCCAGTTCGTACGGCAGGTCGAGCAAGTGCAGCGCCGGGCCTTCGAGGGTGCCCAGATGTAAATCACCGGCTTCGGCAGCTTCGGCTTGCAGCACCGCCAGGAGTTCAATGTTTTGTCCGGCATTGGCGGCCAGCACCACTTCGCCGATCGAACTGTTGTGGCTTGGCGCGAACAACTGTGTGCCAGGCTCCGGCAAGTCGGCAGCGTCCAGGCTCAGGCGATACAGGCGGCGCTTGAGTTTGCCGAGGTATTGCATGCGCGCGACGATTTCCTGGCCGGTGTAGCAGCCTTTCTTGAAACTCACGCCGCCCACGGCTTGCAGGTTGAGCATTTGCGGGATGAACAGCTCGCGAGTGCTCGGCATGACCTGACCGATACCGGCGCGGATCTGGCCCAGCAGCCATTGGTTCAGCTCGCCTTCCGGCAATGTTGCCGCCAGTTTGGCTTTGATCGCCTGAGCCTGATCGGCAGGCACCCAGAGTTCTGCGCGGTCTGGCGAAACACGAATGGCGATCAGGTTGTCGTTACGCACGACACCGTCGGTTTCTGCCGGCAGCTCGAGACCCAGGCCGGTCAGGGCGTTATCGCCATGTGCCAAGCCAAAGCGCACCCAGGCGGCGCTTTCATCGGTGAGTTTCGATTTGGAGAACACTGCGTACTTTTTCAGATCCGCCAGTTGCGGCTCGAGCAACTCGCTGGCCATCGCCAGGACCACGCCGTCACCTTCCAGCAGAATGCGGAAACTCGACTGCATCCGGCCTTTCTGGGTGCAACGGGCACCGAGGCTGGCGCGAGTGTCGCTCAGGTAATTGAGATTGCAGGTCAACTGGCCTTGCAGGAATTTTCCGGCATCCGCGCCGCGAACCGCGAGAACGCCTTCATGAGACAGGGTGCAGAAAAAAGCAGAATCGGCCATGGGTCATCGCAGGGTAAATAGACTGGGGCACATCATAAGGGCGCGTTGTTGAAATGGGTAGTTGATAAAGGATCGATGGTGCCCGACCAAAGCCGACTGTGCGACCCGTCTCGGGGCTGTATACTTGCCGGCAAATTTGAGGAGGGCCCCATGGTCGAACAAGTTGAACTGAACCGCCTGTTTTGGCACAGCCGTCGCGGCATGCTTGAGCTTGACGTGTTGCTGGTGCCATTCGTGAAGGAGGTCTACGCGACTCTGAACCAGGTGGATCGCGATCTGTATGTCCGTTTGCTGACATGCGAGGATCAGGACATGTTCGGTTGGTTCATGGAGCGCAGCGAGTCTGAAGACCCGGAACTGCAGCGCATGGTCCGGATGATCCTGGATCGTGTCCAGCCCAAGTAATTCGTTCGAATGCCGCTGGCATGCCTCTCGGCAGTTGCTGGCGGCGTATCTGTCGGCCCAGGCGTTCGCTCTGGGTGTGGTGTTTCTCCTGTCGATTCCACTCTGGGCCAGTCTGCTCGCGGCGTTCGGCTGTGTGCTGCATGGCTTTTGGGTGTTGCCACGGCAGATTCTGCTGACGCATCCGCAGGCATTTTGTGGATTGCGTCGGGATGCCGATGGCTGGCAATTGTGGAATCAGGCGAAGGGCTGGCAAGCGGTGCAAATGCGCCCGGACAGCCTGGCGCTGCCGCTGATTGTGGTGCTGCGCTTTCGTCTGCGCGGGGAATGGCGGGTCAGATCGATCTGCGTGCCGCGAGACTCGCAGGTCGCCGATGTGCATCGACGCCTGCGAGTACGGCTCAAGTTCAGCCGGCGTAGGTGGGCGGCACCAGAATAGTGTCGAGCGCTTCGGGCAGCATGTCCGGATAGTCGAGGGTGTAATGCAGGCCGCGACTTTCCTTGCGTTCCATGGCTGAGCTGATCATCAGTTCGGCGACCTGGGCGAGGTTGCGCAGCTCGATCAGGTCACGGCTAACTTTATAGTTGCTGTAGAACTCATCGATCTCATCGAGTAGCAGGCGCACGCGGTGCTGCGCCCGTTGCAGACGCTTGTTGGTGCGCACGATGCCGACGTAGTCCCACATGAACCGGCGCAGCTCATCCCAGTTGTGCGCGATGATCACGTCTTCATCGGAGTCGGTGACCTGGCTGGCGTCCCAGACGGGCAGGGCGCTTGGCGCATCGACATCGTCCAACTGCGCGAGAATGTCCGCCGCCGCCGAACGGGCGTAAACGAAGCACTCCAGCAGCGAGTTGCTGGCCATGCGGTTGGCGCCATGCAGACCGGTGAAGCTGGTCTCGCCGATTGCATACAGTCCAGGCACGTCGGTGCGGCCGTTTTGGTCGACCATCACACCGCCACAGGTGTAATGCGCGGCGGGGACGACCGGGATCGGCTGTTTGGTGATGTCGATGCCGAAACCGAGGCAGCGCTCATAAACAGTGGGGAAGTGCGTCTTGATGAAGTCTTCGGGTTTGTGGCTGATGTCGAGATAGACGCAGTCGACACCCAGGCGCTTCATTTCATGGTCGATGGCCCGGGCAACGATATCGCGCGGCGCCAGTTCGGCGCGTTTGTCGAAGCGATACATGAAGCGTTCACCGTTTGGCAGCTTCAAGTGCGCGCCTTCGCCGCGCAGTGCTTCAGTGATCAGGAAGCTCTTGGCCTGCGGGTGATACAGGCAGGTCGGGTGGAACTGGTTGAATTCCAGGTTCGCTACCCGGCAACCCGAGCGCCAGGCCATGGCAATGCCATCACCGCAGGCGCCATCGGGGTTGCTGGTATAGAGGTAGACCTTGGCGGCGCCACCCGACGCCAGAATCACGAAGCGCGCGCCGTAGGTGTCGACTTCGCCGGTCTTGCGGTTCAGCACGTAGGCGCCGAGGCAGCGGTCGCCTTCCATGCCCAGGCGGCGTTCGGTAATCAGATCGACGGCGACGCGCTGCTCAAGCAACTCGATGTTCGAGCGTTCTTTGGCTTGGGCCAGCAAGGTTTTGAAGATCGCCGCCCCAGTGGCATCGGCCGCGTGGATGATGCGTCGATGGCTGTGACCGCCTTCCCGGGTCAGGTGAAACTCGAATCCGCCGTCTTCAGTGCCGGATTGTTCGTCGCGGGTGAACGGTACGCCTTGATCGATCAGCCACTGAATGGCTTCGCGGCTGTGCTCGACGGTGAAGCGCACGGCGTCTTCATGGCACAGTCCGCCGCCGGCATTGAGGGTGTCATCGACGTGGGATTCGACAGTATCGGTGTCGTCGAGAACGGCAGCGACGCCACCTTGTGCCCAGAAAGTGGAACCGTTGGCGAGATCGCCTTTGCTCAATACGGCAATGCGCAAATGACCCGGCAGGGTCAGCGCGAGACTCAAACCGGCAGCACCGCTGCCAATGACCAGAACATCATGTTGGAATTGTTGGCTCATTACAGGATTCCGCTCAAAGCGACCCGGGTCGGGGGTGGCGCAAGACAGCTGGTTCGGCGAGTCAAGACAGCCACACAGCCCACTAGTATATAGAGGGGTGGGGCGGCACAATAGCCGGCCACATATGGCATTGTGAAACTACTGTGACGGAAAAAACCGTGTGCTTCGTCGGATGTTTTTTTCGCCTGTATCGGGAAAAGACCACTGTATCGCCGCTGAAACACAGTTTTTCTGCACCGGGTCGCCCAATGTCAGTGGGGTGCGGCTATAAATATTTGGAACTTTTGCCAAAGGCCAAAGATCAATAGTCGGTGCCGGAAATAAGGGACGTGTCGGCTTCAGTGCGGAATCCGCGATTGGATTCCTGCCGGCGAAACCGATGACAAGATTATTCGCGCAGCCGGTTTATCCCGCGCTGCGTTTTTCGTGCGTGCCAAATCAGAGCGCGCAGGAAACTTGCCTGGAGGGGGAGAACTTTTGCGAAAAGCCCGAGTCTATGTTTGCAAGTCTGGTCGTTTAGTTATGCAAGTCTCCTTCGGGCTTATCGAGGAGTGTTCATGCTAACCCAGGAAGAGGATCAGCAGCTGGTCGAACGCGTTCAGCGTGGCGACAAGCGAGCGTTCGATCTGCTGGTGCTGAAATATCAGCACAAAATTCTCGGGTTGATCGTGCGTTTTGTGCACGACACCCATGAAGCCCAGGACGTGGCTCAGGAAGCCTTTATCAAGGCGTATCGAGCACTTGGAAACTTTCGCGGCGACAGTGCGTTTTATACGTGGCTGTACCGTATTGCCATTAACACGGCAAAGAATTACCTGGTTTCACGCGGCCGTCGGCCGCCGGATAGCGATGTAAGTTCCGAGGATGCAGAGTTCTACGACGGCGATCACGGCCTCAAGGATCTCGAATCACCAGAACGTGCACTGCTGCGGGATGAGATCGAAGGCACCGTCCATCGAACCATTCAGCAACTGCCAGAGGATTTGCGTACGGCGTTAACTTTACGTGAATTCGATGGTCTGAGTTACGAGGACATTGCGAGCGTCATGCAGTGTCCGGTGGGTACCGTGCGCTCCCGGATTTTCCGCGCCCGGGAGGCCATCGATAAAGCCCTGCAGCCGTTGTTGCAGGAAAACTGAGACAGCGGCGACAGCCAAGAGAGGAACGCCATGAGTCGTGAAGCCCTGCAGGAATCGCTGTCCGCAGTGATGGATAACGAAGCGGACGAACTGGAATTGCGTCGAGTGATCAATGCACTTGATGACGTAGAAACCCGTGAGACCTGGGCTCGTTACCAGATCGCTCGGGCAGCCATGCACAAGGATTTGCTGCTGCCACGTCTGGATATCGCTGCGGCAGTGTCTGCTGCGCTGGAAGACGAAACAGCACCGGCGAAAGTATCGCGCAGTCCATGGCGTAGCCTCGGCCGCCTGGCTGTTGCAGCCTCGGTGACTGTTGCCGTTCTGGCCGGTGTTCGCCTGTACAACCAGGACGAGATCGCTGGTGTCGAACTGGCACAGCAATCCAATCAGCCAACCCTGGCCACTCCACAGGTCAAAGGTCCGGCTGTTCTGGCAGGCTATAGTGAGAGTTCGGAAGCTACTGGCCCTATGGCCAACGGCGTACTGCAAGGTCAACCAGGCTGGCACGATCAGCGTCTGCCAGGCTACTTGCGTCAGCACGCTCAACAGGCTGCACTGAAAGGTACTGAAAGCGCGCTGCCTTACGCACGTGCTGCAAGCCTGGAAAACCGTTAAGGAGGATCATGCGCGCCATACCTCTACTTTCGCTTCTGCTGAGTGGCTGGTTCATTGTTCCAGCCCACGCCGATGAGGCTCAGGACTGGTTGACCCGCCTGGGCCAGGCCGAGCAGCAGCAAAGCTTTCACGGCACCTTCGTTTACGAGCGTAACGGTAGTTTTTCTACCCACAACATCTGGCATCGCGTCCAGAATGGCCAGGTCCGCGAGCGTTTACTCCAGCTCGACGGTTCGGCACAGGAAGTCGTGCGCATTGATGGGCATACTCAATGCGTCAGCGGCACCCTGATAGCCGGACTGGGGGATTCTCCCAACTCTGCCGCTCGTCCTCTCGATCCGCAAAAGCTGAAAAATTGGTATGACCTTGCCGTCATTGGCAAGTCGCGCGTGGCCGGACGCGATGCGGTGATCGTATCGCTGACCCCTCGCGACCAGCATCGATACGGTTTCGAACTGCATCTGGACAAACAGACCGGTCTGCCCCTGAAGTCATTGCTGTTGAATGACAAAGGGCAGTTGCTCGAACGTTTCCAGTTCACCAGTCTGGACACCGATGACGTCCCGTCGGACAAGGATCTTCTGGCTGACACCGACTGCAAGCCCGTTACGCTCGATAGCGACAAGGCTTCAGCCGTGAAGACTGCGCAGGTCTGGCATTCGGACTGGCTGCCGCCGGGTTTCGAATTGACCAGCAGCACCTCGCACAAAGATCCGGAAACCAAGACGCAGGTCAACAGCCTCATGTATGACGATGGCCTGGCGCGATTCTCGGTCTTCCTTGAGCCGCTGAACGGTGCAACTGTCACCGATACGCGGACTCAACTGGGTCCGACGGTTGCCGTTTCGCGTCGCCTGACCACGCCGCAAGGTGAAATGATGGTTACGGTGGTGGGTGAGATTCCGATCGGCACCGCCGAAAGAATTGCCCTGTCCATGCGTAACAATGACGGCACTGCAACCAGCAAGCAGTGAGCTGATTTCAGTCATTTCCACCTCTTATTCGAGACGTAGATGAAATGTTTGCTGAGCATTTTCATTTGCAAATACCCCGAAAATTTTTTATAGGTCAGAGCTTCACGGCTCTGGCCTTGTTTGTTGTTGCCGGAACAAAAATGCCGGTCGGTGGTTTCCGGTGTTCCTTGCTCCATATCGCTTAACCCTGCTCGTCGTAACGGGAGCTGTATGTCGATACCTAGCTTGAAGTCTTATCTCTCCATTTTCGCCACCGTGCTGGTGCTGGGCCAGGCAGTCCCTGCTGCGCAAGCAGCCGATCTGCCTGATTTCACCCAGCTGGTCGAACAAGCCTCGCCTGCGGTAGTGAACATCAGTACCACGCAGAAGCTGCCGGATCGCAAAGTGAACCAGCAGATGCCTGATCTGGAAGGCTTGCCGCCCATGCTGCGCGAGTTCTTCGAGCGCGGCATGCCGCAGCAGCGTTCGCCGCGCGGTGATCGTCAGCGTGAAGCACAGTCGCTGGGGTCGGGCTTCATCATTTCCCCGGACGGTTACATCCTCACCAACAACCATGTGATCGCCGATGCTGACGAAATCCTCGTTCGCCTCGCTGATCGCAGTGAAATGAAAGCCAAGCTGGTCGGCACTGATCCACGTTCCGACGTGGCCTTGCTGAAAATCGAAGGCAAGGATCTTCCGGTGCTCAAGCTCGGCAAATCCCAGGATCTGAAAGCCGGCCAATGGGTCGTAGCGATCGGTTCGCCATTCGGCTTTGACCACACGGTGACCCAAGGCATCGTCAGCGCCGTCGGTCGCAGCCTGCCGAACGAAAACTATGTGCCGTTCATCCAGACCGACGTGCCGATCAACCCGGGTAACTCCGGTGGCCCGCTGTTCAACCTGAACGGTGAAGTAGTCGGCATCAACTCGCAGATTTACACCCGCTCCGGTGGTTTCATGGGCGTGTCGTTCGCCATTCCGATCGACGTGGCGATGGATGTTTCCAATCAACTGAAGAGCGGTGGCAAAGTCAGCCGTGGCTGGTTGGGCGTCGTCATCCAGGAAGTGAACAAGGACCTCGCCGAGTCATTTGGACTGGAAAAACCGGCCGGTGCACTGGTTGCGCAGATTCAGGATGACGGCCCGGCTGCCAAGGGTGGGCTGCAAGTCGGCGACGTGATTCTCAGCATGAACGGTCAGCCGATCGTCATGTCTGCCGACCTGCCACATCTGGTCGGTGCACTGAAGGCTGGCGCCAAAGCCAATCTGGAAGTGATTCGTGAAGGTAAGCGCAAAAACGTCGAACTGACGGTTGGCGCCATCCCGGATGAAGACAAGGAGCTGGATGCACTACCGAAGACCGGCGCTGAAAGCACCAGCAATCGCCTCGGTGTTTCGGTTGGCGAACTGACCGCCGAGCAGAAGAAAACCTACGACCTCAAAGGTGGTGTGGTGATCAAGGAGGTGCAGGACGGCCCTGCTGCCCTGATCGGTCTGCAGCCAGGTGATGTGATCACGCACCTGAACAATCAGGCCATCGGCTCTACCAAGGAGTTCGGTGAGATCGCCAAGGCGCTGCCGAAGAACCGTTCAGTGTCGATGCGTGTTCTGCGTCAAGGTCGCGCCAGCTTCATTACCTTCAAACTGGCTGAGTAATCCAGCGGTAAGTTAAAAAAGAAACCGCCTCGAAAGAGGCGGTTTTTTTGTGCCTGAAGCTTTTGTCTTGCGCTGATGAACTCAGCCCATCATGTCCTTGATCATGCGTTCCTGCTCCATCAGCTCACGCTGACGGGCATCGATCCGCGAGGACAGCGGGAAGTTGTTGCCGGCCTTGCGCTTGGCGAAGTCCAGTTGCTGGATCGCCTGACGATAATCGCCTACCAGCGCAAAGTATTCGGCGCGGGCCTGATGCAGGCCGATGATATTGCCCGACAGGCCGCGAGTCTCGGCCACCTGATACCAGACGTCCGGATCATCCGGGCGCGACTTGAGCAGGCCTTCCAGCGCCTTCTCGGCATCCGCCGCACGATTCTCTTTTAGCAGCAGATCGACACGAACCTGATTCAGCGGGTAGTTGCCCGGATATTGCGTGAGCATCCGGTCAACCCGCGACTGTGCGTCGGGCAAGCGATTGTTGGTGATGTCCAGATCGACTTGCGCGAGGTTGTAGATGATCTCGTTCGGCGACTTCGCCAGCAGTTGTTTCAAGTTTTCGCGCGCTTCATTCAATTGGCCGCCCTTGATTTGCGCGATGGCCAGGCCATAACGCGCGACATCGCTTTGCGGGTTCTCATCCAGCTGCGCGCGGAAGCGTTTGGCGCCCAGGCCCGGAGTTTCTTCGTAGATCAACTGCACGCGCGCGCGAATCAACTGATAGCGCATGGTGTCTTCGATGCCGCCCGGTTTGGCCTGTTCGGCGCGGTTACGGGTGTCGGCGATACGCGACTCGGTTACCGGGTGAGTCAGCAGGAATTCCGGCGGTTTGGCGTCGAAGCGATATTGGCGCATCAGACGCTCGAACATGGTCGGCATCGAGCGCGGATCGTATCCGGCCTTTTCCAGATTGAGGATGCCGATGCGGTCGGCTTCCTGTTCGTTCTGCCGGGAGAAAGTCCGTTGCGACTGAATCGCCGCCGCTTGCGTACCGGCAATGGTCGCGATCCCGGCTTCACCGCCGCCGGCCGCCGCAATGACGATGCCGGCGAGCAGCGCGGCCATCATCGGCACCTGCATGCGCTGCGAGGCTTCGACGCCACGGGCGAAGTGGCGTTGCGACAAGTGAGCCAATTCGTGCGCCAGTACCGACGCGTACTCGCCTTCGGTCTGCGCATTGAGGAACAGGCCGCCGTTGACTCCGACAACGCCACCAGGCGCTGCGAAAGCGTTGAGCTGCGGACTGTTGATCAGAATGAATTCGAGGCGGCGGTCGGTGACCTGGCTGGTCTCCACCAGCTTGTAAACGCTGGACTCGACGTAGTCCTTGAGCTGCGGATCGTTGAGCTGTGAAACCTGGCTGCGCAGCATGGCCAGCCAGGCGCGACCGAGCTGATATTCCTGTTGCGGTGAGACGATGGCAGAACTGGCGTCGCCAAGTGACGGCAGATCGTCGGCAAAGCCCGGTGAGGCGAGCAGGCAAGCGAGCGTCAGCAGGGTAGGGCGCAGAAAAGTCATGCACAAAGCCTTAGAAGACAAAGACCTTACTGTAGCCGGACACCGGGCCTGCGACCAGATATTCTAGGCAGCTCGACGACCACAACCGGAGTGACGCAATGACTGACGCTGTAGCCCATGATGTTGAACTGGACGCCAGTGGCCTCAATTGCCCGTTGCCGTTGCTCAAGGCAAAAATGGAACTGAACAAGTTGGCCAGTGGTGCGGTGCTCAAGGTGATCGCCACCGATGCCGGTTCGCAGCGCGACTTCCGCACCTTTGCCAAATTGGCCGGTCATACGCTGCTGCGCGAAGAAGACGAAGCAGGCATTTACCGCTATTGGTTGAAAAAAGCCTGATACCGCCAGCGTAAAAGACCTAAGGAATATTGATGTTCAAAGTGTTACGCGACTGGATTCAGCGCTACTTCTCCGATGAAGAAGCCGTGGTGCTGGCGGTGCTGTTGTTTCTCGCTTTTACCGCCGTGCTCACCCTCGGTGGCATGCTCGCGCCAGTGTTGGCGGGAATGGTGCTGGCGTATCTGATGCAAGGGCTGGTCGTCAGCCTCGAACGCCTGCGCGTCCCCGGCGCCGCCGCAGTGGGACTGGTATTTGCGTTGTTCATGGGCGTGCTGATGGTATTCATTGTCGTGGTCGTGCCGTTGCTCTGGCACCAGTTGATCACGCTGTTCAACGAACTGCCGGGCATGCTCGCCAAGTGGCAATCGCTGCTGCTGTTGCTGCCGGAGCGCTATCCGCATCTGGTCTCCGACGAGCAGGTGCTGCAAGCCATCGAAGTGGCGCGCGGCGAGATCGGCAAGTTTGGCCAGTGGGCGCTGACGTTTTCGCTCTCGAGTCTGCCGCTGCTGGTGAACATCATGATCTATCTGGTGCTGGTGCCGATCCTGGTGTTTTTCTTCCTCAAGGATCGCGCCATGATCGGTGAGTGGGTGCGCGGTTATCTGCCGCGTGAGCGGGCGCTGATCACCCGGGTCGCGCAGGAAATGAACCGGCAGATCGCCAACTACATTCGCGGCAAGGTTATCGAGATCGTGATTTGTGGCGGTGTGACCTACATCGCTTTCGTTGCGCTCGGACTCAACTACGCGGCGCTGCTGGCGTTGTTGGTCGGCGTGTCGGTGGTGGTGCCGTACGTTGGCGCCGTGGTGGTGACCGTGCCGGTGTTGCTGATTGCGCTGTTCCAGTGGGGCTGGAGCGATCAGTTCATTTATCTGATGGCGGTCTACGGGATCATTCAGACACTGGATGGCAACGTGCTGGTGCCATTGCTGTTCTCGGAGGCGGTCAACCTGCACCCGGTGGCAATCATCTGCGCGGTGCTGTTGTTTGGCGGCTTGTGGGGATTCTGGGGAGTGTTCTTTGCGATCCCGCTGGCGACGCTGTTCAAGGCTGTGCTGGATGCGTGGCCGCGCAAGGAGCCTGAAGTTTCGCCGCTGCTTTGAAAGCAAAGATCGCAGCCTTCGGCAGCTCCTGCAGGGGTCGTGTTACCGCGAAATATGCGATCGGACATCGAACCCTGTAGGGGCTGCCGCAGGCTGCGATCTTTTGATCTCAGGCCTTGTTCAGATCCTGAGCAGCAGCCAAAACCGCATCAACATGCCCCGGCACTTTCACGCCACGCCATTCCTGGCGCAGCACACCGTCCTTATCGATCAGGAAAGTGCTGCGATCAACGCCCAGGTATTCTTTGCCGTAAAGTTTCTTCAGCTTGATCACGTCGAACAGCTGGCAGACAGCCTCGTCCTTGTCGCTGATCAGCTCGAACGGAAAAGCCTGCTTGCCCTTGAAGTTCTCGTGGGACTTCACGCTGTCGCGCGAAATGCCGAAAATTTCCGTATTGGCAGCCTGAAAAGCTGCGTATTGATCACGAAAGCCCTGGCCTTCCGTGGTGCAGCCCGGGGTGCTGTCCTTCGGATAGAAGTAAATCACCACTTGCTTGCCTTTCAGGGCAGACAGGCTGACGGTCTGCCCGCTGGTGGCAGGTGCTTCGAAATCCGCAACCGGTTGGTCGATGACAACGGCCATGAAAGCTTCCTTACATTGGGTTTTGTGGGCGCCAAGGCTCGATCAGTGCGTCCAGGTTCATCGCATCGGCGAAGTCGAGGAACTGATCACGCAGCCAGCTGATCTGGGTGCCGGCCGGCAGGGTCACGGTGAACGTGGCGTTGAGCATGGTGCCGCCGGTCTGTGGCGCCTGATACGTATCGCACGTCAGGTTTTCCAATTCGACATTGTGATCCATGAAGAACTGGCACAGCTCATTGATGATGTCCGGGCGATACGCGGAACTGACGTAAGCCACGTACGGCAGGGCCTGTGGACGATTTTCCAGCGCGGCGCTGCGCACCACGTTAACGGTGAACGCGTGCTTTTTGGCGAGCCCCGACAGGCTGCCTTCCAGGCGGGCGAGGGCGTCCCAGCTGCCGGTGATCTCAAGGATCAGCGCGCTGCACTCGCCGTGGCGGGTCAGGCGTGACGTGACTACGGCGCAGCGATTTTCATGGCTGGCGCGGCACAGGACGTTGGTCAGCTCCATGGGGTTGGCGCCGAGGGCACTGATGACAAGGAATTGTTCGCGGACTGTGGGGGTGGACATGCAGCATTCCTAAAGCGATGAGCGGTCGGTAGGTTAACGGGCGTTGGTCGCCGGGAGTGCCTGTGATGACCCGATCTGGCTGTCCTTTCAGAAAACTCCGGCAAGCTCGCGGCTCGCTCCACTATAGCGGGAGCGCGTCGATGCGACGCAGGAACGGGGTCTGGGAGGCCGTAAAGGGAGGCTGGAACCCGGCGTACAAGCTGATCAATACCGATCAAAGTCTGAAGGGTAGCGAAAAGCGGCGCCAAGGGGAATGGCGGCAGCGCAGTACTTCGCTTGTGCAAGCATCTTGGCGCCAGTACCATTACCGCTCTCTTTTTCCGGCAGGAGCGGTTTCATGATTGCGGGCAGTATGGTGGCACTGGTCACTCCCATGGATGCACAAGGGCGTCTTGACTGGGACAGCCTCAGCAAACTCGTGGACTTCCATCTCAAGAACGGCACCCATGCCATTGTCGCGGTCGGTACTACCGGCGAGTCGGCAACCCTTGATGTTGAAGAACACATCGCCGTCATCAAAGCCGTGGTCAAACAGGTTGCAGGGCGTATTCCGGTCATCGCCGGCACTGGCGCCAACTCGACCCGCGAAGCCGTCGAGCTGACCCGCAACGCCAAGGAAGCCGGTGCCGATGCCTGCCTGCTGGTCGTTCCGTATTACAACAAGCCGACCCAGGAAGGCTTGTACCAGCACTTCAAGTTCATCGCTGAAGCGGTCGACATTCCACAGATTCTCTACAACGTTCCTGGCCGCACGTCTTGCGACATGCAGGCCGAGACCGTGATTCGCCTGTCCACCGTGCCGAACATCATCGGTATCAAGGAAGCCACTGGCGATCTGAAGCGCGCCAAGGCGATCATCGATGGTGTGAGCAAGGACTTCATCGTGCTGTCCGGCGATGATCCGACCGCCGTCGAGCTCATCCTGCAGGGTGGCAAAGGCAATATCTCTGTTACCGCCAACGTCGCTCCGCGCGAAATGGCCGACCTGTGCGAGGCCGCGCTCAAGGGCGACGCCGACACCGCACGGGCAATCAACGAAAAACTGATGCCGCTGCACAAAGACCTGTTCATCGAAGCCAACCCGATTCCGGTGAAATGGGCTTTGGTTGAAATGGGCCTGATGCACGAAGGCATCCGCCTGCCGCTGACCTGGCTGAGCACACCTTGTCATGAAACGTTGCGCTCGGCCCTGCGCCAGTGCAGCGTCCTGGTTTAATTGAGGAAGTACAACGCATGAAGCGAATGGCCGGACTTTCCGCACTTGCCTTGATTATCTCCAGCACCAGTGGCTGCGGATGGGTCTGGGGCCCGGAAGGTTATTTCCGTGACCGTGGTAGCGATTACCTGGAAGCGCAACAGACTGCACCGATGCAACTGCCACCGGATGTCAGCACTTCCAAGCGTCTGGATCCGCTGCTGCCGATCCCGCGCAACGTTGCTGATGACACCGCCAAGGGCGAGTACGTGGTTCCACGTCCTCAACCGTTGTCGGCGATCGCCGATGCCACCGACTACTCGCTGCAGAAGAGCGGCGATTCGCGTTGGGTCATGGCCCAGCATCCACCGGCCGAAGTCTGGCCAGTGGCGGTGCAGTTCTTCCAGGACAACGGTTTCCGTCTGGATGAACAGCGTCCGCAAACCGGCGAATTCACCACCACCTGGCAGCATTCCGATGAGCTGTCCGCGTCGATGGCCAAGCGCCTGAGCGCGGCCGGCATCGCCAGCGACAGCGAAACCCGCGTCCGTGTCCGCATCGAGCCAGGCGTGCAGCGCAACACCAGTGAAATCTACGTGGTCAGCGCCGAGCGTCCTGCCGGCAGCACTGCCGATGTCGATTTCACCAACCGTTCGGTCAACACTGGCCTGGACGCAGCCCTGGTCGACGACATGCTCGCGAGCATGAGCCGGATCTCCGAGAAGGGCGGTTCGGTGTCGATGCTGGCCTCGCGTGATTTCGATACGCCGAGCCGTGTCAGCCTCAGCGAAGACGGCAGCGGCAACCCGGTGTTGAACGTCGGTACCGATCTGGACCGTGCCTGGTCGAGTGTTGGCCGTGCGCTGGAGCAAGGCGAATGGCGCGTTGAAGACATCAACCGCAGCCTCGGCCTGTACTACATCAACCTGGCCGAAAAAGCCGAAAAGAAAGACGACAAGCCTGGTTTCTTCAGCAGCCTGTTCGGCAGCGCGCCGACCAAGGAAGAAGTTGAGTCCCGTGCCGAGCGTTATCAGGTTCGCCTGAGCAAGGTTGGCGAGAACATTCAGGTGACCGTCGAGAAAAACATCAACACCGTTGCGCCGGCTGAAGTGGCGCGCAAAGTGCTGAGCGTGATTCAGGACAACCTGGGCTGATCAACCATGCGTTTTGCCGTTCTCGGCAGCGGTAGCCAAGGGAACGGCACGCTGATCGCCAGTGCTGATACGTATGTGCTGGTGGATTGTGGTTTTTCCCTGCGGGAAACCGAAAAACGCCTGTTGCGCCTGGGTGTGAACCCGGCGCAACTGAGCGCGATACTCGTAACCCACGAACATGCCGACCACGTGCATGGCGTGGGTTTGCTGTCTCGGCGCTACAATCTACCGGTCTACCTCAGTCGCGGCACACTGCGCGGGATGCGCAAACCGATTGAACCCGCAGGCTTTCTGGCCGGCGGCGAGCAACTGCAGATCGGTGCTCTGAACATCGGGGTCATTGCCGTGGCCCATGATGCGCAGGAACCGACCCAATATGTTTTCAGTGATCACGAGCAGCGGCGCTTCGGCCTGCTGACCGACCTGGGTTCCTATTGCGAGCGGGTGCTGGACGGTTATCGGGATCTCGATGCGTTGATGATCGAGTCCAACCATTGTCGCGACATGCTGGCCCGTGGTCATTACCCGTACTTTCTCAAGCAGCGGGTGGGCGGCGAGCTGGGACATTTGAACAACCATCAGGCGGCATTCCTGGTGTCCGAGTTGGGTTGGCAGAGGTTGCAACACCTGGTCCTGGCCCATCTGAGCAGCAAGAACAACATGCCGCAGCTGGCCCGGCAATGTTTCGTCGACACCCTCGGGTGCGACCCGGACTGGCTGCAACTGGCCGATCAAGATTCAGGGCTCGACTGGCGCCACATCGCCTAGCCCACCTACTTAGCAAGCGGAGCCCATCATGGAAAAACGTGAAGAACTCTACCGCGGCAAAGCCAAATCGGTTTACAAGACCGACGACGCTGACCGCTTGATCCTGCTGTTTCGCAACGACACCTCGGCGTTCGACGGCAAGCGCATCGAGCAGCTCGACCGCAAAGGCATGGTCAACAACAAGTTCAACGCCTTCATCATGCAGAAACTCGAAGCGGCCGGCATTCCGACCCAATTCGACAAACTGCTGGCCGACAACGAAGTTCTGGTGAAGAAGCTCGACATGATCCCGGTCGAGTGCGTTGTGCGTAACTACGCTGCCGGTAGCCTGGTCAAGCGTCTGGGCGTCGAAGAAGGCCTGAAGCTCAACCCTTACACCTTCGAACTGTTCCTCAAGGACGACGCCAAGGGCGACCCGTTCATCAACGAATCCCACGTCGTGGCATTCGGTTGGGGCACCGCCGAGCAACTGGTTCGCATGAAAGAACTGTCGCTCAAGGTCAACGAAGTCCTGACCAAGCTGTTCGACGACGCCGGCCTGCTGCTGGTCGACTTCAAGCTGGAGTTCGGCGTGTTCAGCGACGGCTCCATCGTCCTCGGTGACGAGTTCAGCCCGGACGGCTGCCGTCTGTGGGACAAGGACACCAAGAAGAAAATGGACAAGGACCGCTTCCGCCAGGGCCTCGGTGACGTCATCGAAGCCTACGAAGAAGTCGCCAATCGTCTGGGTGTACCGCTTTAATCGACGCAAGCATCTGATAGCACGAAGAAATTTTCGAAAGAGGGTTTGCTTTCGGTAAAAGTGTTGTTATGATGCGCGCCGTTGGAGAGATGCCAGAGTGGCCGAATGGGACGGATTCGAAATCCGTTGTACCTTCACCGGTACCTAGGGTTCGAATCCCTATCTCTCCGCCATTACATAGAAAAAGCCCCGTAGCTGAGAAGCTACGGGGCTTTTTTGTTTCCGGATTCCATGAATTTCAATGCTCATTCTTTTAGAGAACGACTCGGCTGCTTTCAATAGGGTTGCGCACGATCTACTCAGTTTGAGTGCCTCTCTGTCCGCCATCCCTTTGCAGTGATATCGTCAGGCTATCACGGAGTCGGAAAGGGTGAGCAGAATGAAGATAATACTGGTCGTAGCTGCTTTAGCATCAGCGGTGGCATTTTCAGCCGGCGTGCAGGCGCGTGGCAGCAGCTCCTTTGGGCATTCGTCGTACAAGTCCAGCTATTCATCTGGAAGTCGTTCTGATCACTCCGTTGCTGGATATACACGAAGCAATGGCACCTATGTTCGACCCGCCCATGCTACAAATCCAGATTCCACAAAAAACAATAACTACAGTACTAAGGGAAATGTGAATCCGTACACTGGAAAATACGGTACTAAATCTCGTGATGGTCAGTAATCACTAGATTTCTGTGTTTCGTTGGAGCATTGCGAGGTGGTTGATGAAGGCACTTTATGGCGTCTGTTTGCTCGTATCGATGGCTGGATGCGCAACTGCCCTTGCTGATACATTCGACAGCTACGAATGCACGGATGATTGCTCAGGACACCAGGCCGGCTATGACTGGGCCGAAGAAAACGACATTGACGATGAGTCCTCTTGCGACACCCCGTCGCAGTCCTTCAATGAAGGTTGTCAGTCTTTTGTCGAGGGTGGCGGAGCATCTATATCTTCAGATGACGACGATGATGACGACGATTGAATGCCATCGACGGTCTTCGCAAATCTCGTATTTTGTCTACAACAAAGCCCCACAGGCCTGAACCCGTGGGGCTTTTTCATTTGCGCAAGGCTACATCACCCCGCGCCCCAGCCATTCACGGCTGCGAGTGGCCCAACTTGCGTTTGATCAATTCATACACATCCTTATGCGTCGAGTTATGCAGCGACTTGTCCATGCACGCGGTTGTCAGGAAGGTTTTCACTTCGTCCCTGGCATGCGGGTAGAGGCCGGCGACATAGTCAGCTTCGTGTTCTTGCGTGCAGTTGAAGTGCTTGTCGTCTTTCGCTTTGTCTCTAGCCATTTCTGCGGCTCCTTTTGAGTTCGAGTGATGTGGCGAAACAGGGCTGAATCGCCCCATACGTCGATGAGCGTAGGAGCGCAGAAATGGCTCGCCAGTCGTTCGGTCAAAAAAGGAAGTGGCTGTAGGACGCAGCCCTGCATTGGCTCGCGCGATTAAATTTCCCTCACCGGGGTGTCGCCCTGCACGGCTTTGATCAACTCGATCACATGAATGCAGTCGGCCTTGTTCACGTATGACTCGCCACTGGCGATGGTCTCGTGATTGCCCGCGCGCAGCCTCCAGCGCCATTGCCCTTTGCCCGTGCTCGGAATGCCTCTGGATTGCCTGTAAATCTCGAAATACATTCAGTTCGCTCCATGCGATTTATGTGTGCGACATCCTGTGTGACGCATCGACGCAAGCCTAGCGCAGGCGGGTATTTTGGCTATCGGACATTTGTTTCCAATCGTTGGTGAATGTTTCTGAAGGCCACGGGCTAGAGCGCAGCAATCGGCCTCTGGATTGGCCAATATGACGCCGCCTGACCCTTGCAACGCCGACGACGCTACTGCTTAATACGGGATGGCTCATGGCATCGAAAATCATTCGATGACCGACAAACACTATAAAAAGAGCACTCCCTTGACCGAGCACGGAACGCAACAGGTTGCGCGGGTAACGTTGTCGCTGGTGATCCCTGTTTTTAACGAAGAGGACAGCCTCGACACGTTTCTGCTGCGCATCGACGAAGTCTTTCAGACACAAGCGTTGATCGACCTTGAGCTGGTATTCGTCAACGACGGCAGCACTGATGCCACGCTTGAACGCCTGCTCGAGCGTCAACAGCAAGACTCGCGTGTGCGGATCGTCGACCTGAGCCGTAATTTCGGTAAGGAAGCGGCGTTGTCTGCTGGTTTGCAGATTGCCACCGGGCAGATCGTCGTACCGATCGATGCTGATTTGCAGGACCCGCCCGAAGTCATCCTGCAAATGATCGAGCGCTGGCGAGAAGGCTTTGAAGTGGTGCTCGGCCACCGCATCAGCCGGCGCAGCGATACCTGGGCCAAACAAACATCGGCCCACTGGTTCTATCGCCTGCACAACAAGATCGCCGAACAGCCATTGCCCGAAAACGTCGGTGATTTCCGCCTGATGGATCGCTGCGTGGTCGATGCCTTGCTGACCTTGCCCGAATCCCGTCGATTCATGAAAGGCCTGTTTGCCTGGGTCGGCTTTCGTACCACTCACGTCGATTACGAGCGCCCCGAGCGCGCGGCCGGGCAGAGTAAATTCAACGGCTGGCGGCTGTGGAACTTCGCCCTCGAAGGCATTACCAGCTTCAGTACCGAACCGTTGCGAGTCTGGACGTACGTCGGCGCGCTGGTGTCGCTGGTGTCTTTTGCCTTCGCGATTTTCATTGTCGTGCGCACGTTGGTCTCGGGCATCGATTTGCCCGGTTATGCCTCATTGATGGTTGCCGTGACGTTTCTCGGAGGTTTGCAATTGATCGGCATTGGCGTGCTCGGTGAATACCTCGGCCGTACCTACATTGAAGCGAAGCGCCGACCGGTTTTTCTGGTGCGTCGTGTCTACGACTCGAAGGACTGAAACATGGATCTCAAGGAAACCGACATCCTCGGCGACAGCATCAACGAGCATTGGTATTACTGCTCCAAAGCGGCGGCAACCACGCGTTTGCTGGGTGATGCGCCGATCAGACGAATCCTCGACGTGGGCGCCGGTTCCGGATTTTTCTCGCATCATCTGCTGACGCATACCACCGCGCAGGAGGCATGGTGCGTCGACATCAGCTATCCCGCCGACTCGAGCACGACGACTGCCGGCAAACCGGTGCATTACCGGCGCGGGATTGAAAACCTCGACGCCGACCTGGTGTTGCTGATGGACGTGCTGGAACACGTTGACGATGACCTCGGCCTGCTCAGGATGTACGTCGATAAAGTGCCTTCCGGCAGCCGTTTTCTGATGACGGTGCCGGCCTTCCAGTTCCTCTGGAGCGGCCATGACGATTTCCTTGAACACAAGCGCCGCTACACCCTGGCGCAGTTCGAAACGCTGGCGCGCGATGCCGGCCTGACCGTGCAGCGCGGTGCCTATTATTTCGGCGCGGTGTTCCCGATTGCGGCGGCGTTACGGTTGTTACCGCAAGGCCCGCAGGCCTCAGCGCCGCGCTCACAGCTCAAGCGTCATCACCCGCTGGTAAACGGCGTACTGAAAACCCTGTGCAGCCTTGAACTGCCGCTGATGGGCATGAATCGTCTGGCCGGTTTGAGCGTTTTCGTGTTGGCGCAAAAACCGTGACCTCAGGCGAAAAATCAGCGCTGATCCAGCGCGGTTTACGCTTTGCCGTGACCGGTGTGTTTGTCACGGCTCTGCATGCGCTGGTCGCGGTGTTGTTCATCAACTTCATCAGCCCGCAGCCGCCCTTGGCCAACGGTGTTGCGTTTGCCGTGGCGACGGTTGTTTCCTACGTGATCAATACCACCTGGAGTTTTTCCGCCCGACTGCGTGGCAGAACGTTGCTGCGCTTTCTGCTGGTATCGGTGGGCGGATTCCTGTTGGCGATGTTCGTTGCCTGGGCTGCGCAGATGGCCGGGTTGCATTATTTGTTGGGAATCGTCGCGGTGGCGCTGACCATTCCGGCATTCACTTTTGTACTGCACAACTTCTGGACGTATCGATGAAGGATTCCACAAAACGCCTGGCTGTCACTCTGTTGCCGTTGATGATCGGCGTATTGGCGTTCTTCATCGTCGTCGGCCCTCGGGCGCTTGATCCGCAGAATATTGCCTGGCTGGGGCAAGGCGATCCGGCAACGCACTATCTGGGATGGGCATTTTTCCGTCAGGCGCCGTGGACGTTTCCGCTCGGCCTGAATCCGACATACGGACTGGAGTTGAGCAACGGCCTGATCTTTTCCGACTCCAATCCGCTGCTGGCATTGTTGTTCAAGCCATTTGCTGCATGGCTTCCGCAGACATTTCAGTATTTCGGAATCTGGTTTCTCGCCTGTTTTGTCCTGCAAGCATGGTTCGCCTGGAAACTGGTCGGGCTGGTCACCTCCAGTGTCACTTTGCGGGCATTGGGTTGTGCACTTTTTCTGTTTGCTCCGCCGATGATCATCCGCATGCCGACCCATTTGTCGCTGGCCGGACATTTTCTGATTCTGGCCGCCTTGTACCTGGCCTTGCGCCCGGTGGACCCGCGGCGACGTCTGGCCTGGGGGATTTTGCTGGCGTGCACCGCGCTGATTCATGCGTATTTTCTGGCCATGGTCGCGCTGCTCTGGCTGGCCGATCTGCTCGCTCGGTATTTCAAAGCGCGGCTGACCTTGCGTGATGTCGCCATCGAACTGGTTCTGCTGTTCGCCTTGGTGAGTTTTTGCTGCTGGCAGGCGGGGTATTTTTCCGTCAACGGCTCCGATGCGGTTTCCGACGGATTTGGCTTGTACCGAGCCAATGTGCTGACACTGTTCAGTCCCAATCACTGGTCATACCTTCTCAAGGATCTGCCTGGTGGTCTGGGTGATACGGAAGGTTTCAGTTATCTCGGACTGGGCCTGTTATTGCTGGCCGTCTGTGGGCTGGTCGGGTGGCTGCAAGGGCAGACCGGGTTGGCGCAGTCGCTGCGTCGGCACTGGCTTGTGCTGATCGCGCTGGCCGGGCTGACGGTGTTTGCGGTGTCCAACAACATTGCCGTTGCAGGGGCGAATTTCACCTATCCGTTACCGGACAAGATAATCGCCATCGCCAATATTTTCCGGGCCTCGGGACGCATGTTCTGGCCGGTGTATTACGCGTTCATTCTGTTGATCATTTACCTGGTTGTTCGCGCCAATAAACCGCGTGTGGCAACCGTGCTGATGGCGCTGGCGCTGGCCGTTCAAGTTGCGGATACGCACAGCGGCTGGTCGTTGGTGCGCAAGCAGTTGATGGTCGCGCCAAGCACGCAATGGAAGACGCCCTTTGTCGACCCGTTCTGGAAAAATGCCGCCGAGCATTATCAGAAAGTCCGCTGGATCCTTCCGCAGAACCTGTCGCCGGAGTGGATGAACGTCGCCGCATTCGCCGCAACGCATGGGCTGCCGACCGACGCTGTCTATCTGGGACGGATGGGCAAGGACCAGTGGGAGGTGGCTGATCAGCACAGCCGCACGATGTTGGCTTCGGGGCAATATGACGCGGATTCGTTGTACCTGCTCAGTGATCGGGCACTGCTGCAGGCAGTTTCCACCGTCAATACCGAAACGGATCTGTTCACCCGTATCGATGGATTCCGGGTGCTGGCGCCGGGCTGGAAAAAGTGTCGTGAATGCGTGCAGGTGCCCGTCGATCAGACGCCACAACAGCTAGTGCCTGAGTTCGTCTCCGGAGCAAAAGCGCAGTTCAGCTATGGTGCTGCTGGTAAGGATTATCTCGCGCGCGGCTGGTCGGATGCCGAAACCTGGGGCGTCTGGTCCAGCGGTGCCGAAGCGGAAATGGTCATGCGAGTGAACGATTCGGCCCGCACCCTGCATCTTCAGGCCACGGCGTTCCTTGCCCCGGGGCATATGCGCCAACGCGTGGTGATCAAGCTCAATGGCATCGAAGCACTGGCGACCACGCTGGACCAGCCGGAAGGCAACAGTCTCCAATTGCAGCTCACTCCGGCTATCCGCCAACGCATCACGCAAGAGGGTTTGCTGCGGGTGCAACTGCAGTTCGCCGATGCGATCAGTCCTGAGCAGTTGGGCGTCGGCCAGGATCGCCGACAACTCGCCATAGGCCTGAAGGCAATGTCGATCAACTGAGCCGTGTCCGCATAGACGTTGTCGGCGGACCTTTCTACACTGCCCTTCAGACTGGGGATCGGGGAGCAATGGATGAACCGCAATGAACTACGCAAGGCCGACATCAACCTGATGGTGGTGTTCGAGACCTTGATGCTCGAGCGCAACGTGACCCGGGCGGCGGAGAAACTGTTCCTCGGCCAGCCGACCATCAGCTCGGCGCTCAATCGCCTGCGCACGATGCTCAACGATCCGCTGTTCATCCGCGTCGGCCATCGCATGGAGCCGACGGCCCGCGCCGAGGATATCTTTCGCCATCTCAAGCCTGCGCTCGACTCACTGTCGGTGGCACTGAGCCTGACCCGCGATTTCGATCCGGCGGTCAGCACCATGACCTTTCGCATCGGCCTGTCCGACGACGTCGAGTTCGGCTTGCTGCCGCCGCTGTTGCGCGCCTTGCGCCAGGAAGCGCCGAACGTGGTGTTTGTCGTGCAGCATGTCGATTACTGGCGGATTCCCGATCTGCTCGCCGCCGGCGACATCACCGTCGGCATCAGCCAGACCCGTGGCCTGCCGGCCAATGCCAAGCGCAAACTGCTGCGGCATATTCAGCCGAGCATCCTGCGTGCCGATGCCTCGGCTACTCCGCTGACTCTCGACGAATATTGCGCACGGCCGCACGTACTGGTGTCGCACACGGCGAATGTCAGTGGTTTCGCTGATGAATGGCTGGCGGAACTCGGGCGCACTCGCCAGGTGGTGCTGTCGGTGCCGCAATACAGCGCGTTGCCGGCGTTGCTGGCTGGTACCGATCTGATCGCCAGCCTGCCGGATTACACCGCCGCCGCGATGGCCACCTCGGGATTGCTGTTCAAGGAACCGTTTCCGTTCAAGACGCCGACACTGGACCTGTCGATGGTCTGGCTCAGCCATGTCGACAGCGATCCGGCCGAGCGTTGGTTGCGTTCAAGGCTGGAAGCTTTCATGAGTGAACGACCGGTGATTCCATCCTGATCAACACCGCACCTGTAGGAGCTGCGGCACGCTGCGATCTTTTGATCTTTGAATCTCAAGATCAAAAGATCGCAGCCTCGTTTCACTCGACAGCTCCTACAGGGAAAAATGCGCAGAGCTGCTTGTGGTATATGTACGAACTTTCCGCTGACTCACTGGAGCCTCCCGATGCCACACCTGCACTTGGAATACACCGCCAACCTGCCGCAGTTGAACGCCGACGTCGCTTTGATCCGGCTCAACAATACGTTGGTGGGGTCCGGTCAGTTCGCGGCGGAGTTCGATATCAAGAGCCGCGCGACCAAAGTCGAGACGTTCAAGGTCGGCACGGCAATGGCCGAGCGCGCCTTTGTCTACGTGAAACTGGCGCTGCTCAGCGGTCGTTCAGCGGAGATCAAGAAACAGCTGTCGCAGAGTTTGCTGGCGGTGTTGCAGGATCTCTGCGAATGGCCGGCCGGGCTCGAAGTGCAGTTGTGTGTCGAGTTGGTCGACATCGAACGCGAGTCCTACAGCAAAACCGCCATCGGCGTTTAAGCCTCAGGCCGCTTCCAGCTCACTGCACACCTTGATCACTTGTTCGCGCAGCCAGACATTGGCGCTGTCCTGATCGACCGTCTGGCTCCACTGCATGTCGAGGGTGAACCCCGGCAAGCCGTTCGGCGCCTCACAGTGATTGAACACCGCTTCGTTGGTGAGCAGACGCTGAATGCGCCGGGGCAGGGTGAGGATGAAATCGGTGCCGGTGATCATCTTCAACGCGGCGCTATAACTGTTCGAGCGCGCGACAATCTGGCGTTTCTGCGCTTGCCGTGCCAGCCAGCCGTCGACCATGTTGGTGGTCGAGGTCCACGGTGTCGGAAACACGTGCCGCCGCTCGGTAAAGGCCTGCAGACTCAGGCGCGGTTCCAGCGGCGTGGCACGTTTGTCGAAGACGCAGACCAGATCGTCTTCGAGCAACATCCGTGACTTGAGGTCGGTGTGATGGCGGTGGAAGTTGGGGCCGAAACTGATCACCAGGTCGAGGCTGCCATCGCGCAACTCATCGGCCGGCACGTCGGTTTCAAACTTGTGCATGTTGACCATCACTGGCAAGTCATCGAAATCGAAGCGCTTCAACAGCCGTGGCAGGATCAGTTGCTCGAAGTATTCCGGGGCACAGATATTGAACGTGACGGCCTGCTGGCTCGGGTCGAACGCCGGGGCACCGGCATGACACAGGTTGATGCTTTCGAGGATCTTCTGCACATGGCCGTACATGCTGCTGGCCTTGTAGGTCGGCCGCATGCCGGTGCGCGTGTTGATGAACAACTCGTCTTCAAAACTGGTGCGCAGTTTCTTCAGGCAGTAACTGACGGTGGACTGGCTGACAAACAGCGTTTCCGAGACATCGGTGACGCTGCTTTGCTCATACACGGCGATAAACACCATGAGATCCTGCATGTCGAGCTTTCGAAGCAAGTTACTGTTCAGCATCCGTTCCGTCCCGCTGTGCTCCTTGCGCTGAATCCGCGCAAACGTGTGCGAACGATCCTAACGGAACGATGGTGCCAGGACAAAGCCTTGTAGGACATTTCACGGACAGTTGTGGGACAGAAACTTTTAGCAACACGACGTCGTCCGACAAAGGGCTAAAACATGGCCAGAGGCCTCTAGTCGGTTCAGTCAAAATGCCGCGTGTAATGCCGGGGATCGAAGCGCCACACCATCAACAGCATGATCACCATCACCGCCGTCAGCGACCACCAGGCCCATTCGAAACTGCCTAATTGATCGCGGACAATCCCGGCCATCAACGGCGAGAGCCCGGCAATCAGGTAACCGATGCCTTGCACAAAAGCCGTCAGGCCCCCGGCGCGTTGCGGGTTATCGAGATGATCCAGCGAGACGATCAGACTCATCGGAAACAGCCCGCCAATGCCCAGCCCCAACAAACAGAGCCAGAGCAGGCTGAGATGTTGCGGACTGAGGATCAAACCGCAGAAACCGGCGATGATCAGCCCGAGCAAGGCCATCAGCACCCCGCGCCGGTCACGGCTGCGATTGGCGATGGCCGGCACTACCAGGCCGGAAATCACCTCCATCGCCGTCAGAAAACCTAACAGCAGCCCTGCGTTTTGTTCACTCCAGCCCTTTTCCACGTAGTACGGCGCCAGCCAGGCGAGCACACAGGTGTAGGACGCCGTGCCCAAGCCAAAGAAGATTGCGAGTAGCCAGGCGCGGGAATTGTTGAAGAACGACTCTTTCTGTGTCGCCACGGCAGCCGGGGATGACAGATTTTTACGCTGCGTCCAGCCAGACACAAAGGCCAGCAATGCCAACGCAGCCCAGACAGCCAGTGCGATCCGCCAACTGCCGGTGTGCGCCAGCATCAGTGGCGCGAACGACGCCGCGATGGCCGCACCGCCCATGATCGAAGTGACGTACAAGCCCATGCATAGCGCCACGTTGTCGGGGAAGCGCGATTTGATCAGCGCCGGCATCAATGCCTGAATCAGCGCAATGCCAATGCCCGCCAGCACGGCGCTGGCAATCAATTCGGCAGCAGAGTCGATCATCAGCCGCGACAGCGTCGCCAATCCGATGATCAGTAACGACAGCAGTACGGTGCGCAGTTCGCCGAGACGCTGACTGATGCGAATGCCGAAAAACATCGCCAGCCCCATCGCCATCACCGGCAGCATGGTCAACAGCGAGGCGAGGCTGAAACTCAACGCAATGTCACCACGAATCGCCGAGAGCAACGGCCCGACCGCCGCCATCGAAGGACGCAGGTTGAGCGCGACGAGTATGATCGCGAACATCAGCCAGACTGCTGGGCGGGCGGTGGTGGTGCGGACGTTTTCCATCATCGGACCTTTGAGCGGAGCTGACGATTTAGCGCAGCCCCGTCACCGCCGCGCAAACCAGAAAACCCGCCCCGCAACCTAAAAATCAAATACCCGCTACGACGCCTGTAGGAGCTGCCGAAGGTTCGGGCCGCGTTCGGACGATCTTTTGATCTTGAAGCAGGATCAAGATCAAAAGATCGCAGCCTGCGGCAGCTCCTACAGGGGTGTTTTCTGAATAAAAGCTGAATCATTCTCAAATGCTTGGCATGTTTCAGAGTATTCCGACAAGCCAACTAATCGTTGGCGTCTTTTTCACAAAAAATTGATGGTTGCCTGCTTAAAGTCTGTCACGCCTTGGTTAATGAAATTTTCACAAATAACCGAGGCGCGTCCTTTCGGGAAGTAATTACCTTTATGTTGAAGTTAAAAGCCGTGCGCCCGGAATGGGTGACGTTGATTGCCAGCGCCTTTCTTTTGATCGGTTTCAATTTCGTGCTCTGGCAGCATCTGTTCGACATCACTGCCGCAGACGGCAAAGGCATCGCCATGCGCGTGGCTTTCGCGGTGATGATCTTTGCGGCGTTCAACATTGTGCTGACGTTCCTGGCCTTTCGGCCACTGCTTAAACCGGTTCTGACGTTGATGTTTTTGCTCAGCGCCGGCGTGGCTTATTTCATGAGCCAGTATGGCGTGATGATTGATGCGGGGATGTTTAGAAACTTCGCCGAAACCAATATCACCGAAGTGCGCGATCTGCTGTCGTTGAAGTTGTTGGCTTATATAGTATTGCTCGGTGTCTTGCCGTCATGGTTGTTGTGGAAAGTGCCGGTCAACTATCGTCGCTGGCACCGCGAGTTGTTCAGTAAGGTTATTGTCAGTGTGGCGTCGACAGCAGTCATCGGTGGTGTTGCACTGGCTAACTACCAAGGGTTATCGTCGCTGTTTCGCAATCACCATGAAATTCGTTTGATGCTGGTGCCGAGCAACTACATTGGCGCATCGGCCGGCTATCTTCGCGAGCTGGTGGCTTCGGCAGAGCAACCGTTTATCAAGATTGGTGAAGACGCTCAGCGTAATCCCGATGTGAAGCTGCAGCCGCGTAAATCGCTGACGGTACTGGTGGTGGGTGAAAGTGCGCGTGCCGAGAACTTTGGCATCCTCGGCTACAACCGGGACACCACGCCGCAACTCGACAAGGAAACCGGGCTGATTGCCTTCACCGACGTGCATTCCTGTGGCACGGAAACCGCTGTCTCGGTGCCGTGCATGTTCTCCAACATGGGGCGCAAGGATTACGACGCGAGCAAGGCGAAGAACGAAGAAGGCCTGCTCGACGTGCTCAAACGTGCTGGTATCGATGTGATCTGGCGCGATAACCAGTCAGGCTGCAAAGGTACCTGTGATCGCGTGACGGTGCAGGATGTCAGCAACTTGAAAGACCCGACCCTGTGTGCCAACAGCGAATGCCGTGACGAAATTCTTCTGCAAGGCCTGCAAAGCTTTATTGATCATCTGGACAAAGACACCGTGCTGGTTCTGCACCAGATGGGCAGCCACGGCCCGGAATACTTCAAGCGTTATCCAAAAGAGTACGAGCACTTCACCCCGGTCTGTGAAAGTAACGCGCTGAACAATTGCAGCCGCGAAAGTATCGTCAACGGCTACGACAACACGCTGGTGTACACCGATCATGTGCTGTCGAGCCTGATCGACGTGTTGCGCAACAATCAGGACAAGGTCGATACCGCCATGTTGTATCTGTCCGATCACGGCGAATCGCTGGGCGAGTACAACCTGTTCCTGCACGGCACGCCTTACATGCTGGCGCCGGAGCAACAGAAACACGTAGCGATGCTGGCGTGGTTCTCCGATAGCTATCAGAAGGCCTATTCGGTCGACACTCATTGCCTGCAAATGAGCCGCGACAAACCGCTGAGCCAGGACAACCTGTTCCATTCGATGCTCGGCCTTCTGGAAGTGAAGAGTTCGGTGTATCAGCCGGGTCTGGACATGTTCGCCGGCTGCCGTGGCGCCGTGATCGACGGCGTCCTGGCCAAGGACTGAAACATTCCCCTGTAGGAGCTGCCAAAGGTTCGGGCCGCGTTCGGACGATCTTTTGATCTTCAATAACAGGATCAAAAGATCGCAGCCTTCGGCAGCTCCTACAGGTAATGGCCGCGTTTGATCCTTCTGTCAGACTATTCTTGCTCTTGGGCAGGACATTTCGTTACAGCTCTTGCCCTTCGCAGGCGCGTAAATCGCCAGTGGCGATATATACTGCGCGCCATTCTTCAAGGGAGAGCCGTGTGGCCATCGATATTCACTGGATTCGCGACAACGATAGCCTCGCGCAGTTTTGCGCCGAGTGGCAGCAGTTGCCTTTCGTTGCCCTCGACACCGAATTCATGCGGGTCGACACCTTCTACCCGATTGCCGGCCTGTTGCAGGTCGGCGACGGCAAACGCGCCTACCTGATTGATCCGCTGACCATCAATGCCTGGCAACCGCTCGCCGCATTGCTGGAAAACCCGGCCGTACTCAAAGTCCTGCACGCCTGCAGCGAAGACCTCGAAGTGCTGTTGCGCTTGACCGGCAGCCTGCCGGCGCCGATGTTCGACACACAATTGGCCGCCGCTTACCTGAACCTCGGTTTCTCCATGGGCTATTCGCGCCTGGTGCAAGCGGTGCTCGGTATCGAACTGCCGAAGGGCGAGACGCGCTCCGACTGGTTGCAGCGACCACTGTCCGAAACCCAGATCAGCTACGCCGCCGAAGACGCCGTGCACCTGGCGGAAGTTTTCGTACAACTGCGGCCGAAACTGTCTGACGACAAGTTCGCCTGGGTGCTGGAGGACGGCGCCGAACTGGTTGCCAACCTGCGCCGTGAAAGCGATCCGTACGAGGTTTACCGCGAGGCCAAACTGGCGTGGAAACTCTCGCGCGCGCAATTGGCGGTTCTGCGTGAACTGTGCGCCTGGCGTGAAACCGAAGCCCGTGCCCGGGATCTGCCGCGCAACCGAATTGTTCGTGAGCATTCGCTGTGGCCGCTGGCCCGCACGCAACCGGACAACCTCGCGGCGCTGGGCAAGATCGAAGACATGCACCCGCGTACCGTGCGTCAGGACGGTCAATTTCTGCTTGATCTGATCAAGCGCTCTGGCAGTGTGGGGCCTGATCAGTGGCCACCTGCCGTGGCGGAACCGTTGCCGATCGAAGCCGCCGCGTTGATCAAACAACTGCGCGCACTGGGTCAGGCCGAAGCTGAACGCCTCGATATCGCCCCGGAATTGATGCTGCGCAAGAAAACCCTCGAAGCCCTGGTCAAAAGCGGCTACCCCGAGGGTCCTTACCAATTGCCTGAGTCGTTGCGTGGCTGGCGCCGCGAACTCATGGGCCAGAAGCTGCTCGACAGCCTGGCCACCGCCGGAGAACAGCCTTGAAACGTATTTGCTCTATTTACCAAAGCTCGAAGCGCAAGGGCATGTATCTCTATGTGCTCAAGAGCGATGAGCTGGAACGCGTGCCCGAGGCCCTGATGGCGGCCTTCGGCAAAGCCATATTTACCTTCAGTCTGGTGTTGACGCCCGAGCGTAAACTGGCCAGCGAAGACATCGTCCTGGTTCTGGAAAACCTCGAAAAGCAGGGCTATCACCTGCAAATGCCGCCGGCCGAGGACGAGTACATCGAGCACTTGCCCGAAGAGTTGCTGCGACGCAACGATCCGGTCTGATCTGCAAGGCCCTGTCCTGGGCCTTGGTTAACCCTGGAACTGTTTTTACCGCGATGGCCGCCCTGAATCCGGTGGCCATCTGCACGGTTTGCGAAAGGTTTGAAGATGCGCGTTCTGATTGCTGAACACGACCACGCGATATACGCCCGACTGCTGCGTCAGGCAGTGCCGGAACTCGAAGTGCTGACCAGTGGCGACTCTGCCGAACTGGCGCGTCAGGCTGCCGATTGCCCGGTGTGGCTGGGGCAGCCGGATCTGTTGGCGACGCTGTTGCGCCAAGGGCATCAGCCACAATGGCTGCAATCGACCTGGGCCGGCATCACGCCGCTGCTCGCCGACGGCTTGCGTCGCGATTACCGCCTGACCCGGGCGGTGGGGATTTTTGGCCAGGTCATGGCTGAATATGTCCTCACCTACATGCTCGGTCATGAGCGCGAAGTGCTGGCGCGTCTGGTCAGCCAGGTCGAGCGCAAGTGGGACAATCGCACCGGCCAGAGTCTTGTCGGACGCAAGGTGCTGATCGTTGGCACCGGTGACATCGGCCAGAGTGTCGCGCAGTTTCTGCGGCCGTTCGGCGTCGAGCTGTATGGCATCGCCAGCAGCGCCCGCGAGCAGGCGCCGTTTGTCGAAGTCGGCTCGATGGCCGATCTGCCACGGCTGGTCGGCGAAGTCGATTACGTGGTCAATCTGCTGCCCAACACCGAACACACCCACGATATCTACGATGCGGCGCTGTTCCGGCAATTCAAGCCGACCGGGTTGTTCATCAATGCCGGACGCGGTGTCGCGGTGGTCGATGCGGATCTGGTGGAAGCGCTGAAGGAAGGGCATCTGGCGGGCGCGGTGATCGATGTCTGCCGTCAGGAACCGTTGCCGCAACGTCATCCGTTCTGGACCGCGTGGGGCTTGCTGCTGACCGGGCACAGCTCGGCGCCGACGTCACCGGCGTTGATGGTGCAGCTGTTTGTCGACAACCTGAAGGCGTATCAGGCGAGTGAGGCGTTGCGCGGCGAAGTGGATTTCAACCGCGGGTATTGATCTCCTTGCTTCAGATCATTCCCACGCGGAGCGTGGGAACGATCATTTGCGCTGTGGCTTAGAGGGTAAAGTCGCCTTCAGCCGCCAGTTCGTTCAGCGGACGACGCGGGCTTGGCTCTTCGCGCGCTTGCAGGTAATCCGCCAGGGTTGCCTTGTCACCCAGCTTGCCAACGGCCACAGCCGCGTGCAGCGCATAACCCTCGGGAATGTTCAGCTCCTTGCGTGTCTGCTCTTGATCGAAACCGGCCATGCCGTGGGTGTGCCAGCCGCTGATGCTCGCTTGCAGCGCCAGATGGCCCCACGCCGAACCCGTGTCAAACGTGTGCCACAGCGCCGGCGTTTCTTCAGTGGCGCCCGGTGCCGTGAACGTGGTTTTCGAAATCACGATCACCAGCGCCGACGCATGCTGCGCCCAGCTACGGTTGAACTCATTGAGCAGGCCCAGATAACGCTGCCAGTTCGGCGTATCGCGACGCGCGTAGAGGAAACGCCATGGCTGCGAGTTGTACGCCGAGGGCGCCCAGCGCGCGGCTTCGAAGAAACTCAGCAGGGTTTCTTCCGGGATTGCTTCGCCAGTGAAGGCGCGCGGCGACCAGCGGTCGGTGAATTGCGGGTGAATGGCGTAATCGGCAACGCGAGGGTTGGCACTCATCAAGAGATTCCTTGCTACGTTTGAGTAAAAGATTCGAACGAAAACCCGGCGGGATCAGTTGCGCTGAACAATGGGAGTTTTCCGAGCCTGACAGTTCACCGCAATGCAACGCGGTCGGGCGTTAATGGCTTGCGGGCAAGGCTCCTTGCGACTGGCAAAGCTACGCGCCGCCACAAAAACTGACAAGTCCTGCACAACCGGCAGTCGCCAGCGCTTGGCCCGCAAGGCCTTGGGCACTAGACTGGCGGCCTTTTCACCACCTGATGTTGATGCTTGAGCCATGGTCGCCAAAGTCGAACCGTTCTGGAAACGCAAAACCCTCGATCAACTCGATCTGGAGGAATGGGAATCGCTGTGCGACGGTTGTGGACTGTGCTGCCTGCAAAAACTCGAGGATGAAGAAGATAACAGCGTCTATTACACGCGCATCGCCTGCAAACTGCTGGACCTGAAAACCTGTCAGTGCAGCGATTACCCGAATCGCATCAAGTTTGTCCCGGACTGCATCCAGCTCACCCCGGGCCAGGCTGAAGAATTCAAATGGCTGCCGCCGACCTGCGGGTATCGACTGGTCAGCGAAGGCAAGGATTTGCCGTCGTGGCACCATCTGGTCAGCGGTGATCGCGATGCCGTGCATCACCAGCGGATTTCGCAATCCGGGCGCATGCTCGCCGAGGGCAGCGTGCCGGAGGATGACTGGGAAGATCACCTGATTTTCCGCGCAGGTTAACTGAACAATCTGTAGCGAGGGAGCTTGCTCCCGATCATTCGGGTCTGCGTGCAGGCTCGCTAGCCACAAGGAGTGTGTATGGCTGTGGGATTGCCTCAGGCGCTGCTCGCCGTACTTCTGGCGCTGAGCGTGCCGGTGTGGGCGGCGCAGAAAGTCGATCTGGATTATCACGTGCGCCTGTTGCCGCAGAGCGATCAGGCCGAAGTGCGCCTGACCCTCGCCAAGGGCGAAGCGGTGCGCAGCCTCGATTTTGACCTGGGCGATGGCAGCCATTACAGCGACTTCAAGGCTGACGGCCAGTGGCTGCTCAACCCGGGTAAGCAAACTCGCGGTGTCTGGCGTCCGTCCAGTGACAAGGCCAGCCTGACCTACCGCGTGCGTATCAGTCACGGCCGCAAGAATGGCAGCTTCGACACGCGCATGACGCCGACTTGGGCGTTGCTGCGCGGCGATGAATTGGTGCCGCAGGCCAAGCTCGACCAACAGGACGGCGTTGAACTGGTCTCGCGTCTGCAATTCGAATTACCCGACGGCTGG